>CAZTOZ010000047.1:0-8363 GCA_964614535.1 uncultured Thiotrichales bacterium | reverse complement strand
GGCGGGTTCTCTTTGGTGTTGGTGTGTTATTCCCTCTCTTTGGCTCTCTTTCCTGCAAGGGAGAGAGAGTTGTTGGGGAGGTGGATTGGGTGGTGGGGCTGACCGTTGCAGTGGGTTGTTGGCTTTGGTTTTTCACCCCTCTCTCCGGCTCTCTCCCCTCCAGGGGAGAGAGGGTTGTTGGGGAGGGAGGTGGATTGGGCATTTTGTCAGGAATCGATGTCGGGGATTTCGATGTCTTCTTTCTCTACGGCATCGACCCGGGCGAGGGGTGGGCCTTTCCATAGCCATGTTTCGAGTTTTTCCAGGTTTTGTCCGTCGCCGCAGGCGATGACTTCGACTCGCCCGTCGGGTAGGTTGATGGCCTGGCAGCGCAGGCCGAGCCGTTTGGCTTGGTCCCGGGTGGACTGGCGAAACCAGACACCCTGGACACGGCCACTTACGAGGTAGCGTTTGCAGGCCATTTTCTCTTCCCCTTTTCTCACGTGATGTTCAGTCGTAGGGCGTACCGTCTTTTGCGGAAAAGTACCAGATGCCGTCATCACTGCCGTTGACGGGCGGGGCAGCATCGCCGGTTCCGACGGGACAACCGGCGTGCATGTCAGGGGCGAGGCGGGCCTCGCTAGCAGTCACGGTTCGATCCGGGTGCCGAGCACGTCCAGGAACTTGCGCATCCACTCCGGGTGAGCCGGCCAGGCGGCGGCGGTCACCAGATGGCCGTCGGCCACGGCGTTGGTGAAGCTTTCGTTGACCTCTTCATAGACGCCGCCGGCGGCTTCCACTTCATGCTTCACCGCCGGATAGCACATGCAGTGATGCCCCTCCAGCACGCCGGCGGCGGCGAGTATCTGCGCGCCGTGACAGATGGCGGCCACCGGTTTCTTTTCGTTGTGAAAATGCCGGACGATTTCGATGATGCGCGGATTGAGCCGCAGATATTCCGGCGCACGACCGCCAGGGATCACCAACGCATCGTAGCCGGCCGGATCGACGGCATCGAAATCGGCATTGATGTGGAAGTTGTGGCCCGGTTTTTCGCTGTAGGTCTGGTGGCCTTCGAAATCGTGGACCGCCGTCGCCACCGTATCGCCCGGCTTCTTGTCGGGACAGACGGCATCGACTTGATGGCCGACCGCCAGCAGCGTTTGGAACGGGACCATCGCCTCATAGTCTTCGACGAAATCGCCAACCAGCATCAAAATCTTTTTTGCCATGGTTTTCTCCTCATATTGGGTGGTTCGACGCTTTTATCCTACGCCTGCACTGCCCCGGCCGCCAATCACTGGCTGCGACATTTTGTCACTGTTGCGCGGATGTGCTTTTTTCTATCCTGAAAAAGGTATTAGAACATCCGAAAATACTGATCCCAGGGGAAGAGTCATGATGCGCGACACCTGTAAGAAATCACTGCTGGCCTGCGCCATCACGCTGGCGCTCGGCACGCTGCAAGCCGACGAACTGGCACCAATCCTGGTGGAAGAGCAGGCGGTGCCGATCAATCCCAACGTGGCCGAACCGGACGCCTACAACAGCAGCAAAGCGGTCAATGCCGACGGCGCCGATTTTCTGCGTCAGGTCAACGGCGTCTCCATCAGTCGTTTCGGCGGGCGCGGTCTGGAACCGATCATCCGCGGCCAGTCGCAAACACGGCTCAACGTTCTGCTCGATGGTGCCTACGTCCATGGCGGCTGTCCCAACCGAATGGACCCGCCGGCCAGTTGGGCGGCACTGGAGACGTATGAGCGCGTCGTCGTCCTCAAAGGGGTGCAGTCCGTGATCTACGGCGGTGGCGGCAGCGGCGGCACGGTACTGTTCGAACGCGACACCCGTGCCCTGGCCGAAGACAAGGGCGTGCACGGCCGTATCTCGGCGCTGACCACCGACAATGGCATCCGCTACGACCTGCTCGGCGATGTGGTCGCCGCCAGCGACAGCGGGTATCTGCGTGCCTTCGTCGAGCAAAAGAGCGCCGACGACTACGAAGACGGCGACGGCAACCCGGTACGCTCCAGCTACGACCACCAACAGGCCGGGGTGGTGCTCGGCCTGACACCAACGGCCGACCGGTTGTTCGAACTGACCATCGAACGCAACGACTTCGAGGACGCGCTCTACCCCGGCGCGGGGATGGACAGCCCGGACGAGGAGGGGGATTTCTACCGCTTCCGCTATCTGGACAAGCCGGCCGTCGATGCGATCGACAGCATCCGCGTCGAAGCCTATCTGAGCGACGTCGACCACCTGATGGACAACTACAGCAACCGGCCCGCGCCCGCCTACCCGGCCGGTTCGATGATGGCCGGCAAACCGATGAAGCGCGCCACCCCGACCCACTCGAAGACCAGCGGCGGACGCATGGTCCTGCGCTCCACCATCGGCGCCAGCATCATCGACTGGGGCTTTGACGTGCAGCGCAACGAACGCGAGGCCACCTCCTACAACATGGACAACGGCACGCCCAAGGCACTCTCCTATCTATGGCCCGAGGTCACCATCGAACAGGCTGGCCTGTTTGCCGAGGCCACCACCCCACTGGAGGGCAATGCCCGTATCAAGACCGGCCTGCGCATCGACCAGGTGGACGCCACGGCCGACCGCACCACCGACAAGCCCGGCCTGGTCGCCGCCAACACCGCCTACGGGATGTACTACGGCGTCAGCGCCGAGGATCAGAGCGAGACCAACATCGGCGGATTGTTGCGCTATGAGAAGGATCTCACCGATGGCCTCAGCCTCTTTACCGGCATCTCCCGCAGCGTCCGTACCGCCGACGCCACCGAACGCTACATGAACAAATGGGGCATGACGCCGGAACAACGGTGGGTAGGCAACCCGGAGATCGACCCCGAACGGCACCACCAGATCGACGCCGGTGTGGCATTGTCGACCGCCACCGGCCAAATGAGCGCGACGATCTTCTACGACGACGTGACGGACTACATCCTGCGGGACTCGGCCCGCGGCCAGAACGGCATCCTCAAGGCCGATGGCGCGGAGATCTATCGCAACGTCGATGCCGAACTCTACGGCGCGGAGCTGGAAGCCACCCACCAGCTCACCGACAACCTGGCGCTCTCAGGCGCCCTCGCCTGGGTACGTGCCACCAACACCACCGACGACCGTCCGCTGCCGCAGACACCACCACTCAACGGCAAACTGCAACTGGACTATCGCGCCGGCGGCTGGGGCCTGGGTTCGAGAGTACGCTTCGCCGACCGGCAGGATCGCATCGACACATTGAGCCGGCAGGAGGTCGGCGAAACGGCCGGCTGGGCCACGCTGGATCTCTACGGCAATCTGGAGATCAACCAAACCTTCAGCCTGCGCGCCGGCGTGGACAACCTCTTCGACAAGACCTACGCCGAGCACGCCAGCCGCGCCAACTTGATGGATCTCGATGCCGTGCGCGTCAACGAGCCGGGCAGAACAGCATGGCTGAAAGTGACGGCGGAGTTCTGACGCGCCGCCGGAACATCCATCCACGGGCTTGCTGGCCGTGAAGAGAAGAAAACACGATTCCCCGCACCGCTGCGTTCTCGATGGCTTCGCGTCATCGAGAACGGCAGCCCCGACGCGGCCGTGTCAGTCCCGGCCGATGCCGACGAGATAGACGCCGAGCGCCCCGAGTCCGAGCCACAGCGCCATGACACCGATCCCGATGGCCTCGCCAATCGGCTGCTGATAGACCAGCACCAGCACCGAGGCCAACAGGCAGAGACCGCCAGCGATGTGCTTGATTCGTTCGGAATCCATCACGGCCCCCTCAGCCCGGCGGCCAGCCCAGCGGCCGGCCGCCGAGGATGTGCAGATGGATATGGAACACCGTCTGCCCCGCTCCCTCGCCGCAGTTCATCACCGTGCGATAGCCACTGTCGGCGATCCCCTCGGCGACCGCCACCTGCTTGGCGGCAAGGTAGAGCTTGCCGACCAGCGCGGCATCGGCAGCGTCGAGATCGTTGATGGTGGCGATATGCTTGCGCGGAATCGCCAACAGATGGGTCGGCGCCTGCGGGTTGAGATCGCGGAAGACGACGACGTCGTCGGTCTCCAGCAGTTTGGTCGCCGGAATCTCGCCGGCGGCGATCTTGCAGAAAATACAGTCGGTCATGGTGTGCTCCCGCTGTGAATTCAGTAGCTGGTACGGCCTTCGAAAGCGTGGGACAGCGTCTGGCTGTCGATATACTCCAGCTCGCCCCCGAACGGCACGCCGTGGGCGATCCGCGACGTCTTCACCGCATGGGCGCGGGCCAGTTCACCAATATAGTGGGCGGTCACCTCCCCCTCCACGGTGGGATTGGTGGCGAGGATGACCTCCTGAACCTCCCCGCTGCGGAACCGCTGCTCCAGCGCATCGAGTCCCAGCTCCTCCGGGCCGATGCCGTCGAGCGGCGAGATCTGCCCCATCAAGACGAAATAATAGCCCCGAAACGCGCCGGACTGCTCGATGGCGAGCACGTCGGCCGGGTTCTCGACGATACAGAGCAGCCCCGCATTGCGGCCGGGATTGGCGCAGATGTCACAGAGCTCGTTTTCGGTCAGCGTGCGGCAGCGGGCGCAATGGCCGATCTTCTCCATCGCCTCGGCCAGCGTGGCCGACAGGCGGCGGGCGCCGTCGCGGTCGCGCTCCAGCAGGTGAAAGGCCATCCGCTGCGCCGTCTTCGGCCCCACGCCGGGCAGACAGCGCAACGATGTCATCAACTGTTCCAGCAGTGGAGTCAACGCCATGGCGACGGTCCGTCCCTCAGAACGGCAGGTTCAGGCCGGCCGGCAGACCGGCGGTGATGCTGGCCATCTTCTCTTTCGTCTCCGCCTCCACCTTGGCCACGGCGTCGTTGACGGCGGCAGCGATCAGATCTTCGAGCATCTCCTTGTCGTCACCGATCAGCGTATCATCGATGCTGACCCGCTTGACCGCATGCTTGCCGGTCATCACCACGGTCACCATGCCACCGCCGGACTGACCCGTCACCTCCATGCGGGCGATCTCCTCCTGCATCCTGGCCATCTCCGCCTGCATCTTCTGGGCCTGCTTCATGATGTTGCCTAGTCCACCTTTCATCGATCTATCCACTCCTGCAATCGGTTGGTTGAATCCTCTACTCCGGCAGCGGCTTGACCGAACCGGGCACCACCTCGGCGCCGAGCTGGTCCTTGAGCTGCGCCACCACCGGATCGGCGGCGATGGCGGCCTCCGCCGCCAGCTGACGCTGCTCGGCCTCGCGCTTCTGCCGCGCCGCCGGCGAATCCGGGTCCTCCTCGGTCAGCACGATCTTGAGCCGAACCGGACGGTTGTAGTATTCCCCCAGCGCCTTCTCCAGCTTGCCGACGACGCTGTCGTTCTTCAGGCTGTCGTGGCGCTGCGACAGCGCCAGCGTCACCACACCCTCCTCCACCGCCTCCAGCGTGCAATGGCTGGCGAACATTCTGGCCATCCCGGTCAGGCCAAGATGCCGCAGGATCTCATCCCAGCCGGCATCGGCCCGTGGCGCCCCGGCCGCTGGCGCGGACTCCGCCGGGGGGGTCGCCGGCGCCGGCGCGGCCGGCGGCGCAGAACGCGGTGCCGACGGCGTGGAACCGTCAGCCGCCGATGCCGGACGCTGCTCCCCCGCCGCCGGCTCGGGGCGGAAGGCGAGCATCCGCAACAGCGCCATCTCCAGCCCGTTGCGCGGATCGGGAATCAGCGGCAGATCGCGCCGCGCCCGCACCGCGATCTCGTAATAGAGCTGAATGTCCTCCGGCGCCATGACGCGAGCGATCTCGCTCACCTCATCCACATCGACACCGCGCAACGCCAGACTGCCCGGCACCTGCTGAGCCAGCGCCAGATCATGCAGCAACGTGATGAGGCCGGCGAGCACCTGATCGTAGTCCGGCGCCATCTGGGCGAGCGCATCGACCTGACCCATCACCACCTCGGCGTCACCGTTGGCCACCGCCAGCAACATCTGCTGCAAATGCCCACGGGAAACACTGCCCAACATCTGCCCGATCTCATCGTCGCGCACCGCCCCGTTGCCGAACGCAATGGCCTGGTCGAGCAGGCTCAACGCATCACGCAGGCTGCCATCGGCGGCGTGGGCCAGATGCCGCAGGGCCGCCGCCTCGAACTCGACGCCCTCGGCACTCAGCACCTTTTCGAGATGGGCGGCGATACGCGCCTCCGGCACCCGCTTGAGATTGAACTGCAGGCAGCGCGACAGCACCGTCACCGGCAACTTCTGCGGGTCGGTGGTCGCCAACAGGAACTTCACATGGGGCGGCGGCTCCTCCAGCGTCTTCAGCAGCGCATTGAAGCTGTGGGTGGAGAGCATGTGCACCTCGTCGATGAGATACACCTTGTAGCGCCCCTGGGTGGGCGCATACTGGACGTTGTCGAGCAGCTCGCGAGTGTCATCGACCCGGGTGCGCGAGGCGGCATCCACCTCGATCAGATCGACGAACCGCCCCTCGGCAATCTCGCGGCAGGCATCGCAGCGGCCGCAGGGCTGTGAAGTCACCCCCTGCTCGCAGTTGAGGCACTTGGCCAGAATCCGCGCCAGCGTCGTCTTGCCGACCCCCCGGGTGCCGGTGAACAGATAGGCGTGATGGAGGCGCTGCTGATCGAGCGCATTGGCCATCGCCCGAACCACATGCTCCTGACCGACGATCTCGTCGAAGCGGGCGGGACGCCATTTGCGCGCTAGAACCTGGTAACTCATGGAAAACGACGGGCGAGGCTGGGGAAACCCCGGCATCACCACGGGCCGGGGAAAAAGAAAGACCTGCATCAGCCACACCCCGGCGCCCGGGTCCACTGCTACCGTTGCTTCCTTCCGGACCTGGCGGGGTTCGCAGCTTACCGTCGCGGGGGGACCAATGCAGGAGCGGCCAGTATAGCAATTCACCTGGCGCTACGCGAACCACCACCGTGACACCGGCACTTGACGAAAGTCCATTTGCAGACTAAAAACTGAAATAAGAACACATCGAGACCAATCATGCAGATTGCAGACCACAGAGCCAGCGCCGACACGACACCACGATACAGCGACGCGGAAAAAGCGGCCGCCGGATTGACGGCCTTTTTCTCCATCACCGGCGAATGGGGGCTAAACACGGAACAGCAACGCGCCCTGCTCGGCTCGCCCGGGCGCTCCACCTTCTTCAAATGGAAGAAACAGTTACGCGGCAACCTGTCGCGGGACACGCTCGACCGGATCAGCTACCTGCTCGGAATCTACAAAGCGATGCACATCCTCTTTCCCGACCACAGCGCACGGGAGTGGCTGCGCAATCCCAACAGCGCACCGCTGTTCGCCGGCCGGTCACCCCTGGACCACATGCTCAGCGGCTCGTTGATCGCGCTGGCCGACGTGCGCCGCTATCTCGACGCGGCGCGCGGCTGAATGGACATGGAGAGACTGCCGCCGCCAGGCACGGCACGCCCCCGCGGCAAGCAGTACCGCATCATCGCCACCCGCTACCCGCCGATCGACTTCTTCGAGCGCCACGTACCGCCGGAACTGCTCGGCCCGCTCTGGGCATTGGAGGCACAAACCAACCCCCGGCTGCTGGACGAGACCGGTGACCTGCAACGGGTCGCCCCCGATGATCGCGTCAGCGGCCCCGGCGCCAGCATCGTCATGGCCGCCTTCACCCACATCGGCTGGCCCTCGCGCTTCAGCGATGGCAGCTACGGCGTCTACTACGCCGGCCTGCGCCTGGAGACGGCCATCCGGGAAACCGTCCACCACCGGGAACGGATCGCCCGGGATGCCCAACTCGGGCCCGCCGATTTCAGCATGCGCGTCTGGATCGGCACCGTGCAGAAACCGCTGCACGACATCCGCGCCCAACACTATGGTCCGCTGCACGACCCCGCCCCCGATCCGGCCGACCACCCCCTGGCGCAGGCCTTTGGGCGGCGCTTGCGCGACGGCGGTGCCTGGGGCATCTGGTATCGCAGCGTGCGCCATCCCGGCGGAGAGTGCATCGCCGCATTGCGCCCACCGGCCGTCTCGCTGCCCACCCAGGGGCCACATCTGGTCTACGCCTGGAACGGCGAGAAGATCACCGAAGTCTACGAACGCTCGGAGCCGGTGGTGCGCTTTTGACGGCGCGAGGCGGTGACGCCACGACCGGGCCTTGCTACCTCACACCGTCGCCGCTTCAGAAACGGCAGGCCCAGCAGAAACAACGCCGTGGCACCACCGCCCGAACGCCCTTCGGCCACGCCACTGTCACCGGCCACCGCCGTCCCGGAACTGCCGGAACTGCCGGAACTGCCGGAACTGCCGGAACTGCCGGAACTGCCGGAACTGCCGGAACTGCCGGAACTGCCGGAACTGCCGGAACTACCGGAACCACCGCTCGAACCACCGCTCGAA
>CAZTOZ010000046.1:0-22207 GCA_964614535.1 uncultured Thiotrichales bacterium | reverse complement strand
CTTGATCTCGGCCGATTCGGTCGGGGCGGCGCCGCCGCCGATGGCCTTGATGGCATCCTCGGCCTTCTTGCTCTCGAAAGCCGCCTTCGGCCATGCGGCCAGTACGGCATTGGGGGTCAACAGCCCAGCCGTGGCGGCCAGTCCCGCCGCGCCGGCCGCCAGGCCGCCTCTCAGAAATAGTCTGCGTTGCATTGTCTTGTATCCTCGGAATCTGGTGGTGTTACAGCGAGTAGACGAACTCGGTGACTTTGTCGATTTCTTCGGGGGTGAGCACCCCATGCGGGCCGAACGGAATCATGATGGTGTTCGGGTTCTTGATGCGGGCATCGGAGATCTGCTCCCTCAGTGCCGCTTTGTCGGGAAAGCGCGCCTTCATGGCAATCAGTGGAGGGCCGATGTTGCCCGCCTGGTCGCCGCCGGCCATGATGTGGCAGGCAAGGCAGTTGCCTTTCTTTCGGTCGAAGGCGATCTTTTTGCCTTCCTCGATGACCGATGCATCGTCTCCCGCCTGTACTGTCGTGGGGGTGGTCAGCATGGCCCCCATGATCAGGATGCCGGAGGCTGCGGTCACCACAGTCTTCAATGCGATATGCATGGATTACTCTCCTAGTTGGTAGGGTTATGGGTGGTGGCATGTGAATCCCGATTCTGCCGTCGGGATACCCATGTAAGGACGTTGGCTATCATACGGCAATCGAGAGATGTGGCAAAGCGATTGCCGCTGCTAAAATACTGAATATACTAATATTAATGCATTCTAATGAGGTGGTGGGCGCTGTGGTGTGCCGCGCGTTTGGGGGGGGTGTCATGGCGGCCGGGTGTCCCCGGCCATTGTTCCGTGCCGATGGGCGAATGGAAGCTTTCGCTCCTCTCCTGTATATTAGCGTGTCCTGAATTACTAAAATGTGCTCCGGTCAAAGGGCTCGCGCTTGCGCGGGGTGCATCGCCAGAATCAGTCGCGTCAGGCGGCTGATTTTTGTATGGGCGTGCAGAAAAAGCGCTGCTTTCGTCGTTGGTGGCGTTTGCCGGGGCGTTCCAAACAACAAAGCTAGGGTCGTTCAATGTACGGAATCCAGGAAGTCGATGCGCCGACACTCAGTCGGTGGTTGAAAGAGGGTGAAAAGGTCAAGTTGATCGATGTGCGAACACCTGCCGAGGTTGCCCAGGGAGTGATCGAGGGGTATGAGTTCGTGCCGATGCATCTGATCCCGATGACCCCCATCGAGTTGGATGAGGGCGAAAAGCTGGTAATCTATTGCCGCAGCGGCGCCCGCTCGGCGCAGGTTTGCATGTTTCTGGCGCAACAGGGCATAGAAGCGTATAACCTTCGGGGCGGGATCATCGGCTGGGCCTCCGCGGGATTGCCAATCGCGTCCCCAGAATCGAGCAAGATGGCCGGATAGGCGCTCCCGGCGTGGCGGCGGGTGTGCTTCGTAACCAAAATCCAAAGAGGTAGATTCTTATGTCTGACGAAAAGAAGCTGGCGATTATCGCAACCAAGGGCACGCTGGACTGGGCATATCCCCCGTTCATCCTGTCGTCCACCGCAGCGGCGCTGGGTTATGAAACCGAGATCTTCTTTACTTTCTATGGCCTTCAGCTGCTGAAGAAGAAGCTGGATCTCAAGGTCTCGCCGCTGGGCAATCCGGGCATGCCGATGCCGATGCCGGTGCCGGTGCTCGTTCAGGCCCTGCCGGGCATGCAGTCGATGATGACCACGATGATGAAGAAGAAGATGGCTTCCAAGGGGGTGGCCGATCTGACCGAGTTGCGCGATCTCTGTCTCGAGGCGGAGGTCAAGATGGTGGCCTGTCAGATGACGGTCGACCTGTTCGAGATGGATACTTCCGAGTTCATCTCCGATGTCGAATATGCGGGCGCGGCGGCCTTCTTCGAGTTTGCCGGTGACGCTGACATCTGTCTGTACATCTGATATCCGGGTCGGAGCCGTTCGGTGAACGGCGGCCAGGCGAAGAAGGGGCCATAGGGCCCCTTTTTATTGGGTGATTTCGCCGGGGCGTGGGCTGGGGGCGTACAATCTTTGCCTGTATGGGTGTGCCGCCATTCATAAATAAATCTTATCGCCGCATATATCCCCATGGGGATAGTGGGGGTGTAATGGGGGCACCCCAAGAAGGGGGTTGTTGAGTCTGGGGGCACAACCTAGACTTGCCACCCATCAGTAGGCCCATGGCCCCTCTTGTGTGGGGTCCGGCTTGGTTTTCGGAATGGCGAGAGCCTTTGTTGAAGGTTCGAGCGAGGCAACAGATTCCCAATAGGTGAGGAGAGAGGCATGGCAGAGCATTTTGAGACTCCAATGCTTGATGAGCTGGAAAACGGACCGTGGCCCAGCTTTATTTCTGGTTTCAAGCGTCTGCGGGACAATCATCCCGAAGAGCGTATCCGTGAGGTGGCCAATTCGCTGCTGGGGCAGCTCGAGCACTCGTATGAGACCCGGAAGGGGTACTGGAAGGGTGGAACGGTCAGTGTATTTGGCTACGGCGCTGGCATCATCCCCCGGTTCTCCGAGGTTGAGCACAAGTTCGTCGCATCCAAGGAGTTCCACACGCTGCGGGTGCAGCCGCCACCGGGGAACTACTACACCACCGATATGCTGCGTCAGTTGAGCGACAGCTGGGAGAAGTATGGTTCCGGCCTGATCACCTTTCACGGGCAGACTGGCAACATCATGTTCATCGGTGCCGACACCGAGAACACGCAGACCTTTTTCGATGAGATCAACGACTACGGTTGGGATCTCGGTGGCGCGGGCCCCGACGTCCGTACCGGCATGTCCTGTGTGGGCGCCGCCCGTTGCGAGCAGTCCTGCATCGACGAGCAGCGGATTCATCGCACGTTGCAGAACAACTTCACCGACGACGTCCATCGTCCGGCGCTGCCCTACAAGTTCAAGTTCAAGATCTCCGGTTGCCCGAACGACTGCCAGAACTCGATCGAGCGTTCCGACTTCTCGGTCATCGGTACTTGGCGTGACGACATGAAGGTCGATCAGGATGCCTTCAAGGAGTACCTCAAGACCAAGGGGCGTCAGTACCTCATCGACAATGTCATCACGCGCTGCCCGACCAACGCGCTGTCGATCAACGACGACGACACCCTGGCGGTCGACAACCGCAACTGTGTGCGCTGCATGCACTGCCTGAACGTCATGCCCAAGGCGCTCTCTCCGGGGGATGACCGTGGCGCGACCATCTGCATCGGTGGTAAGCGGACGCTGAAGATCGGTGATCTGATGGGTACCGTCATCATTCCGTTCAAGAAGCTCGAGACTGAAGAGGATTTCGAGAGTCTGGTGGAACTGGCCGAAGAGGTGATCGACTTCTGGGCCGAGAACGGGCTCGAGCACGAGCGTTGCGGTGAGATGATCGAGCGTATCGGTCTGGTGAACTTCCTCGAGGGCATCGGTGTCGATGTTGATCCCAATATGGTCAACAATCCGCGTCAAAGCTCCTATGTCCGTATGGACGAGTGGGATGCCGAGGCCGAGAAGTGGTTCGAGCGCAAGGCTGAGGAAGCCGCTGGTTAAGTCTGAGCCTAATCAGGCTGGGTCCGGGGTCCGATCGGGGCCCCGGATGCAAGTTTTCGTTTAATTTCTAGAATTGATGGGAGTTGGCTATGTCAGAAGCTGCTGCACCACGTCCCCCTATTGAATCAGGTTGTCCTGAAGGGTTTCAGTACATGCATCCGGCGATGCGCAGGAACTATGGTAACTGGGCTTACCATGAGGATCCTCAGCCGGGCGTTCTGCTCCATGTTTCCAAGGATGGTCAGAAGGTCTGGACCGTCAAGGCGGCAACACAGCGTATTCTCGATGTATTTACCATTCGCAAGCTCTGTGACATCGCCGACGAGTATGCCGACGGCTATATCCGGTTCACGCTGCGTTCCAACCTGGAGTTCATTGTCACTGACGAAGCGAAGGTTCAGCCGCTGATCAAGGCGATCACCGACGCCGGCTTCATCGTTGGTGGTACCCGTAACTCGGTCACCACCCTGTCCCACACCCAGGGTTGGCTGCATTGCGATATTCCGGGCACCGACGCCTCGGGCGTCGTGAAGTCGATGATGGACGAGCTGATCGACGAGTTCACCTCGTGGAACATGCCGAACCGTGTCCACATCACCACCTCCTGCTGTCAGATCAACTGTGGTGGTCAGGGCGACATCGCAATCAACGTTCAGCACACCAAGCCGCCGAAGATCAATCACGATCTCGTCGCGAACGTCTGTGAGCGTCCCTCCGTCGTGGCGCGTTGCCCGGTGGCGGCGATTCGCCCCGCGCTGGTCAATGGCAAGCCTTCTCTCGAAGTCGACGAGCGTAAGTGCGTCTGCTGCGGTGCCTGCTTCCCGCCGTGCCCGCCGATGCAGATCAACGACGCCGAGCACTCCAAGCTGGCCATCTGGGTGGGCGGCAATCACTCCAATGCTCGTGGCAAGCCGACGTTCCAGAAACTGGTGGCTGCCGGCATTCCCAACAATCCGCCGCGTTGGCCCGAGGCGACGGCCATCGTCAAGCGCATTCTCAAGTGCTACAAAGAGGATGCGAAGGATTGGGAGCGTATCAACGAGTGGATCGAGCGCATCGGTTGGCCGCGTTTCTTTGAACTGACCGGGCTGCCTTTCACCAAGTTCCATATCGACAACTGGCGTGGCGCGCGTGCGAGCCTCAACTCTTCGGCGCATATCCGCTTCTGAGTCGTCTGATCCGGAGCTTTTGTAAAGGAAACCTTTATGAAATTCACAGTTCAAGTCAATGAGGGTCCGTATCAGCACCAGGCGGCTGATACGGCCCAGCAGTTCGTCAGGGCTGCGTTGGAGAAGGGTCACGAGATCTATCGTGTGTTCTTCTATCACGACGGCGTCAATAACGGCACGCGTTTGACCGTGCCGCCGCAGGACGATCGTCATCTGCAGAAAGGCTGGACCGAACTCGCGGAAAAGCACGGCATCGATCTGGTGATCTGTATCGCGGCGGCGCAGCGTCGCGGCATCATGGATCCCGACGAGGCCAAGCGGCAGGGTCTGGATGCCGACAACATCGCCCCCGGCTTTCGAATCTCGGGGCTGGGGCAGTTGATCGAAGGCGGTATCCAGTCGGATCGAACCATCGTTTTTGGTGACTAGGGGGCGTTATGTCTGCAACGAAGAAGTTTCTTTTCCTCAACAGGAAAGCGCCTTACGGCACCATCTATGCGCTCGAGTCTCTCGAGGTGGTACTGATCAGTGCCGCGTTCGAGCAGGATGTGAGCATGGCGTTCGTCGACGACGGTGTATACCAGTTGCTCAAGGGGCAGAGCACCGACGGAATCGGCATGAAGAATTTCTCGCCGACCTACTCCGCGCTCGGTGACTACGATATCACCAAGCTCTATGTGGAAAAGGAGTCTCTCGAGGAGCGAGGTCTGACCGTCGACGATCTGATGGATCTGAAATGGGAAGATGAGGACGACGATTGGGCCGAAAAGGACTCGATCATTGTCGTCAGTGCCGCAGAGCTTGCTGAGATCATGGATCAGCAAGAAGTTATTCTCAGCTTCTAAGGGGGATTGAAAGATGGCAATACTGCATATTGTGAACAAGTCGCCCTACGAGCGGAATAACCTGACCAGCTGTCTGCGGCTGGCCAAGGCAGGCGCAGGCCTCATCCTGATCGAGGACGGGGTTGTCGCGGCGGCGGAAGGCGGAAAATTCAGTGGCGCGCTCAAGGAAGCCATGAAAGACATCAAGATCAGTGTTCTTGGCCCTGATCTCGATGCCCGCGGTATCTCGCGCGACAAAGTGATCGAAGGCATCGACGTCGTCGATTACGGTGGTTTTGTTGACCTGGTGGCGGAATACGATGTTCCGCAGTCCTGGTTGTAAGTTTAGCAAGCAAGTATTGGAGACATAGAAAATGGCAGCAATCGAACTGAATGGTAAGAGCTACGAAGTAGACGAAGAGGGTTACCTGGCCAACCTGAACGACTGGGACGAGGACATTGCGAAGGAGATGGCGCGTCTCGATGGGGCCGAGCTGACCGATGCGCACTGGGAAGTCATCAACTTCCTGCGGGAATACTACGACGAGTACCAGATCGCGCCTGCGGTACGGGTGCTGACAAAAGCGATTGGCAAGAAGCTGGGTAAGGACAAGGGTAACAGCAAATACCTCTATGAGCTGTTTCCGTATGGCCCGGCGAAGCAGGCTTGTAAGTATGCCGGCCTGCCCAAGCCGACTGGTTGCGTATAACGCGCTACCGACCTATTTGGGAGAGCCGGATCGGCTCTCCCAATACAGATTCTTTTCCTGATGAGGAGAACAGGTAGATGTCGATCCTGACAGGCTTTTTCGCGGTGCTCTACTCTGTCGCCGGTATCGTATTGTTTGGTGGCCTCGCCTATAAGATCTGGGTATTCTTCAGAACCCCGGCACCGCTGAAGATTCCAACGACACCTGCGCCGATTACCCGCACCGGTGTGGCGTTTCGTTTGGCGCGTGAAGTCACCGTCTTCGAAAGCCTGTTCAAGTCGAACAAATGGTTATGGTTGTTCGGCTGGATGTTTCACTTCGGATTGTTTCTCGTTCTTCTTCGTCATTTGCGTTACGTCATCGAGCCCGTCTGGGGCTGGGTGGTGTTCATACAGCCGTTCGGCAAATATGCCTCCGTGCTGATGGTGGTGGGCCTGTTGGGGCTGCTGACGAGGCGCTTCGTGGTCGATCGCGTCAAATATATATCGGCCCCCTCCGACTATTTGATGCTTCTGCTGCTGCTCGGCATCGGCTTCAGCGGGATGTTGATGACCTTCGTCAGCACGCCCGATATCGTCCAGCTCAAGCGTTTTCTGCTGGGCGTCATGCTCTTTTCGTGGCAGGAGTTCCCGGCCAGTCCGATCCTGGTTCTTCATATGTTGCTCGTGGCGCTATTGATGATCATTTTTCCTTTCAGCAAGCTGCTGCATGCGCCGGGCGTGTTTTTCAGTCCCACCCGCAACCAGGTGGACAATCCGCGGGAGAAACGGCATGTGGTTTCGTGGGCTTTGAAGCTCGAAGCGGGTGACAAGCGCTAGAGCGTGGCTCGCCGGCTGACCTGAAGCAAGTATTGCGTAAACCGAGGAAACACTCGTGGCTGATTTTGAAGTACCTACGATAAAAGAAGATATCATCGTCCCTCATATCAATCCGGGGGTGATGGAACAGGAAGGTCCTTTCGTTGCCAAGCCTGAGCACCAGGAGCCACTTGGTTTTCCCGGCGAGCTGGTGGACAACTGGCAAGAGGCGGCGATCGCGAAGATGGGTGAGATGCTCAAGAAGTATCGCTCCCTCAAGGTGTTCATGGACTCCTGCGTCAAATGTGGCGCCTGCACCGACAAGTGCCACTACTTCATTGGCACGGCCGACCCCAAGAACATGCCGGTGGGCCGCCAGGATCTGTTTCGCAAGGTGTATCGCCGTTACTTCACCCTTGGCGGCAAGTTTTTCCCCAAACTCGTCGGTGCAACCGACCTGACCCAAGAGGTCCTCGACGACTGGTACAACTATTTCCACCAGTGTTCCGAATGTCGCCGCTGTTCGGTCTATTGCCCGTATGGCATCGATACCGCCGAGATCACGATGGCCGCGCGTGAGATCATGGCCAGCATCGGCAAGGGGATGAAATACAGCAACGAGATCATCGGCAAGGTCTTCAAGATCGGCAACAACCTCGGGCTACCCGAGCCGGCGCTCGCCGATACGCTCGAAGGTCTCGAGGAAGAGGTGGAGGACGATACCGGCGTCGCGGTCAAGTATCCGCTGGACATGAAAGGGGCGGAGATTCTTCTGGTCACGCCGTCGGCCGATTTCTTTGCCGAGCCGCATGTCGATGGGCTCATCGGCTACGGTAAGGTATTTCATGAGGCGGGCGTCACCTGGACGTTGAGCTCGAAGGCGTCCGAGGCCGCCAATTTCGGCCTGTTCATCGGAAGCTACGAGAACATGCGGCGTATCGCGCTGCGGATTCGCGAGGCCGCCATCGATCTGGGCGTCAAGCGCCTGATCTTCGGTGAGTGCGGTCACGCCTGGCGGGTTGCGTACAGCTTCCTCAACACGCTGGCTGGTCCGTTCGACTTCCTCGATCAACGGTATCCGGTCCCGCAGCACATCCTCGAGTTCACACTGGGCGAGATCGAGAAGGGCACGCTGAACATCGACAAGAGCCAGAACGACGACATGACGTTGACGTTCCACGATTCCTGCAACGTTGCCCGCGCATCGAGGATCGGTCCAACCCCGGGCAGCCAGTTCGAAACGCCGAGGGCGGTCATCAAGGCGGTCTGCAACAACTATGTGGACATGCGGGCCGACACGATCAAGGAAGGAACCTTTTGCTGTGGGGGTGGGGGCGGCCTGCTCACCGACGATCTGATGGAGGTTCGGGTCAAGGGCGCGCTGCCGCGAATGACCGCACTCAAGGACGTCGTCGAGAACGAGGGCGTCACCCACATGGCGGCGATTTGCGCGATCTGCAAAAGCCAGTTCTCGAAAGTGCTGCCCTATTACGGGTTTGGTATGGACCAGATTGTTTCGGTCCACCAGCTGGTCAGCAATGCTCTGATCCTCAAGGGGTCAGAGCAGGAAAGCGAACAAGCAGAGGATGAGGCCGAGGCCTGACGGCTATAGCGCTCAACCCTATTTCAACAGTTTAAATTAGAGCAAGAGAGGAACAGACTATGGCGACCTCCCAAGACGAAATGGCGAAAAACCTCACATTCCGCAAGTTCCATGATGGTGAGAACACGTGGGACGACCTGACGGAGAAGATCTTCAAGGGCGACACCTCTCACAAATGCCCTGTCTACGTCCATCGCACGCCTCCTTGTCAGGGGAGTTGCCCGTCCGGACACGATGTTCGTGGCTGGCTCGATATCGTTCGTGGTATCGAGAAGCCGGCGCCGGACACAGCGTGGCAGGAGTATGCCTTTCGCCGCGCAACCGCTTCCAACCCCTTTCCCGCGGTGATGGGGCGTGTTTGCCCCGCGCCTTGTCAGGAGGGTTGTAACCGGAACGACGTCGAGGAGTTCGTCGGCATCAACTCGGTCGAGCAATTCATCGGCGACTACGCGTTCGAGCACAATCTGAGTTATGGCGAGCCCGGCAAGGACACCGGCAAGAAGATTGCCGTGATTGGTGGCGGCCCCGGCGGTATGGCGGCGGCGCACCAGGCGCGCATGCTGGGCCATGCCGTTACCCTGTTCGATGACAACGCCGAACTCGGCGGCATGATGCGTTATGGCATTCCCAACTACCGGATCCCTCGGGACCGCCTCGACGCGGAGATCAAAAGGATCCTCGATCTGGGTGTCGAGACACGCCTCAATACCAAGGTTGGCCGCGATGTCTCGATCGAGTCGCTGGAGAAAGAATACGACGCCATCATCTGGGCGGTAGGCTGCCAGAAAGGCCGGGCACTGCCGGTCGAAGGCTGGGACGAGACGCCGAACTGCGTCACCGCGGTCGATTTCCTCAAGGCCTACAACGAAGGGCGGATGAAGGTCACCGGCAAGAAAGTCGTCTGTATTGGTGGTGGTGACACCTCCATCGACGTCGTTTCCGTCACCCGTCGGATCGGTTACAACCCGGCGGCGGGTGACCCCGAAAAGGTGATCGCCGATACCTCGATCGTTCAGGACGACTCGCTGGCCGAAGGCGCGGAGCCCGCGGACGCAACGCTGACCTCGCTGTTTCCGGTCGATCAGATGTTCGCGCAGCCGCACGAGGTCAAGGATGCGCTCAACGAAGGCGTGGAGATCCTCGGTGGGGTCATGCCGGTTGGTCTGGTAATCGAGAACGGCCGCGCAGTTGGACTGAAGATCGCCGACTGCGAGATGGACGGCATGACGCCGATCAAGAAAGAGGGGACCGAGCGGGTCATCGAGGCCGATCTGATCGTCTCCGCGATTGGTCAGGCATCGGATATGGAAGGTGTCGAGGAGTATGCCAACGACCACGGCTTCATGGAGGTGGATCGCAACTTTCAGGTGAAAGGACGTCCCGGCCACTTTGCCATTGGCGACATTCTCCGTCCGCACCTGCTGACCACGGCGATCGGTCATGCCGCGATTGCGGTCGAAAGCATCGACCAGCTGCTGAAGTCGGGTGAGATGAAGAAGCGGCCGAAGGTCGACAAGCATCATTTCAATCTGTTGGAAAAGCTCGCCGAGGCGGGTCTTGCGCCGAAGGAATACAAGCCGGAGGAAGCAGGCGATCTTCGCGGCACCAGCTTCGCCGACTATGCCGTGCACAATTTCGAGGATCGGGCCGAGCACGAGATCATCAAGACGGACAAGATGTTTCTGGCGCACTTCCAGTACACGCCGCGGCATCTTCGGGAAGAGATTCCCGTCAGCGCCGACGACGTGCTGCACCACTTCACCGAGCGGACCAAGGGTCTGAGCGAGGAAGAGGCCCGGGCGGAAGCGGATCGCTGCATGAGCTGCGGCCTCTGCTTCGAGTGCGACAACTGTGTCATCTTCTGTCCGCAGGACGCCGTCTATCGTGTCAAGAAGGACGAGGCCACCACTGGCCGTTACGTCGCCACCGACTACGCACGGTGCGTAGGCTGCCATATCTGCTCCGATGTCTGCCCGACCGGCTACATCGATATGGCAATGGGTGAATAACCTCTGAGGCTGGATATGCGCTCTTTTCTCCGGATAGTGACCACGATCGGTGTGCTGGCGGCGGTATCGCTGCCGGCCATCGCGCTCGCCGATGTTCCGTTCCCGGACATCCCGAAAGGCAAAGGCGACAAGTGCGTCGCGCCAACCGATGAAATTCGGAAGACGCACATGCACTTGTTGCTCCACAAGCGTGATCAGACGATGCATCAGGGCATCCGAACCAAGCAGTACAGTTTGCGGGAGTGTCTGAACTGTCACGTGCAGCCGAAGGCGGATGGTTCCTACCCGGACATCGATTCGAAAGAGCATTTTTGCAACGCGTGCCACAGTTATGCAGCGGTCAAGATTGACTGCTTTCAGTGTCATGTACCCCGTCCCGACGACGCCAAGTAGTCGGTCTGTCGTCGGGCAAAGGTCCACTGATGATTCCGAAAGGTTGTTAAATGAGCAGCAATAACGAAAGTAGCGGTTCTCGCCGTACCTTCCTCAAGGGAGGTGCTGCGGTGGCGGCCGGTCTGGCACTGGCCCCGGGCGTGCGCCTGCTTGGCGTGGCCCGCGCAAAACCCGACGACGAGGCGGTGACCAGCGCCGTGCGCTGGGGGCTTCTGATCGACACCACCAAGTGCGCCGACTGCGAGGTGTGTGTCGAGGCCTGCCACACCGAAAACGGCATCGAGGATCAGGGCAACCCCGCCACGACGCCGCAGTGGATCCGCAAGCTCATGGCCAGGGACAAGTCGACCGGACACGTGGTCACGCTGCCGATGATGTGTCAGCACTGTGAGCATCCGCCATGCGTCGATGTGTGCCCGACCGGTGCTTCGTTCCGTCGGGCCGATGGTATCGTGCTGGTCGATCGCCATATCTGTATCGGCTGCCGCTATTGCATGATGGCCTGCCCGTACAAGGCCCGTTCGTTCGAGCACGAGAAAGTCACCGGCCAGGCGCCGCACGCGCCGCGGGGCAAGGGCACTGTCGAGGCCTGCACGCTCTGTGTCCACCGTGTCGACAAAGATCAACAGCCGGCCTGTGTCGAGGCCTGCAACGCCTCCGGGCATGGTGCAATGGTGTTCGGAGACCTCAAGGACCCCAACAGCGCGATCTCCAACGAGCTCACCCGTCATGGGGGTACGCAGATTCGGGCGGATCTCGGGCTCAATACAGGTGTCCGTTACCGGGGGCTGTGACGATTGCGCCAAGGCTGAAACGTCAACCAACTCAACTCAAGACCTGAACTATGGCTAAGACCAGAATCAAATACCTCTCTATCGAGGGGCTGCCCAAAGGCTATCTGTTGTTGCTCGGCGTGCTCGGGTTGCTGGCGCTCGTCGGTCTGCTCGCCGCTCATCACATGGAGACGGAGGGACACATCGTCACCGGGATGAACAATCAGATCGTTTGGGGCCTGCCGCACGTCTTTGCGGTTTTTCTGATCGTAGCCGCCTCCGGTGCGCTCAATGTCGCTTCGATTTCCTCGGTGTTCAAGCGTTCCCTCTACAAGCCACTGGCGCGTCTATCGGGGATCGTGGCCATTGCGCTACTGGTTGGGGGGTTGATGGTGCTGGTGCTGGATCTGGGCCGGCCCGATCGGCTCCTCGTGACGATCAGCCACGTCAATCCAAAATCGATTTTCACCTGGAATATCCTGCTGTACTCGGGATTCATCGGTATCGTCGCCGTCTATCTCTGGATGATGATGGAGCGGAAGATGAATCCGTACAGTCGGCCGGTGGGGATCGCGGCGTTCCTGTGGCGGCTCATCCTCACCACAGGTACCGGCAGCATCTTCGGCTTTCTGGTCGCTCGGCAGGGTTATGACGCGGCCATCTATGCGCCGATGTTCATCATCATGTCGTTCGCCTACGGCCTCGCCATCTTCATGCTGGTGCTGATGGCGGCCTACAACCTGACGGGCCGGCCGTTGGGTGACAAGGTGGTGACGAGGTTGACCAACCTGCTGGCCGTCTTCATCGCGTCGGCGCTGTTCTTCGTCGCCGTCTACCATCTGACCAACCTCTATGCGACCGAGCACCATGGCTGGGAGGCGTTCGTGCTTCTTGGCAAGAATGGCGGTGGCGTCTATGCCGCCGTGTTTTGGTTGGTGCAGATTCTGCTCGGTTCGTTGCTGCCGATGGCGATGATCTTCTCCGGTGTTGCGTTGAGAAGCCGCAAACTGGTGGCCTTGACGGCACTGCTGGTGATCATCGGGGGATTCGGGCAGATGTATGTCACGATCATCGGCGGGCAGTCCTATCCGCTGGTGTTGTTTCCCGGGGCCGAGGTGACCAGCTCGTTCCACGACGGTGTCGCCGGTGAGTATGCGCCCAGTCTGTGGGAGTTTCTGCTGGGGCTGGGGGGCTTTTCGCTGGCGCTGGCCATTATCGCCTTCGCCGTCAAGATCCTTCCGTTCCTGCCGGAATCGCTGGAAGATGCGGTTGTCGATCCTCACCACACCGACTGATATCATTCGTTGGCATCGCCGTGGTCATGGAAACGCCCTCGCTGAGGGCGTTTCTCGTTTCTGTGCAAATGCCGATTCGAGACCGGCGCCGTTGGCGCGTGGCACGCCATGCCGCGTCGGGGCATGGTTCGCGATGCAAAGGGTGGGCGCTCCGCGCGCTGGTTGGCGTTGATCGTTCGCAGACCGACCACTGAACAGGATTCCGGATGAAGGGTCTCTACCTCTCCGCTGCGCACAAGTCTTCTGGCAAGACCACGGTGATGCTGGGCATTTGCGCGGCCTTGCGGCGCCGCGAGGTACGCATTGCGCCGTTCAAGAAAGGCCCGGACTATATCGACCCCGCCTGGCTGGGGTTTGCCGCTGGCGAGGCTTGCTACAACCTCGACTTCTACACCTCCTCCCGTGATGAGATCGTTTCGCTGTTCCGGCAAAAAACGGAAGGTCATGATATCGCGATCATCGAAGGCAACAAGGGGCTCTACGACGGTATGGATCTCGAGGGTTCCGACAGCAATGCCGCGCTGGCGAAAATGTTGGGTCTGCCGGTGGTATTGGTCATCGATACGATGGGAATGACCAGAGGAATCGCCCCGTTGTTGCTGGGCTACCAGCAGTTCGATCCCGCCGTCAGGATTGCCGGGGTGATTCTCAACCGTGTCGCGGGGCCGCGTCACGAAGGCAAGCTGATCGAATCGGTGGAACGGCATACGGACATCCCCGTGATCGGTTCGATTCCCCGGTTTCGGCATGAGGTGATCGAAGAGCGTCACCTTGGCCTGATCCCTGCCCATGAACAGAACGATGCCGCACGGACCGTCGACCGCCTGGCCGATGTGGTCGGTTCCCACGTCGATCTGGAGCGTCTGCTCTCGCTCGGCGCCGACCTCGGCGCCATGCCGGCGGTACGGGGGAATCGGCGGTCGCCGGCCGATTCACCCGCGGCCTCGTCGTCACTGCGGATCGGTATCGCTCGAGATGAGGCGTTCGGTTTTTACTATGCCGACGACCTTGAGCAGTTCGAGCGGCTGGGGGCTGAATTGATCTCCATCGACATGATTCGGGATCAGACCCTGCCTCCGCTCGATGGTTTGTTCATTGGCGGTGGATTCCCGGAGACCGCGATGGAGAGGCTGTCGGCCAATACCGCGATGCGGGCCAGCGTGAGACGGGCGATAGAGGCTGGTCTTCCGTGCTATGCCGAGTGCGGGGGATTGATGTACCTCTCACGGTCGATCGCATGGCGTGGCCGTGAATTGGAGATGGTTGGTGTCGTGCCGGGGCGGGTGACGATGTCGGCCCGTCCCCACGGGCGAGGGTATATCCAGCTCGAGGAGACATCGGCAATGCCGTGGCCCGGCGCGCCGGCCGGGGAGGTCGTTGCCGGCCATGAGTTTCACTACTCGGAGCTCCAAGGATTGCCCGCCGATGCGCGCTTCGCCTATCGCGTGCGCCGGGGTACCGGCATCCGGGATGGTATGGACGGTTTCGTCTATCGTAATCTGCTGGCCAGCTATGCCCATCTTCGGGACAAGGCGCAAAACCACTGGGTTGCGCGATTTCTCCAGTTTGCATCGGCGGTCAAAGCGGCATCCCAACGGCCCTGATGCAAAGGTTGTTTCCCATCGGCAGAGCCTTGCCCGTACAATAGCCGCATTGTCACCCCCTGTCACAAGAGGATTGCGTTTCATGATCAAGGTTTCGGAGAGCGCCTACCAACAGATTCTTCGTTCGATGGAGAAGGGCGATGCACAGGGGCTCGGGCTCCGGGTCGCGGCGAGGAAGGAGAAGGACGGCGGCTTTCAGTACGCCATGGGTTTCGATGAGATCAAGGATGACGACGTCGTCACCGAGGAGCGTGATGTCAAGATCGTCTATGCGCAAAGCATGGCACCGCTGGTTCAGGGCATGACGATCGAGTTTGACGTCGTCGAGGGCGCGGACGAGCCCCAGTTCATCTTTCTCAATCCCAACGATCCGGCCTTTGTGCCGCCATCGGAGTAGGGTCTTCTCGATATGGCCAACAAGCCGCGCCCGGATGACAGTGTCGTCGATGCGTTCGAATTGCGGCGTCTCGACTTCGAGTTGCGCGAGGATCGCGCACCGTCGTCCCGCGCCGACAAGGGGTTCCTGAAGAATGGCGGCTGTGTCTCGATGCTGGGGGTGTTGTACGATGTCGCCGCCAGCATCAACGTCACCCATGACGTCAATGAAGTCCTGCTCCGTTTCCTGCACACACTGACCGACATCGTTGGCGCGCGGGCCGGTGCCGTCCGCCTGGTGGGTGCCGATGGGGACCTCCATCTGGTCGCCAGCGTGGGGTTGGACGATGATCTCGTGGAGCGCGAAAAGGTGATGCCGTCGCTGGTCTGTGCCTGCGGCTCGGTCGAGGAGCCGGAAAAGGTCGTCTTCCTCAGCTCCATCTCGGGTTGCGCCAAGGCAATCGGCCGCGAATTCTTCGAAGACGCGCCGGATGTCTGCCTCATCGTCGTGCCGCTGCGCCATCGCAACAACCATCTCGGTGTCTACAATCTCTATGTCGATGCGGTGCTCTGCGACGAGTTGAAGCAGTACGAGGAACTCTTTACCAGCATCGGCCGCTTTCTCGGCATGGCCATCGTCAAGGCGCGGCTCGATGAAGAGACCCATCGTCTGTCACTGATGGAGGAGCGCTCGTTGCTGGCCAATGAGCTGCACGACTCGTTGGCGCAGACGCTGGCCAGCGTCCGTTTTCAGGTGCGGGTGCTCGACGAAACGCTGCACGAAGGCAATGAGGCCTTTCTCTGGCAGGTGCTGGAAAAGATCGAAAACAGTCTCGACGAAGCCAATGCCGAGCTTCGCGAGCTGATTGCCCACTTTCGTGCGCCACTCGATTCCCAGGGGGTCATCTCCGGTGTGGAACGGGCGGTGGTGCGTTTCCGCCGACGCAGTGATATCCAGATCTTCTTTCAAAAGGATTGGCCGGATCGCAAGCTGCCGGCCGAATACGAGCTGCAGATCGTCCGTATCGTCCAGGAATCCCTCGCCAATATCGCCAAGCACAGCCAGGCGAAGACGGTTCGGGTGCTGCTGCGGGGCGACAAGAACGGTGAATACCGGATACTCATCGAGGACGATGGCGTCGGCCTCTCGCTCAAGAATGGCCAGACCGGCAACCCGGGCGACCATATCGGCCTGAGCATCATGCGGGACCGTGCGCGTCGGATCGGTGGTGAACTCACCATCGAGAGCGAACCGGGCGAGGGCACGCGCGTGCTGCTCAAGTTCCAGTTGCCCGTCGAAAAACTGCCGGTGGACATCAAACCATGAACAAAGCGCTGCGGGTCATGATTCTCGATGACCACACCCTGTTCCGGGAAGGGTTGCAGGGGCTGCTGGAGCATCGCGGTATCCAGGTCGTTGCCTCGATCGGCGAAGGCAAGGAGGGGTTGAAGCTCGCCCGGGAGCTGGATCTCGACGTCATTCTGCTCGACATGCGGATGCCCGATCTCGATGGTTTGATGGTACTGCGGCGGTTGCGCCAGGGCGGCCTCGACATGCCGGTGGCCATCCTCACCACCAGCAGCAGTGAAAAGGATCTGGTCGAAGCGTTGCGCAACGGCGCCCAGGGCTATCTGCTCAAGGACATGGAGCCGGACGATCTGGTCGTCGCGCTGCTCGATATCGTCGCCGGCAAGACCGTCGTTGCACCCACGCTCACCTCGGTGCTGGCCAAGGTGGTGCAGGGTGAATCGGTGGAGCCGGAGGAGACCAAGCCGATCAACAGCCTCACGCCGCGGGAGACCGAGATCCTCGGGCTGCTTGCCGAAGGATTGAGCAACAAGCTCATCGCCCGGCAACTCGGGATTTCCGACGGTACCGTAAAGCTCCACGTCAAGGCGATTCTGCGCAAGCTGAACGTCCATTCCCGGGTCGAGGCCGCCGTCATCGCCGTCGAACACGGCTTTCGGGCCAGCTCGACGAATGCCGAGTCGCATTGACCCGTCCACCACCACCGTTTTTCCCCAACAGAAGAAACCCCGATGAGATACAACGAACTGGTCGAAAAACTCAGCAAGGAAATCACCGAAATCTTTCCCTGGGATCTGGAAGAACGCCTGGGGGAGGGCGAACGGCCGCTGATCGTCGACGTGCGTGAGCCCGATGAGTTCGCTTTTGCCCATATCGAAGGCTCGATCAACGTTCCACGAGGCATCCTCGAGCAGGCCTGTGAATGGGACTATGACGAAACCGTGCCTGAGCTGGTCCAGGCGCGGGACAGGGAGGTGATCGTCGTTTGCCGCTCCGGCCACCGCTCGGTGCTGTCGGTCTACAACATGAAGCTGCTCGGCTATGAGAAGGCCGTCTCCCTCAAGACCGGCCTGCGTGGCTGGAACGACTACGAGCAACCGTTGGTCGATGCCGACGGCAATCCCGTGGACATCGATGCCGCCGACGAATTCTTCACCACGAAACTGCGTGACGACCAGATCGACCCCGCCCGCCGACAGTGATCTGCTTCGCTGTTTCCCGCCGGTGGCCTCGTCGGGGGCGCGGATACTGATCCTCGGATCGATGCCCGGCGTCCGTTCACTGGAGGCCGGGCAATATTATGCCCACCCCCGCAACGCATTCTGGAAGATCATCGAAGCGTTGCTAGCGATTCCCGCTGCGCTGCCCTATGCCGAACGCTGCGCCCGACTCGCCGAGGCGGGGGTCGCGCTCTGGGACGTCATCGGCCGTTGTGAGCGGGAGGGAAGCCTCGACGCCGCGATACGCAATGCGACATTGCAGCCGAACGACTTTGTCGCTTTTCTGGCCGAACATCCCGCGATCAGCAGAGTCTTTTTCAATGGCGGCAAGGCCGAGGTGGTATTTCGGCGCCATGTGCTGCCGACGCTCGGCGAGCGCGGGCGCCGGCTGCGGTTGACACGGCTGCCATCGACCAGCCCGGCCTATGCGGCGCTGTCGTTCGAGCAGAAACGGGATGTTTGGCGGCAGATTGCTCGGGCGCTGGCCGATTGACCCACAGGGCGAGTTTGGAATGAATGACCCTGTCGCCGCAGTGAGCGTGAGCGATCAGGGATAGTGCTTGTGTTCCGAGCGCCGCTTGCCGGCACGCTGGACGATCTTTCCGTGGATGGCGTCGATGCCGGGAATCTCCACCGTATCGTAGTTGTCGTTCAACGGCACCAGATAGTAGCGGCCATCCTCGATCTTGAGTTGGCGGAAAATATACTCCCCCTCGTAGGTGGCGAAGACATAGGAGCCATCGCGTACCACCCCGGCCGGGTCGATGATGATGATGCACTTGTCCGGAAACTCCGGCTCCATGCTGTCACCGAGTACCTGGAGCGCGAAGGGATCGGAGTTGCTGCAACTGCTACCTGTCTGAAATTCTTCCATTGCGGTCAACGGATGGTTGGGTGGGGTTGGAACCACTGGAGTTTCTTGTGCATTTCCACCACCTCGCCGACGATGATCAGCGTCGGTGGCTTCACGTCCTGCTGTTGGACGAGATCGGGCAGGGTGCCCAGCTCGCCGATGTAGATCTTCTGGTCCGGCTGGGTCCCTTTCTCCACCAGCGCGGCCGGGGTGGTGGCGGCGCGGCCGTGGGCGATGAGCTGGGTGCAGAGTGTCTCCACGCAGTGTAGTCCCATGTAGAATACGACGGTCTGCTGGGGCGCCGCCAGTGCCGGCCAGTTGAGCTGGTCGCCATCCTCCTTGCGATGGCCGGTGACGAACGTGACCGATTGGGAGTAGTCACGATGGGTCAGCGGAATGCCGGCATAGGCGGCGCAGCCGGCGGCGGCCGTGATTCCCGGGACGACCTGGAAATCGATGCCGTTCTCCATCAGCTCGGAAATTTCCTCTCCGCCGCGACCGAAGATGAATGGATCCCCCCCTTTCAGCCGTAGCACCCGTTTGCCCTCCCTGGCCAGCCGGACGAGGATCTGGTTGATGCCTTCCTGCGGCACCGCATGGTTGGCGCGGGCCTTGCCGACGTAGATCTTCTCCGCGTCGCGTCGCACCATGTCCATGATCGGTTTCGACACCAGCCGGTCGTATACCACCACATCCGCCTTCTGCATCAGGCGCAATGCACGGAAAGTGAGCAGGTCGGGGTCGCCCGGGCCGGCGCCGACCAGGAAGACTTCGCCGCGACGCTGGCCGGCCCGTTCGGCCGCTTCCGCCAGCGCCTCTTCCAGCGCGCGCTCCGCTTCCGGTACCTTGCCTTGAAAACTCAGCTCGGCCACCGGGCCTTCGAGGATCTCTTCCCAGAAGTTCTTGCGCTCGTCCACCGTGGGCAAGGCCGCCTTGACCTGATCGCGATAACGCTCCACCAGAGCCGCCAGCTTGCCGTAGGCGGCCGGAATGCTGCCTTCCAGCTGGGTGCGGAGCATCCGCGCCAGCACCGGTGAGGCGCCGCCGGTGGAGATGGCGATCTGGATTGGTGAGCGGTCGATCATCGACGGCATGATGAAGCTGCACAGCCCCGGATTGTCCACCACGTTCACCGGCAGGTGACGGGCCTGCGCCAGTGACGAGACGCGCTGGTTCACCGCCTCGTCGTCCGTGGCAGCGATGACGAGGGCCTTGCCCTCGAGGTCGCTGTCGTCGAATCCCCGATCGAGCCACCGGTAGCGCCCGGCATCGATCGCCTCCCGGATCTCGGTACAGCACTGCGGCGCGACGATGACGACGTCGGCCCCGGCTTCGGCCAACAGTGAGGCCTTGCGGGCCGCCACCGAGCCGCCACCGACGACGAGGCAGTCGCGGTCGCGGATGTTCATGAAAACAGGGAAGAAGTCCACGGTTGGTTCCTCGTCAGTCTGTGGGCGGGCGAAAGCGCGTCATTTTACAACAATCGCCGGGTTGAGCGTCTGCATCAGTTCCAGTAGCGGTGTGGTCACCGGCAGCAGGCGCTTGCGCATGACGGTGCCGATGGCGTCGGTGTGGCCGAAGGTCTCCGCCACCACGTATTCGTCCACCAGGGCCAGACCGAGCATGGCGCGCGCCTGGGGCTCCAGTTCGGGAAATTCGCGCAACAGTGGTTGCAGTTGCCGGTCCACCGCCTCCTCGCCGATGCGGGCGATGATCGATGCCATGTCGCGGTAGCGCAGCAGATCCGGCCGCACGGGGCGGAAATGGTTGCCGATGGCGTTCATCAGCTCGACCACCACCTCCTGGTTCGAGGCCTTGTTGATCACGTGTTCCACCGTGCGCAGGAACTGCTGTCCCTGGGGGCCGAGCACCCAATGCAGCTGTTCGGCGATGGCGTCGTCGGCCATGGCGCGCAGACCATCGGCGTGGCGCTCGAACAGCGGATGGGCGGCAGTGGTCTCGGGCAGTGCCCGGGGGCGGGTGTGAAGGAATCCGACGTAGTAGGCCTGTTTGCGGCGGGCGCTTTTCCACAGTTTCGTCACGGTGGCCTCGTCGATGAGGCCGGGTTGCAGCATCAGGCGGATGCTGTCGATCTGTGCCTTCGGTTCGGTCTCGAATGGCAGGAACTCCAGCAGGTACTGCGCCAGCTCCGCGCCCAACTCGCTGGCGACGATCTGCTGTTTGTGCAGCAGTTGCCGGGCATTTTCCGCCGTCGGGTAGGCCCACCAGGCGTTCGCGGCGATCTCGGGTGTCAGCTCCGGTGCGTGGACCACGGCGGTGACCGCTTCCGGCTCGCCCAGCAGCAGCAGGTTCTCCAGGCTCTCCTCGTCGCGCGCCTGGCCCATTCGTGTCCAGCGGCGGATATAGACCGGATAGCCGCCGGGCGAGCCGAGCACATGGGTGGAGAATACCTCCCGCACCAGACGCAGATAACGCTCCTCCTTGCAGGTGGGGTTGAGCGGCACTTTGGCTTCGCCCTTGTCGGTGAGGCCGTGCACGATCATTCGCGACTCGTCGATACGCACCGCCTTCAGGTTTTGCCGTAGCAGCACGTTGAGGCGCAGGTTGTCTTCGTTGGAGAGTTCCATGCGGTTTGGCCCACGTCGTTCCCGCCGCGTATTCTGTCACGGCGTCCGATATTGCGATAGTTTCTCCGTCATGGGGCCTGTTGTTGGCGCGCCGGCCCCGCTCGGCATTGCCGGGACCTGTCATCCCCGGCATGATCAGGGCAATGCGGAATCGAGGCCGCCCCGTGGGCGCCCGGTGGTTTGTAACCCGGTCGCTACGGAGCAAGGAGCAAATCGGATGGACCGAAATCCCTGTCCTTGTGGCAGCGGTAGCGCCTACGGGCACTGCTGCCAGCCTTTTCACCGGCGCAAGGCGTTGCCGCCGACGGCCGAGGCGCTGATGCGCTCGCGGTATTCGGCCTATGTGTTGGCGGATGCCAACTATCTCTACCGCAGTTGGGATGAGGCGACACGCCCGCCATTGCAGAGCCTTCGCAAGATGCCCCGGCTCTCCTGGCTGGGGCTGACGGTCCGCTCGACCACCGGCGGTGGAGAAGGAGACGACCATGGAACGGTCTCTTTCATCGCCCGCTACATGGCGGAAGGACGGGTGGTCGAGGTGGCCGAGACCAGCCGGTTCCGGCGCGTGGGCGGACGTTGGGTCTATGTCGATGGCGATGTCGGTGGATGAATCCGTGAATGGTGTCGTCGTTGGCCGGTGACGATCACACTATCGTCGTGTTCTTTGTTCGTGGAGAGGCGGTGTGAAGAGAGCCATTGTTCTACTGCTGCTGGGGTGTGCCGTTGGTGTCGGTATCGTCGTGGCCCGCCCGGAGATGATCGATCGGATCCGCGCCCACACCGGCCTGATGTCACCGGACGAGGCGGAGTTGACGCCATATTACCACCGTATTCTGCGCTACCACCGCCGCATCAGCGGCAATGCGCTACCGGGCTCCGTCCATTTCATCGGTGACAGCTTCGTGCAGGGGTTGTGCGTCTCCTGCATTGCTCATCCCGCCATCAATCTGGGGATTGGTGGTGATACCAGCTACGGCGTGCTGCGGCGGTTGCCGGAGTATCCGTCACTGGCGACGGCTGCCGCCGTGGTGCTGGCCTTCGGTTTCAATGACCTGTGGTTTCGTTCTGATGAGGAGATCGTGGCCAACTACCGGCGGGTGCTCGAAGCATTGCCATCGCAATCTCCCGTCGTCGTGAC
>CAZTOZ010000045.1:0-12105 GCA_964614535.1 uncultured Thiotrichales bacterium | reverse complement strand
TTGGCGCACTGACCGAAAAACTCAACAGCAAGGCCTGAGGAGACCTATGGCTGAAATCCGTTTCGAAAACACCCGCTTCGATCCCGACCTGATCGAATTCCACGAAATCGCCAAACAGATGGCCCAATCGGTGGGCTACACGGCCGATTTGTCCGTCGATGGGCAACTGGCGCAGTTGCTGCGCCTGCGGGTATCGCAGATAAACGCCTGTTCCTATTGCCTGATCCTGCATACGCGGGCGGCGAAGGACCAGGGGATTGCGGACGAGAAAATCGCGCACCTGCCGAGCTGGCGCGAGAGCACCCTGTTTACCGAAGCGGAGCAGGCAGCGCTGGCCTATTGCGAGGCGTTGACCGACTACAACCTGGCCGGCTTCCCGGCCGCGCACGAGGCGCTGGCCGCGCATTTCGACGAAAAAGCCATTGCCGAGATCGCCGCCATTGTGATCAACATGAATCTGTGGACCCGTTTGAAACTGGCGCAGGGGGCGGTGCCCCTTCCCGGTGCCGAGGACGACGCTGGATAGCGGCTCGAATCGGTACGCCGCCTGCCTTGCGCCCCCTTTTTCCGAGCCAGCGGCTATCATACGCCGTACCGACGACGAAGAGGGGCAGCCGTGGCCGAATGGCGAACAAACGAAAACGACCGGGGAGGGTGGCGGTCGTGACATCGGGGTTCACTCAAGACGACGAGCGTTGGATGCGCCGGGCACTCCAGTTGGCCCGTGATGCCGAAGCGGGGGGTGAGGTGCCGGTGGGGGCGGTGGTGGTGTGGAACGGTGTGGTCGTGGGCGAGGGCGCCAATCGCCCCATCGCCAGTCACGACCCCACGGCCCATGCGGAGATCGTGGCGTTGCGCGAGGCGGCGCGGCGGATCGGCAACTATCGTCTCCCCGGCACCACGTTATACGTGACGCTGGAACCCTGCACCATGTGCGCCGGCGCGATGATACACGCCAGAATCGAACGTCTTGTTTTCGCCGCCAGCGACCCCCGTACCGGCGCGGCCGGCAGCGTGCATGACGTGCTGGGTGATCGCCGCCACAACCACCGCGTGGTGGTTGGTGGTGGTTTGCTGGCCGAGGAGAGCGCAGCGCTGCTCAGGGCCTTTTTCCGTCGGCGTAGGTGACGAACCAGCCGAAGATTCCATCGGCTACGACGGTTCCGTCGGTCAGCCTCAGCTCGACACGGATCTCGACCGTCGCGCGGCCACTCTTCCCCAGTTTTTCGACAAACGTGGCGAGCTGCGCCGGGTCGGCCCAGGCGTAAGCCTCGATCGGGGCGGTGACGGGTCGGCGGTACTTCATCTCGGTCCGCCGCAGCACCGGGATGACGTCATCCGCCAACGTGGCGAAACGCTGCTGCAGAAAGTGGCCGCTGGCGGTTTCCGCCAGCGCGAACTGGACACCGGCATGCATCGTCCCGAGGTGATTGACGACGGCGTCGGAGAATGGCTGCACCAGCCGGCCTTCGGGGTTGATCTGCAAGCCGGTGAGCCTGACGAACGGGATGTCCTGGATTTGCATCGTATGGCGAATATTGGGGGAGAAAAGAGCGAATTTCAGCACAGGCAGCAATGACATTCAGCCCGATGTTTGCGATCATGCGCCGTCGATTCAGCAAGGACAAGACAATGAAACCACTGATCTCACTGCTGTTCCTGATGGGCTGGCCGGTGTTGGGGCTGGCCGCCGAAGGTGAAACCCACCGTCTCGACCTCACCGGCCACTGGGTCGGCTTCACGGCGCTCGGCCTCTTTGCGCTCGCCTATGCGCTGGTGATGGCGGAGGAGTTCACCCACCTGCGCAAGTCGAAACCGGTGATCATCGCCGCCGGGTTGATCTGGGCCATCATCGGCTGGGTGTATGTGCAGCATGGCATGCCCCACGAGGCCGAGCACGCGGTGCGTCACAACCTGCTCGAATATGCCGAGCTGATGCTCTTTCTGCTGGTGGCGATGAGCTACATCAATGCGATGGAGGAGAGGCGGGTGTTCGATGCGCTGCGGGCCTGGCTGGTGCGCAGCGGTTTCGGCTTTCGCTCTCTCTTCTGGATCACCGGCACGCTGGCCTTCTTCATCTCGCCGGTGGCGGACAATCTGACGACCGCCTTGCTGATGTGTGCCGTGGTGCTGGCGGTGGGTGGCGACAATGCCCGATTCGTCACGCTGGCTTGCATCAACATCGTCGTCGGTGCCAATGCCGGCGGGGCATTCTCACCGTTCGGCGACATCACGACGCTGATGGTGTGGCAGAAGGGGATCGTCGATTTCTGGACCTTCTTTGCGTTGTTCATTCCCTCCGCGGTCAACTTTCTCGTGCCGGCGGCGATCATGCATTTTGCCGTGCCCAACGTGAAGCCCGACGTCTCGGGGGAACCGGTGCCGATGCGGCGTGGGGCGCGGCGGATCATCGTGCTGTTTCTGTTGACGATCGCCACGGCGGTGTCGTTCCACAACTTTCTGCATCTGCCGCCGGTCATCGGCATGCTGACCGGGCTGGGCTATCTGCAACTCTTCGGTTTCTACCTCAAGAAGACCGTATCGCGCGATCTGTTGGCCGGCCCCGACAGTGCCGACCACGCCGGGCAGTTGGGATCACCGGTGGCCTTCGATGTCTTTTCCAATGTGGCACGGGCCGAATGGGACACCCTGCTGTTCTTCTACGGTGTGGTGCTGTGTGTTGGGGGCCTCGGCTTCATCGGCTATCTCAGCATGGCATCCGAGTTGATGTACACCGGCTGGGGCGCCACCAGCGCCAATATCGCCGTCGGCGTGCTGTCGGCCATCGTCGACAACATCCCGGTGATGTTCGCGGTATTGACGATGAACCCCGATATGTCCACCGGACAGTGGCTGCTGGTGACATTGACCGCCGGTGTCGGTGGCTCGTTGTTGTCGATCGGCTCGGCCGCCGGCGTCGCCCTGATGGGGCAGGCACGGGGCCAGTACACCTTCTTCGGGCACCTGAAATGGGCGCCGGCGATTGCGCTGGGCTATGCCGCCAGCATCGTCGTCCACATGATGATCAACAGCCGCTATTTCGGCTGACGGCCCGACCGGGCCGCGTATCGGAGAGCCCTCGTGGCCGCATTGGCCACGGGGGCTTTTTCGTTGGTAGTGCATCCGCCGACCGGGCTTCGCCGTTTCGATTGGGTGGGGCCTCCCTCATGGCAAGGCGAGGGCAGGCGGTGGTCGACACCCCGTGAGAAAAACGTGAGGATTGCGTGAAGGGCGGTGGAGGTGGTGGCGTCATGATCGGGCCATCTCCACAATCGGGAAATCACGATGAAAAAGTATTTGTTGTTGTCCCTGCTGATCGGCGTTGTCGCACTGTTGCAGCAGCTCAGCGCCGGTGACCGGGCCGCCGACGATGCCGCCGCGGGCGCTCCTCGCGAGGGGTTGGCTGTGGCGACGTTCGCTGGGGGTTGCTTCTGGTGTGTCGAGGCGGGATTCGAGAAGCTGCCCGGCGTGGTGAAGGTGATCTCCGGCTATACCGGCGGCCATCTGGAAAACCCCAGTTACAAGCAGGTGTCGGCTGGTGGCACTGGTCACCTCGAAGCGGTACAGGTGTGGTACGACCCGGAGCGGATCGGCTATTCCACGTTGCTCACTGCGCTGTGGCGACAGATCGACCCCACCGACGACAAAGGGCAGTTCGTCGATCGTGGTCCGCAGTACCGTCCGGCCGTCTTCTACCACGATGCGGAGCAGAAACAGCTGGCCGAGGCGTCATTACGTGCGTTGGCGGCCAGCGGGCGCTATGACGAGCCGTTGCGTGTGGCGCTGTTGCCAGCGGGCGAGTTCTACCCGGCCGAGGCGTACCACCAGGACTACTACAAAAAGAATCCGCTGCGCTACAAGTTCTACCGCTACCGTTCGGGGCGCGATCAATACCTCGAAAAGATCTGGGGTGACGAGCTGCACCGGCCGATCGTCGATACCTCACGCTTTCGCAAGCCGACCGATGCCGAATTGAAAGCGATGCTGACGCCGCTGCAATACCGGGTGACCCAGGAAGAGGCGACCGAACGGCCTTTCGACAACGAATACTGGAACGAAAAGCGTGAAGGCATCTATGTGGACATCACCACCGGTGAACCGCTGTTTTCGTCTCGTGACAAGTTTCGCTCTGGAACCGGCTGGCCGAGCTTCACCCGGCCGATATACGAGGACAGTGTCGTGCAGAAGACCGACTACAGCATGATCTTCCCCCGGCAGGAGGTTCGCAGCCGGATCGGTGATGCGCACCTCGGCCATGTCTTCAAGGACGGGCCGGCGCCGACCGGGCTGCGCTACTGTATCAATTCGGCCTCGCTGCGCTTCATTCCTCGCGAGGAGATGGCGGCGGCCGGCTATCGGAAGGAGCTTTCCCTGTTCGATGAGAAGAGTCGCCCGGACATTTCGCAAGAACGCTGAGGAAACGACGGAACGCATTGATTCGTAAAATAAGTCTGGAATATTGACAAGATGCCAGGTATCACCGGTATCGCTAGGCGGGCGGAGGGGCTGCGGTGGCTGTCCGTTGCCCGAGCGGGGTCATCACCGTCGCGGCGGCGTGGAGGAACCGAAATGCCATGAAAACCTGGGTCACGATTCATTGCCGGCCATCGCTTGCGATCGTCATCGTGCTGATCGTCGTGCTGACGGGCTGTGCCGGCTTCTCTCCTCATCCCGTTACGGAGACGTGGCGGCGGCTTGGTGACGGAATGACACTGGTGCTGCACCGGCCAGTGACGATCCCGCCCGGCCGTTCGACGGTGGTGATTCAGGGGGGAGAGGTGATCCATGGCGGCCGCGATCGCTTTCAACCGTTCTGCGAGCTGGCCATCGACCATCTTGCCGTCCAATCCGAAGTGGTGTCACCCGACCGCTTTACCATCGAGCGGGTGCGGGGCCAGACTCTCTACACCTGGCGTCTTGGCAGGCCGTTGCGGCTGGCGGCGGCGGGGCGGTTCCGGCTGGCGATGGCCGGCGACGACCTGCTGCCGATGGAAGTCACCGAGGCGTGGCGGATGCGACTCTTCTCGCCGCGCCAGCCGCAGGTGATCCTGTTGCTCTGCGGTGGCGCCGAGGACAACTTCGTCGATTTGGCCCGGCCGCCGACAGTGGCGGAGATCAGGGCCGCGTTGGGCAGGGTGGCCTCACTGCGCTGAGGCAGTGGCTACAGCGGCCTGCCGTCGCGATCGTGTGCCTTCAGCCGAAGCCCGTCGGGGTCGGGATCGTCGGGGGCCGGCAGCCACGGCGCCAGGCATGTCCGTGAGGTCACGCAGGGATCGGTCAGCGTGGCCAGAAAGGCCTCCAGGTCGCTCACCTCCTCGTCCGTCAGCTCGAGCCGTGTCAGTTTCGACCGACCGCGCTGCTGTAACCGTTTCAACGCCGCCAGTGCCGCGGCGGTGTTGACCGCCATTTGGTCGCTGCGGATGGCGGGGTCGATTTGACGGTAGTTGTAGCTCGCCACCGCCTCTTCCGGGTCGAGGTGATGGCGGATCATCGCCCGCAGCGTGGTGTAGGCGCCGGCATGGGACCAGGGCCCGGTGACCGTCACGTTCAATAGCGACGGTGTGCGGAAGGCGAACCGGTCATCGTCGTTGCCGGTGACGTGAAAGCGGCCGAAGTCGTTGGTGCCGTTGGGACCGTCGCCCTTGCCGTGCCCGATCTGTGGTGTCGCCAGCACATGAAACGCCTCGTCGGTGAAGTTGTCGCCGCTGTGGCAGCGAGCGCAGCCGGCCCCGCCACGCGCCGGCGGCAGGAAGAACAGCAGCGCGCCGCGTTTGGCCGGTTCGGAGATGGCGTCGTCGTTGCCCAGCACCCAGGCTTTCCATGGCGTCTCGGTGAAGACCTGACTGCGCTGGTATTCTCCAAGGGCAAAGACGATGCGCTCGGAGGTGATCAGCGTCGTCACCGGTTCGTCCGGCAGATGGAAGGCCTCGCGAAATGCCGCTTCCCAACGGCCGTCGGGCAGTTTTCCCCGGCCGCTGCCGAAGTTGCCGAGGCGGGCGCAGAGCAGGCGCCGGATACCGTGGGTATTGAGCCCGCTGCCGACGGTGAGGCCCAGCATCTCCTCGGCGGAGGTGATCGGGAAACGGGCCTGCGCGGTCACCAGGTTGGGGCCGGCATCGGGATCGTTCAGCGGGTAGATGGCATCGGGGGTGGTGATCGCGCGCGCGCCGGCGCCGTTGCCGCGGGCCACTGGATCGATCGCCTCCACCCGCCCGTCGTGGAACATCACGCGATCCCAGAGGGCGGCGTTGAAGGTCGTGGGGGCGTTGCGTGGTACGACCGGGCCACCGTCGTAACGGGGGGAGCCGGGCGCGGGCTTGCGCCCTGGGCCGAGCAGGTCGGGGTCGATGGCGCCGACCCCCACCGGCAGGGAAAGGCCGTCGCCGCCGCCGAGCATGGGGTGGTGGCAACTGGCGCAGGCGGTGTCCATCTCGCCGCCCAACGCCTTGGTGAAGAAGAGCTGCCTGCCCAGTTGGGCGACCGGATCGTCGATCGTCGGCAGGTTGCGGCCGGCGGCTGGGTCGCCGGTGAGTCCAAGGCCGTCCACGATTGACCGTAACTCGGTCGTCGGTGGCAGCGGCTGGCGCTGCGAAACCGGGATCGGCGGTGGCGCTGCCGGTGCCGTCGCCGCGGCCGGCGTCGGCTCGGTGGTCGCGGTGGTGCCAGAGCCCCCGCCCCCGCAGGCGGTGATGGTGAGCATGACGACCAGTGCAACGACGGTGGTTTGACCTATGCTTGTCGGGCCCATGATGGTGGATTCCGCGTTGTCTGAATGAATGCTATGACGGCCAGGGCGAGGGTGAGTTCGGCAACCAGCGCTGTAGGCTGCGAAAATGCCGACTGGTTCCGTTTGTTCGAAGGCTGGAGGTTCGTATGACGTCGGTATTGATCGCCGGTTGTGGCTATACCGGACAGCGTCTGGCGCAAAGGCTGCGGCAGGAAGGGGGGGCTTCGTGCCATGCGTTGGTATCGAGCGAGGCCTCGGCGGTGCGGTTGCAGACATGCCCCGGTATCGATGGGGTGATGCACGCCGATCTGGACGTCGGCACGCCTTCGGTTGCGTTGCCGACCGTCGAGCAACTCTACTATTTCGTTCCACCGCCGCCGACCGGCCGGCGGGACGGACGGCTGGCACGCTTTCTTCGCCTGCTCGACAAGGCCGACACGCTTCCCCGACGGATCTTGCTGATCAGTACCAGCGGGGTCTATGGGGATTGCCGGGGCGAGTGGGTCGATGAGGCGCGTGAGCCGGCACCGGTGGCAGACCGGGCGTGGCGCCGCCTCGATGCGGAGCGGGTGTTGGGGCGCTGGGCGGCGGAGCGGGGTGTGGCAACGGTGATTCTGCGGGTCGCGGGCATCTACGGGCCGGGGCGGCTGCCGTTGGCACGGCTGGAAAAGAGGGTGCCGATGGTGGCCGAGGCCGATGCCCCATGGACCAACCGCATTCACGTCGATGATCTGGTGACGGTCTGCGCGGCGGCGATGCGGCACGCACCGGCCGGGGCGATCTACAATGTCAGCGACGGCCATCCGGGCAATATGACGGACTACTTCAACCGTGTGGCCGATGCCGCTGGCTTGCCACGTCCGCCGGTGATCCCGCTGGAGGCGGCCGCGCGACAGTTGTCGGCGGGCATGCTCTCCTACCTGCGGGAATCGCGCCGTCTCGACAATCGCCGCATGTTGTCGCTGCCCGGCGTCGAGCTGCGTTATCCGACGCTGGAGGCTGGTCTGGCCGCCTCGCTCTGATTCCGCACTTTTCCCGGCCATCGTTGTCTGACGGAGAAAGCGCCCGCTGGGGGCGTCTCCGGGGAGTACCACGATGGCGACACTGTTACTGCTGCTGGCAGCGATTCTCACGGCCCAGCTCATTGCCTGGTTTCTGTTTCGGGCCGCGCGTGCCGCGCGGGACTTTCCTGATGCGGGGCGTGGCCGGGTCGTCATGCACTACTGCGGCTCGATCCGGCTGGCCGCCGTCGTACTGCCGGCGGGGGTCATCGTGCTGCTGTTGGTGCTGCTGGAGAGTCCGGCCATCGATGCCGCGATGGCGACATGGCTGATGCCGGTGCTGCCGGTGCTCGCCCTGGGGGCCGGGGCACTCGCCGCCGAGGCCTGGTCACGGCGGATCGTCCTCGATGACGAGGGGATCCATGCCACCAGCGTCTGGGGCCGGGTCGACATCCCATGGCCGGCGATTCACCGGGTGGCGTGGAACCGCTGGTTGAAGATGGTCGTCATAACCGCCGATGACGGGCGGCGGCTATGGGTGAATCCGTCGCTGTCGGGCTTGTCGATGTTGCAGTTGCTGCTGTTCGAGCGTGTCGATCGCAGCCGGCTGGCCGAGGCGATACCTGGGTTTGTCGCGATCGGCCGGGGGGCATACTGAGTCGGGGGGTGCCCCGGCTCGCCTCGGATCGCCAGTAACAGTAGACTCGCCGCTCACGGTCGGTGGAGCGGTTCGATGGAGACAATGCAGGTACCCCAGGGGCGGTTTCGCCTGGGACGTTATCCGTGGGTCAGACGCGACCCGTTGCGTGCCTGGGATGCTGCCGACGAGTATCTGTTACGCCATCTCGATGCCGAGGGGCTGCTGGCCGCCGGCGACCGGGTGCTGGTGGTCAACGACGGTTTCGGCGCGCTGGCGGTGGCGCTGTCGGCCGCTCATCGCGTCACTGCCTGGAGTGACTCCCTCCTTGCGCACCGTGGCATCGGGGAGAACCTGACCCGCAATGGATTCGAGCCCCGGCGCGTGGCGCTGTGCCAAAGCGTTGCCGATCCAGCCGGCCCCTTCACGTGGATCTTGCTGAAGTTGCCACGTTCCCACGCCTTGCTGGAGGATCAGCTGCATCGTCTTCGTCCGCTGCTGGCGGCAGGAGCGATGCTGCTGGCAGCCGGAATGGCGCGCCATGTTCACCGCTCGACGCTGGCGCTGTTCGAGCGGATCATCGGCCCGTCCCCCACCTCGCTGGCGTGGAGGAAGGCCCGGCTGATCCTGCCGCGTCTCGATGTTGGGCTGCACCCAGGGCCGTCGCCCTGGCCGAAGCGGGTCCATCTGGATGAGCCTGGGCTGACGGTCGTTCATCACGCCGCGGTATTCTCCCGTGACCGCCTCGATATCGGTACCCGCTTCTTTCTCCACCACCTCCCACGGGTCGATGCTGGCGCGGACGTCGTCGATCTGGGCTGTGGCAACGGCATCGTCGGGTTGGTGGCAAAACGCCTCAACCCGTCGGCACGGCTGCTGTTCAGCGATGAGTCGTTCATGGCCCTGGCCTCGGCGCAGGCCAATTGGCGGGCCCATTACGGTGAGGCCGGGGCGCGTTTCGTCGCCGATGACTGTCTGGGCGCCCAGCCGACGTGCTCGGCCGATCTGGTGCTGGTCAATCCGCCGTTCCACCAGCAGCAGGCCGTCACCACGGCCGTCGCCCGACGGATGTTTCGTGATGCCCGCCGGGTGTTGCGCCCCGGCGGAGAGCTGCGGATCATCGGCAATCGTCATCTCGGCTACCACCGGGATCTTCGCCGGTTGTTTGGTGGCAGTGAAATCGTCGCCAGCAATCCCAAGTTCGTGATCTGCCGCGCCCGCAAGGGTTGAATCCGGCCGCGATGAAAAACTTCGGTTACAACGCAAGTTTTTCAACAAATCCGCCGCGTTTTTGGGTATCATGTCGCGTTTTTTAGCGCAGGCCCCGGCTGGCGCGGTGCCGTGGTGCCCCCCGATACCGTGTTCCGGCGGGTCGGGCCTGCGATATCTCGCTGTTTTGACTGGAGAAATTCCGGCGCCGCGAAAGCGGGGCCAGCGCTTTGCGCTATCCGAAACAGTCAGAGATTCGGGGTTTCCCCTCTGCCGCGGGCGGGGGGAGGCCCGGATCAGGGATGCCGCAGCTGGGCGGACGACGGTTTTTTCATTGCTTAACTAGAGTGCAGACATGACAGATTTAACCCACTACCGAAACATCGGCATCTTCGCTCACGTCGATGCCGGTAAGACCACGACCACGGAGCGAATCCTCAGCCTGACCGGCAAGATCCACAAGATCGGTGAGGTGCACGACGGTGAAGCAACAACGGATTTCATGGATCAGGAGCGCGAGCGTGGCATCACCATCCAGTCGGCGGCGACGTCCTGCATGTGGAACGACCATCGCCTCAATATCATCGACACGCCGGGGCACGTCGATTTCACCATCGAGGTCTATCGCTCGCTGAAGGTACTCGATGGCGGCATTGGTGTCTTCTGCGGTTCCGGCGGGGTCGAGCCGCAGTCGGAGACCAACTGGCGTTATGCCAACGAGTCGGAAGTCTCGCGGATCATCTTCGTCAACAAGCTGGATCGTCTTGGCGCCGATTTCTATCGCGTCGTCGATCAGGTGCGGGACATCCTTGGGGCCAATGCGCTGATCATGACGTTGCCGATCGGTACCGAGGACAACTTCGTTGGCGTCGTCGATCTGCTGACCCGCAAGGCGTGGATCTGGGACGACAGCGGCGATCCGATGAACTACCGGATCGAGGATGTGCCCGCGGAGATGGTCGACGACGTCGAAAAGTACCGTGAAGAGCTGGTCGAAACCGTGCTCGAGCAGGACGACGAAGTGATGGAGAAGTATCTGGAGGGTGAAGAGCCCGACATCGATACCCTCAAGCGCCTGATCCGCAAGGGCACGATCGCCCTCGACTTCTTCCCGACCTATTGTGGTTCGGCGTTCAAGAACAAAGGCGTGCAGCTGATTCTCGACGCCGTCGTCGACTACCTGCCGAATCCCACCGAGGTCAAGCCGCAGCCGGAGATCGATCTGGAAGGCAACGAGACCGGTGAATACGCCATCGTCGATCCCGATCGTCCGCTGCGGGCGCTGGCGTTCAAGATCATGGACGACCGCTACGGCGCGCTGACCTTCATCCGGATCTATTCCGGTATCATCGAGAAGGGCACCACCGTGCTCAACACCGCCACCGGCAAGACCGAGCGGATCGGCCGGATCGTCGAGATGCATGCCGACTCGCGCGAAGAGCTGGATCGTGCCCAGGCGGGGGACATCGTCGCCGTGCTCGGGATGAAGAACGTCCAGACCGGACATACGCTCTGCGACCCGAAGAATCCGGCCACCCTCGAGCCGATGGTCTTCCCCGATCCGGTCATCTCCATCGCCGTCAAGCCGGTGGACAAGGGGGCTTCCGAGAAGTTGGGCGTCGCGCTCGGCAAGATGATTGCGGAAGACCCGTCGTTCCGCGTCGAAACCGACGAGGACAGCGGCGAGACGATTCTGATGGGAATGGGCGAGCTCCATCTGGACATCAAGATCGACATCCTCAAGCGGACCCACGGCGTCGAGGTGGAAGTCGGCAAGCCCCAGGTGGCCTACCGCGAAACCATCACTCAACGCATCGAGGACAGCTACACCCACAAGAAGCAGACCGGTGGTTCGGGTCAGTTCGGCAAGATCGACTACGTCATCGAGCCGGGCGAGCCGGGCAGCGGCTTTCAGTTCGAGTCGGTCGTCACTGGCGGCAATGTCCCGCGTGAATACTGGCCGGCCGTCGAGCAGGGCTTCGCCAGCAGCATGGAGGAGGGCGTGTTGGCCGGCTATCCCACCGTGGACGTGAAAATCACGCTGGTCGATGGTGCCTACCATGCGGTGGACTCCTCGTCGATGGCCTTCGAGATCGCCGCCAAGAACGCCTACCGGCAGTCGATGCCCAAGGCCGGTCCGCAGCTGATGGAACCGATCATGAAAGTGGACGTCTTCACACCCGATGATCACATCGGTGACGTCATCGGTGACCTTAACCGTCGCCGTGGCATGATCAAGTCGCAGGATCCCGGTCCGACCGGCATCCGCGTCAAGGCCGATGTTCCGCTGTCCGAGATGTTCGGTTACATCGGCGACCTGCGCACCATGACATCCGGCCGTGGCCAGTTCTCGATGGAATTCTCGCACTACATGCCGTGCCCGAAGAACATCGCGGACGAGGTCATCAAGGAAGCAAAGGAGCGGGCGAAGGAAGGCTGATCCGGCCGCGTCCCGCCGTGGCGATCAGCCAGCGGTGGGACCGTCGGACAAGAAGCCGGCCAGGCCGGTTCTCCGTCCAGCCAGTAAAAAA
>CAZTOZ010000044.1:0-15483 GCA_964614535.1 uncultured Thiotrichales bacterium | reverse complement strand
GTCGATCTCGTCGAAGGCTTTCACCTCCCCTCCCATCTTCTCCGCCATGACTTTCGTCAGCGCCGCTGTCAACGTCGTCTTGCCGTGGTCTACGTGACCTATCGTGCCAACGTTTACGTGTGGTTTCGTGCGTTCAAATTTCTCTTTGGACATTGAGATAACCCTTCCGATTCAGTTCTAGGATGCCTTCTTCATGATCTCGTCAGCCACACTCGCCGGCGCTTCGGAGTACTTCGCAAATTCCATCGTGTACGTCGCCCTGCCCTGGGTCGCGGAGCGCAGATCCGTCGCGTAGCCGAACATCTCCGCCAGCGGCACCTCGGCGCGGATGACCTTGCCCATCGGCACGTCGTCCATCCCATGAACGATACCCCGGCGACGGTTGATATCCCCCATGACGTCACCCATGAACTCCTCAGGAGTGACGATTTCAACGTTCATCATCGGCTCGAGCAGAATCGGATCGGCTTCCAGCGTACCGTTTCTCACCGCCATCGAGCCCGCGATCTTGAACGCCATCTCGCTCGAATCGACGTCGTGATAGGAGCCATCGAACAGCGTGACCTTGAGATCCACGACCGGATAGCCGGCCACGACGCCCGATTCCAACTGCTCGCGAACACCCTTCTCGACGGCGGGAATGAATTCCCGCGGCACGACACCCCCGACGATGGCATCCTCGAACTCGATGCCCGCGCCCCGCTCCAGCGGCTCGAGCCGCAACCAGACATGACCATATTGACCACGACCGCCGGACTGCCGGACAAACTTGCCTTCCGCCTCGGCCGTCTTGCGGATGGTTTCGCGATAGGCCACCTGGGGCGCGCCGACATTGGCCTCTACGCCGAATTCGCGCTGCATCCGGTCGATGATGATCTCCAGATGAAGCTCCCCCATACCGGAGATGATCGTCTGCCCCGACTCCTCGTCGGTGCGCACCCGAAAAGAGGGGTCCTCGTGCGCCAGCTTCCCCAGCGCAACGCCCATCTTCTCCTGATCCGCCTTCGTCTTCGGCTCGACCGCCACCGAAATGACCGGCTCGGGAAACTCCATCCTCTCCAGCCTGATCACCCCGCTGGGATCACACAACGTATCACCGGTGGTAACGTCCTTGAGGCCCACGGCGGCGGCGATATCGCCGGCACGAACCTCCTTGATCTCGTCCCGGTGGTTGGCGTGCATCTGCAGCAGACGCCCGATCCGCTCCCGCTTGCCCTTGATCGGGTTGTAAACGGCGTCACCGGAACTGAGCACCCCGGAATAGACACGGATGAACGTCAAGCTTCCGACAAACGGGTCGGTGGCGATCTTGAACGCAAGCGCCGCGAACGGGGCATCATCCCGGGCCTCGCGAATCGCTTTTTCGCCATTTTCCAACTCACCCTCGACCGGCGGGATGTCCACCGGCGACGGCATATACTGGACGATACCGTCCAGCATCGGCTGCACACCCTTGTTCTTGAAGGCCGAGCCGCAAAACGCCGGCACCGCCTCGTTGGCCAGCGTCAGCTTTCGCAACCCCGCGACGATCTCTTCAGCGCCGAGCTCGCCATCTTCGAGATAGCGATCCATCAACACCTCATCGGCCTCCGCAACGGCTTCGCAGAGCTTTTCACGATATTCGTCGCAGAGCGCCATCATGTCCGACGGGATCTCCTTCGCCTCGAAGGTGACGCCACGATCTTCCTCGCTCCAGTAGAGCGCGCGCATGCCGATCAGATCGACGACGCCGACGAAATTCTCCTCCGCCCCGATCGGCAACTGGACCGGCACGGGATTGGCGCCGAGCCGTTCCCGAATCTGCTCGATCACGCGCAGAAAATCAGCGCCCGCGCGATCCATCTTGTTGACGAACACCATCCGGGGCACGCCGTACTTGTTCGCCTGACGCCAAACCGTTTCCGACTGCGGCTCGACACCCCCGACCGCGCAAAAAACCGCGCAGGCCCCGTCGAGCACCCGCAGCGAGCGCTCGACCTCGATCGTGAAATCCACATGCCCCGGGGTATCGATGATATTGATCCGGTGCTTGTCGAACTGGCGCTCCATGCCACTCCAGAAGCAGGTGGTCGCCGCCGAGGTAATGGTGATCCCCCGCTCCTGCTCCTGCTCCATCCAGTCCATCGTGGCCGCACCGTCATGAACCTCGCCAATCTTGTGCGACACACCGGTATAGAAAAGAATCCGCTCCGTGGTCGTCGTCTTGCCCGCATCGATATGCGCCATGATACCGATGTTGCGGTATCGCTCGATGGGAGTCGTACGCGCCACTCTGCTCCTTCCTTTTTTTCCGATCTACCAGCGATAGTGAGCAAAGGCCTTGTTGGCCTCCGCCATGCGGTGCGTATCCTCACGCTTCTTGACAGCCGATCCACGACCTTCGGCGGCATCCATCAACTCGCCGGCGAGCTTCTGCGCCATCGACTTCTCACCACGCTTGCGCGCAGCCTCGGACAACCAGCGCATCGCCAGCGCCTTCTGCCGCACCGGACGCACCTCGACGGGAACCTGGTAGGTGGCACCACCGACCCGGCGGGACTTGACCTCCACCAACGGCGCGACATTTTCGATCGCCTTGCTGACAGCCTCGGGACCGTCCACCTTCATTTTCTCCTCGATGATGTCGATCGCACCATAGAGAATTTTTTCGGCCACCGACTTTTTGCCGTCCTTCATGACGATGTTGATGAACTTCGCCAATTCCAGGCTCTTGTATTTCGGATCAGGCAGAATCTTGCGCTTCGGCGCTCTGGCTCTTCTCGACATAGCTGATTACCTTACTTCTTGGGACGCTTGGTTCCGTACTTGGAACGCGCCTGCATACGATTTGCAACGCCCTGGGTATCGAGGCTGCCACGCACGACATGATAACGAACACCAGGCAAGTCCTTGACACGACCACCGCGAATCAGCACCACCGAGTGCTCCTGCAGATTGTGGCCCTCACCACCGATATAACTGGTCACCTCGTACCCGTTGGTCAGACGCACCCGCGCCACCTTCCGCATCGCCGAGTTCGGCTTCTTCGGCGTGGTGGTATAGACACGCGTACAGACCCCTCGACGCTGTGGACAGGCCTCCAACGCAGGGACATTGCTCTTCGATGGTTTACGCTTTCTCGGCTTGCGTACTAACTGGTTGATCGTTGCCATGTTTTCTCAGGTTTCTCCCGCCCTAAACAGAAACGACAGACCCGGGATGAGCCTAGGTCTGTCGGGGGTGGCGCATTCTAGTGAGCGGCCGATGTGCTGTCAAGCACAAAATCGGCCACGCACTATTGACGCCGGTTGCTGACTAATCGGCCGACTCATCCACCGGCGTATCGAGTGAAACGGTGCTGCCGGTGGCCGATTCGGAACCGCCACCCATCATCTCGTTGTAGACGCTGTCAATCGAGCGCTTGCGACGTTTTTCACGGTGATGTGACAGGCCGGTACCGGCCGGAATGAGGCGGCCGACGATGACGTTCTCCTTCAATCCACGCAGATCGTCCCGCGCGCCACGAACCGACGCCTCGGTGAGGACACGGGTGGTCTCCTGGAACGACGCCGCGGAGATGAACGACTCGGTGACCAGCGATGCCTTGGTGATGCCCAGCAACACATCGCGGAAGGTCGCCGGCACGCGCCCCTGCTCGAGGCACTTGTCGTTCTCGTCGAGCACGCGCGAACGGTCCACCTGCTCCCCCTTGAGCAGCTTGGTGTCGCCCGGATCGATGATCTCCACCTTGCGCAGCATCTGGCGAATGATGACCTCGATGTGCTTGTCGTTGATCTTCACGCCCTGGAGACGGTACACATCCTGAATCTCCTGGACGACATACTCCGCCAACGCCGAGATACCGAGCAGACGCAGAATGTCGTGCGAACTGGGCTCGCCGTCGGCGATGATCTCGCCCTTCTCCACGTGTTCGCCCTCGAAGACGTCGATATGCCGCCACTTGGGGATCAACTCCTCGTAGGTCTCGCCGTTCTCGTCGGTGATGACCAGACGCTGCTTGCCCTTGGTCTCCTTGCCGAACGAGATCGTGCCGGTGGCTTCGGCCATGATGGCCGGCTCTTTCGGCTTGCGCGCCTCGAACAGGTCGGCGACGCGCGGCAGACCCCCGGTGATGTCCCGCGACTTGGTGGACTCCTGCGGAATCCGAGCGAGCACGTCACCGATCGCGACGCTGGCGCCGTCCTCGAGACCGACGATGGCGCCACCGGGCAGCACATAATTGGCCGGAATATTGGTGCCGGCGAGATTGACATCGTTGCCATCCTCGTCCACCAGCTTGACCATCGGCCGCAGATCCTTGCCTGCGGCGCCGCGCGATTTCGGGTCGATGACCACGGTCGAGGTCAGACCGGTGACCTCGTCCACCTGCTTGCCGACGGTGACCCCCTCGATGAAGTCGTAGAACTTCACCTTGCCCGCCACCTCGGTGACGATCGGGTGGGTGTGCGGATCCCAGGTGGCGATCTCCTGTCCCGCTTCGACCTTGTCGCCATCCTTGACGGTCAGGATCGCGCCGTACGGCAGTTTGTAGCGCTCCCGCTCGCGACCATGCTCGTCGATGATGCTGATGGCCCCCGAGCGGGAGACCGTCACCAGATTGCCATCGGAGTTGGTCACGCTCTTGATCTTCAGCAGCTTGACGGTACCGGCATTGCGCACCTCGATGCTGCTGACCGCCGCGGCGCCGGAGGCCGCGCCACCGATGTGGAAGGTCCGCATCGTCAGCTGCGTGCCGGGCTCGCCGATCGACTGGGCCGCGATCACACCCACCGCTTCGCCGATGTTGACGCGGTAGCCCCGCGCCAGGTCACGGCCGTAGCAGCTCGCGCAGCAGCCGTAACGGGTCTCGCAGGTGAGCGGCGAACGCACCAGGATTTCATCGACACCCAGCTCATTGAGCTTGTCGATCCACCCTTCGTCCAACAGCGTGCCGGCGGGAATCAGCACCTTGCGGCCGCCCGGCTTGATCACGTCCTTGGCCACGGTGCGGCCCAACACCCGGTCGCCGAGCGGCTCGACCACCTCACCACCGGAGACGATCGGTTTCATCAGAATGCCCTCTTCGGTGCCGCAGTCGTCCTCGATGATGACCAAATCCTGGGCCACATCGACCAGCCGCCGCGTCAGATAACCGGAGTTGGCAGTCTTCAGCGCGGTATCGGCCAGCCCTTTGCGGGCACCGTGGGTGGAAATGAAGTACTGCAACACATTCAAACCTTCACGGAAGTTGGCCGTGATCGGCTGCTCGATGATCGAGCCATCCGGCTTGGCCATCAATCCCCGCATCCCCGCCAGCTGACGGATCTGGGCGGCGGAACCCCGCGCCCCGGAGTCGGCCATCATGAAGATCGAGTTGAACGACGGCTGCTGCTCCTTCTTGCCCTCGGCATTGGTGACCTCCTCGTGACCGAGATTGGCCATCATCGCCTTGGCGATCTGATCGTTGGTGTGGGTCCAGATATCGACGACCTTGTTGTAGCGCTCGCCGTGGGTGACCAAGCCGGCCGCGTACTGCTGCTCGACCTGCTTCACCTGCTCCTCGGCCTCGGCCAGGATCTTCTCCTTCTCCTCGGGAATCACCATGTCGTCGGCGCAGAAAGAGACACCCGACTTCATCGCATATTTGAAGCCGGTGTACATCAGCTTGTCGGCAAAGACGACCGTCTCTTTCAGACCAACCTGGCGATAGCAGGTATTGATCAGATTGGAGATCGCCTTCTTGTTGAGGTCGCAGTTGACCACGTCGAAGCTCATTCCCGGCGGCACGATCGACGACAGCAACGCGCGCCCCACCGTCGTGTCGACCAACCGCTGCACCGTCTCGTTCTCGCCCTTGTCGTTGGCCACCACCTCGGTAATGCGCGCCTTGATGCGCGCATGCAGCTCGACCTGGCCATTCTCGTAGGCCCGATGCACTTCATCGACGTCGGCGAAGATCATCCCCTCGCCCTTGACGTTGATCTTTTCGCGGGTCATGTAATAGAGGCCGAGGACGATATCCTGCGACGGCACGATGATCGGCTCACCGTTGGCCGGCGACAGCACGTTGTTCGACGACATCATCAACGCCCGCGCCTCCAGCTGCGCCTCGATGGAGAGCGGCAGGTGGACGGCCATCTGGTCACCATCGAAATCGGCGTTGAAGGCGGCGCAAACCAGCGGATGCAGGCGAATCGCCTTGCCTTCCACCAGCACCGGTTCGAACGCCTGTATTCCAAGACGGTGCAGCGTCGGCGCCCGATTGAGCAGCACCGGGTGCTCGCGGATCACCTCGTCGAGGATATCCCATACCTCCGGTCCACCGCGCTCGACCGCCTTCTTTGCCGCCTTGATGGTGGTGGCCAGACCACGACGGTTCAGCAGGCCGAAAATGAATGGCTTGAAAAGCTCCAGCGCCATCTTCTTCGGCAGACCGCACTGGTGCAGCTTCAACGTCGGGCCGACGACGATGACCGAACGGCCGGAGTAGTCGACACGCTTGCCGAGCAGGTTCTGGCGGAAACGCCCCTGCTTGCCCTTGATCATGTCGGACAGCGACTTGAGCGGACGGCGGTTGGTGCCAGTGATGGCGCGGCCGCGACGCCCATTGTCGAGCAGCGCATCGACCGCCTCCTGGAGCATCCGCTTTTCGTTGCGCACGATGATGTCGGGCGCGTTCAGCTCCAGCAGCCGCTTCAAGCGGTTGTTGCGGTTGATGACGCGGCGATAGAGGTCGTTCAGATCGGAGGTCGCGAAACGCCCTCCGTCGAGCGGCACCAGCGGACGCAAGTCGGGCGGCAGAATCGGCAACACCGACAGGATCATCCACTCCGGCTTGTTGCCCGACTCCAGAAACGACTCGACCAGCTTGAGGCGCTTGGAGATCCGCTTCAGCTTGGTCTCCGACTTGGTCTCGCCCATCGCCACCCGCAGCTCTTCGGCCTCCATCCGCAGATCGACGCCCTTGAGCAACGCCAGAACCGCCTCGGCGCCCATCTTTGCGTCGAAGTCGTCACCGTACTCCTCGACCGCCTCGAGGTAGGCCTCGTCCGACAGCAGCTGGCCTTTTTCCAGCGGCGTCAAACCCGGGTCGGTGACACAGTAGGCCTCGAAATAGAGCACGCGCTCGATGTCGCGCAGCGTCATGTCCAGCAGCAGGCCGATCCGCGACGGCAGCGACTTGAGGAACCAGATATGAGCGACCGGGCTGGCCAGCTCGATGTGGCCCATGCGCTCACGGCGCACCTTGGTCTGGGTGACCTCGACGCCGCATTTCTCGCAGACGACGCCGCGATGCTTGAGTCGCTTGTACTTTCCGCAGAGACACTCATAGTCCTTGACCGGGCCGAAGATCTTGGCGCAAAACAGGCCGTCGCGCTCCGGCTTGAAGGTCCGGTAGTTGATCGTCTCCGGCTTTTTGACTTCGCCAAAAGACCAGGAGCGAATCGTCTCCGGCGAGGCCAGCCCCACCCGGATGGCATCGAAATGCTCCTGCTCGCTCTGCTTCTTGAACAGGTTCAGTAAATCTTTCATCTGCTAATAACTCCCGGACCTAGTCCTGTTCCAGCTCGATATTGAGGCCAAGCGACCGAATTTCTTTCATCAATACGTTGAACGACTCCGGCATGTTGGCCTCCATGCGATGGTTGCCATCGACGATGTTCTTGTACATCTTGTTGCGGCCGACGACGTCGTCCGACTTGACCGTCAGCATCTCCTGCAGCGTATAGGCGGCGCCATAGGCCTCCAGCGCCCACACCTCCATCTCACCGAAACGCTGGCCGCCAAACTGCGCCTTGCCGCCCAGCGGCTGCTGCGTTACCAGGCTGTATGGACCGGTGGAGCGCGCATGCATCTTGTCGTCCACCAGATGGTTGAGCTTCAGCATATGCATGTAGCCCACGGTCACCGGGCGATCGAACGGATCGCCGGTGCGCCCGTCGTAGAGCACCGTCTGACCCGACTCGGGGAGATCGGCGAGCTTGAGCATGGATTTGATCTCCTGCTCGGTGGCACCATCGAAGACCGGCGTCGCCATCGGCACCCCTTCGCGCAGGTTCTCGGCCAATGCGAGGATCTCGTCGTCGCTGAGGCTGCCGATGTCCTGCTGCTTACCCCCGGTGGCGTAGATCTCGGTGACGAATTTGCGCACCTCGGCCGCCTTCTTCTGCGCATCGAGCATCTGCCCGATCTTGAGGCCGAGCCCTTTGGCCGCCCAGCCCAGATGCACCTCCAGTACCTGGCCCACGTTCATCCGCGACGGCACGCCCAACGGGTTGAGCACGATGTCGACCGGCGTGCCATCTTCGAGATACGGCATGTCCTCGACCGGCACGATCTGCGAGATGACACCCTTGTTGCCGTGCCGCCCCGCCATCTTGTCGCCCGGCTGCACCCGACGCTTGACGGCCAGATAGACCTTGATCATTTTCAGTACGCCCGGCGCCAGATCGTCACCGGCATCGAGCTTGGCGCGCGCCTCGCGCATTCGCTCCTGGAAGACCTCTTCCTGGCCGTCGATCACGCTGCGCAGGCTCTCGAGCTGGTCGTTGATACCGTCGTCCTTCATGTTGATCTCGAACCAGCGCTTGCGATCCAGCGAATCGAGATAGGTCTTGGTGATCTTGCTGCCGGCCTTCAGGTCGGGACCACTCTTGGCCACCTTGCCCATCAGCAGCGCACGCACCCGCGCATAGATGTCGTCCTCGTAGATGCGCATCTCGTCGCGGAGGTCGTGGCGGATGCGCTCCATCTCCGCCTCTTCGATCTGCAGCGCGCGCTTGTCCTTCTTCACGCCATCACGGGTATAGACGCGTACATCGAGTACCGTTCCGTAGGTGCCCGAACCGACCCGCAGCGACGTATCCTTGATATCGGACGCCTTCTCGCCAAAGATGGCGCGCAGTAGTTTCTCCTCCGGCGTCAGCTGCGTCTCGCCCTTCGGCGTCACCTTGCCGACCAGGATGTCACCCGGCTTCACCTCGGCACCGATGTAGACGATGCCGGAGTCGTCCAGCTTCGCCAGCAGACTCTCGTTGACGTTGGGGATATCGGCGGTGACCTCCTCCGGCCCCAGCTTGGTGTCCCGCGCCACACAGGTCAGCTCCTCGATATGGATCGTCGTGAAGCGGTCCTCCTGCACCACGCGCTCGGAGACGAGTATGGAGTCCTCGAAGTTGTAACCGTTCCAGGGCATGAACGCGACCATCATGTTCTGCCCCAGCGCCAGCTCACCGAGGTCGGTGGAAGATCCATCGGCCAGCACGTCGCCACGCGCCACCACGTCGCCCGGATTGACCAGCGGTCGCTGATTGATGCAGGTGTTCTGGTTGGAACGCGAATACTTGCGGGTGCGGTAGATATCGACACCCGCCTCCCCGGCGACGGTCTCGTCGTCGTTGACACGGACGACGATACGGCCAGAGTCGACCGAATCGACCCGGCCGCCGCGCTTCGCCACCACCGCGGAACCGGAATCGACGGCCACCACCCGCTCCATGCCGGTGCCGACCAGCGGCTTCTCGGCGCGCAGACACGGAACCGCCTGGCGTTGCATGTTCGAGCCCATCAGCGCCCGGTTGGCATCGTCGTGCTCGAGGAACGGGATCAACGATGCCGCCACCGAGACGATCTGGCGGGGCGAGACGTCCATGTAGTCCACCTTGTCGGGCGGCGCCAGCGTAAATTCGTTCATATGGCGGCAGGAGACCATCTCGTCGATGAGCTTGCCATTGTCGTCGATGGCCGCATTGGCCTGGGCAATGACCAAGTTCGCCTCCTCGATCGCCGACAGATAACTGATCTCGTCGGTCACCTGGCCATTCTCGACCTTGCGGTAAGGCGTCTCGAGAAAACCGTACTCGTTGGTGCGGGCATAGACCGCCAACGAATTGATCAAACCGATGTTCGGCCCTTCCGGCGTCTCGATCGGGCAGACCCGCCCGTAGTGCGTCGGGTGCACGTCGCGCACCTCGAAACCGGCACGCTCGCGCGTCAGGCCGCCCGGCCCGAGTGCCGAGATCCGACGCTTGTGGGTAACCTCCGACAGCGGATTGTTCTGATCCATGAACTGCGACAACTGGCTGGAACCGAAGAACTCCTTGACCGCCGCCACCACCGGCTTGGCGTTGATCAACTGCTGCGGCATCAGCCCTTCGCTCTCGGCCACTGAGAGACGCTCCTTTACGGCGCGCTCTACACGCACCAGGCCGACTCGGAACTGGTTTTCGGCCATCTCGCCCACGCTGCGAATCCGGCGGTTGCCGAGGTGATCGATGTCATCGACCACGCCCTTGCCGTTGCGAATATCGATCAGCGTCTTGAGTACGGCGAGAATGTCCTCCTTGTCCAGTACACCGGAACCCGACGAATTCTCGCGCCCGAGGCGGCGGTCAAATTTCATCCGGCCGACGTCCGACAGATCGTATCGATCGGCATTGAAAAAGAGGTTCTCGAACAGTTGCTCGGCCACCTCCTTGGTCGGTGGCTCGCCCGGGCGCATCATCCGGTAGATCTCCACCTGCGCCTCCAGCGGCGTACGGGTGGGATCAATCTGCAATGTCTGAGAGATATACGGCCCGCGATCCACCTCGTTGATGAACAGCACCTCGATCTCTTTGACACCCGCCTTCTCCAGCGCCTCGATACGCTCGCCGGTCAGCTCATCGTTGGCGTGGGCGATCACCTCGCCCGTTTCGGTATCGACGATGTCACGGGCCAGAATCTTGGTCTCCAGATACTCACGCGGCACCTCGAAGGTGTCGATACCCGCCTTCTCCAGCGCTTTGACGTGACGCACGGTGATCCGCTTGCCGGTCTCGACCAGCTTCTTGCCCTTGACCCGAATGTCGAAGGCCGCCTGCTCACCCTTGAGATCCTGGGGATCGATTTGGATCTCGTACTTGCCGTCGCCCTTGAGCCTGACCTTCTGGAAGTCGTAGAAAGTCTCGAGAATCTCCTCGTTGGTGTAGCCCAACGCCCGCAGCAGAATCGTCGCCGGCAACTTGCGCCGACGGTCGATGCGGACGAAGACGTTGTCCTTCGGATCGAACTCGAAATCGAGCCACGAACCGCGGTAAGGAATGACCCTTGCGTTGAACAACAGTTTGCCCGACGAGTGGGTCTTGCCCTTGTCGTGGTCGAAGAACACCCCCGGCGAACGGTGCAACTGGGAGACGATGACCCGCTCGGTGCCGTTGATGATGAAGGTGCCGGTATCGGTCATCAGGGGCATTTCGCCCATGTAGACCTCCTGCTCCTTTACATCCTTGACGACCTTCTTGCCCGCTGGCGCATCCTTGTCATAGATGACCAGGCGGAGCGTGACGCGCAGCGGTGCGGCATAGGTCGCGCCCCGCAGCCGACACTCGTTGATGTCGAACATCGGCGTGCCGAGACGGTAGTCGACATACTCCAGCTGAACATAGCCGGAGTAGCTGACGATGGGGAATACGGAATTGAAGGCGCCGTGCAGACCGGCGTCCTTTCGCTCATCCTTTGGAACATCTGTCTGCAAAAACTGGCGAAAAGAGTCCAACTGGGTGGAAAGAAGGAACGGTACGTCCAATACTGTGGGGCGTTTACCAAAATCCTTACGAATACGTTTCTTCTCCGTAAAGCTATATGCCATTATCAAACCTCTTTTCTATCAGGTGCCAGATTTCGCGCCCTGATCACACAGGGGAAACAGAAAAAGGCCGACAGCCGCGGAGGCTGCCAGCCTGATCGGTAGAAACCGACGATTGTGAGCCAGCAAACTCAGGGTTACTTGAGCTCGACGGTTGCGCCAGCCTCTTCGAGTTGCTTCTTGAGCTCCTCGGCTTCGTCCTTGGTAACACCTTCCTTGATCGTGGACGGCACGCCCTCGACCATGTCCTTGGCCTCTTTCAGGCCCAGGCCGGTGATGCCACGCACGACCTTGATGACGCCCACCTTGCTGTTGCCGAAGCTGGTCATGACGACATCGAACTCGTCCTTCGCCTCGGCACCACCTTCGTCGCCACCGGCGCCGGCAACCGGCACGGCCGCCACGGCCGCCGCAGCGGAAACGCCAAATTTCTCTTCCATCGCCGAAATCAGATCGACGACATCCATTACCGACATTTCCGCAATTGCGTCAAGAATGTCTTCTTTGGAAACAGCCATTGTTACTCTCCTAAATACAAATATCTAACGGGTTGAACCGACCTGAACTCAGGCGGCGGATTCTTTCTGATCGCGTATGGCGGCTACTGTACGCACCAGCTTGCCAGGCACCTCGTTGAGGGTTCTGGCGAGCTTCTCCACCGGCGCCTTCATCACGGACATCAGCATACTGATGGCCTGATCCTTCGTCGGCAGACTCGCGAAACGCGCAAGCTCGGATGCATCATGGACCTGACCGGACATACCGATCATCTTCACCTGCAGGGCTTCATGCTCCTTGGCGAAATCCTTCAGCAAACGAGCCGCCGAGCCGGGATCCTCCAGCGAGAATGCAAGCATCAGCGGGCCGACGAAGCCCTCCTGCATGCACTCGAACTGGGTGCCTTCCACGGCCCGACGCGCGAGCGTGTTTTTGACCACTCGCAGGTAGACCCCCGATTCCCGCGCCTTGGCGCGCAATTCGGTCATCTCACCCACGACCAGACCGCGATACTCTGCTGCAATCGCGGAATGGGCCTCAGCAGCCACCGCAGCAACCTCAGCAACAACTTTCTTCTTGCCTTCGAGATTCAAAGCCACGATTAGCTCTCCTCTTGTGGCAGCCACCTGGGCCTGCCACGGTTCACGAACATCAGCGCCTGGGCGCTGACACCAGCGGTGCTCCCGTGGCAGGTTCAACCCGGGTTACACCATCTGCGCAGGCCGGGAACCACCCATTAAGCCAGGCCTTGCCTGGCACCTGCGGTCTTCGATGACCACCGGCTTCCCGCCGGTGGATCAAAGTGGGAAACCCCCGGCGATCAGATCGCCAGGGAGCTCTTGTCGATGGTCACGGAAGGGCCCATGGTGGCCGCAACCGAAACCTTCTTCACATAGACACCCTTGGCCGACGACGGCTTGAGCTTGATCAGGTCGGCCAGCAGAGCGTTGAGATTCTCCTCCAGATCGGCCTCGGCAAAATCGGCCTTGCCAATGACGCAGTGGATGATGCCGGCCTTGTCGGTGCGATAACGCACCTGCCCAGCCTTGGCATTCTTCACCGCGGACTCGACATCCGGCGTAACGGTGCCAACCTTCGGATTCGGCATCAGTCCGCGCGGACCGAGGATCTGACCAAGCTGCCCCACGACGCGCATCGCATCGGGAGTGGCGATGACGACATCGAAATCCATGTTGCCTTTCTTCACCTCTTCGGCCAGGTCCTCGAAACCGACGATGTCGGCACCCGCCTCCCGGGCCTTGTCGGCGTTCTCGCCCTGGGCGAAGACCGCGACGCGGACGCTCTGCCCCGTCCCCTTCGGCAGCACGGTCGCACCCCGCACGACCTGATCCGACTTGCGCGGATCGACGCCGAGGTTGACCGCCACATCGACGGATTCGACGAACTTGGCCATGGCGGTCTCCTTGACCAACCGCATGGCTTCGGAGGCTTCGTACTGCTTTTGAGGATCCACCTTTTCGCGCGCGGCCTTCATGCGCTTGCTCAGCTTAGCCATTTACACCACCCCCTCGACTTCGAGACCCATGCTCCGCGCGGTACCCGCAATGGTGCGAACCGCGGCATCCATATCCGCCGCCGTGAGATCCGGCTTCTTCAGGGTGGCGATCTCCTCGAGCTGCTCGCGCGTGACCTTGCCAACCTTGTTCATATTGGGCACGGCGCTGCCGCTCTTGATCCCGGCCGCCTTCTTCAGCAGGATCGACGCGGGCGGCGTCTTGGTGACGAAAGTAAAGCTCTTGTCGTTGAATACCGTGATGACGACGGGAATCGGCAGCCCCTTCTCCACCTTCTGGGTCTGCGCGTTGAACGCCTTGCAGAACTCCATGATGTTGACGCCGTGCTGACCCAGCGCGGGGCCGACCGGCGGACTGGGGTTCGCCTCGCCTGCAGGAACCTGCAGCTTGATATAGGCTTCGATCTTCTTGGCCATGGGTTACTCCTGTTACGGGTACAGACGCGCGGCACGCCCGAGGGCCCGCGCTCCCCGACATTGACGGAAATTCAGGTCTTCTCTACCTGATGGAATTCGAGCTCGACCGGCGTGGATCTGCCGAACATCTGCACGGCGGCCAGCAGCCGGTTCTTCTCGTAGTTGACTTCCTCGATGACGGCGTTGAAATCGTTGAACGGACCATCGATGACCCGCACGACCTCGCCAACGTCGAACAACACCTTGGGACGAGGCTTCTCCACCCCCTCCTGCACACGATTGAGAATGACATCGACCTCCTTCTCGGAGATCGGCGCCGGCTTGTCACTGGTTCCGCCGATGAAACCGAGCACCTTGGGCACGTCCTTGACCAGATGCCAGGTGTCTTCGTTGACCTCCATCTGCACCAGCACATAGCCGGGGAAGAACTTGCGCTCGCTACGACGTTTCTGGCCCTCGCGCATCTCGACCACCTCCTCGGTGGGCACAAGGATCTCGCCGAAATACTCTTCCATGCCGTAACGCTTGATACGCTCCTCCAGCGAGCGCTTCACCTGCAACTCGAAGCCGGAGTAGGCGTGCACAACATACCAACGCAGGGCCATGTCAGGCTCCCCCAATCACTTGCCTGACTCCCCAACCGAGAACCATATCGACGAGCCAGAGAAAAATACCCACGATCACCACGAGCACCATGACGATCAGCGTCGTCTGCAGCGCTTCCTGGCGGGTGGGCCAGACCATCTTGCGCACCTCGGCGCGCGCACCACGCATAAAGGCCAGCAGCGACTGCCCCTTCTCAGTGGTGAGAAACAACGCGGCGGCAACACCGAACAGCGCCAGCATCCCCAGCACCCGATAGAGATTCGAGCCCTCGGAGAAGTAGTAGAAGCCGACGATACCCGCGGCGACGAGCGCCAGCGCACCGGCAAGCTTCAGCTTGTCCTGCGGGGACGACGGGGATTCCTTGCTATCTTTGGACATAGACTCTTCGCAGACGACCGTTAGTGCTGCCACTATCTCGAATAATGGCAGGCCAGGAGGGACTCGAACCCCCAACCTGCGGTTTTGGAGACCGCTGCTCTACCAATTGAGCCACTGGCCTAGAAAAAGCAACTGCCCGGATTACCACAGGACGCCGGATCAGAGGAGCTTTCGCGACAAATCCCGAAAAGGGCAGGGCAAAACCTTACTGTGACGACGCTTGAAGCGGTGCATACCAAGCGGTTACAAAAAACAAGACAGCGGCAGACACACGCTGCCGCTGTCGCATGGGGCCGAACAGGGTATCACTCAATAATTTTGGATACAACACCGGCGCCTACGGTACGACCACCCTCGCGGATCGCAAAGCGCAGCCCCTCTTCCATCGCAATCGGCGCAATCAGGCTCACCGTGATCTTCACGTTGTCCCCAGGCATGACCATCT
>CAZTOZ010000043.1:0-2134 GCA_964614535.1 uncultured Thiotrichales bacterium | reverse complement strand
GACGACCGGAACGCCGGGTCGGTGGCACGGCCCGTGCCGGACGGACTGCCGCTGCGGCGGGCGGGATGAGCCGCACGCCCCGGTTCAGTCGGCCAGTTCGATCTCGTCGGCGATGCCGTCGCGGCGGTCCTCGTCGTCCTCCTCCTGATTGATGCGTAATGCGGTGATCCGGTCGTTGCTCAGCGTTCCTTCTTCCCAGAGCGTCTGCATGCGGATGTCGAGAAATTGGCCGACTATGCCCGCCAACTGGGGATGGAAGCGCTGTTGAAACTGAACCAGCGGGCGCTCGAGCTGCATCAGGCATCGGAAGGAAAGCCCGATGCCGACCGGCGTATGACGTTCGGTACCTACTTCTATTCTTCGCGGCAGGCCGAGGAGGATGACGAGAGGGGGAAGGGAGAGTGAATCGGCCACCGTGAATCGGTGGTGCCGATACTTGAAAAATATTGGTGACGCACTATAGTGTCGCCCCTGCTTCGCAGTACCGCCGGCATAGCTCAGTTGGTAGAGCAACTGATTTGTAATCAGTAGGTCCCGAGTTCGACTCTTGGTGCCGGCACCATACAGCCCAAGGCCCGACCAGACCGGTCGGGCCTTTTTCGTTGTGCTTGTCTATCCATGCTCGTGTTCCACCGGCTCGAACACCATCCGCTCGAAGGTGGCATCGTCGTCGTCTGACGGGGTGTCCTCGTCTTCCTCTCGATCGAGCACCGGTAATGGGTCGAGATTGCGCCACGCCGGGGAAGCCAGCAGCAGCGAGGTCAGCAGCGAGCCGGACCGTATCATCCACAATATGGTGCCCAGGGTGAAGCCGGTGGCGGCGGTGTAGGTAATGCTGCGGAGGGTGACGTCGGCATCGTTGGAGGCGTTGCCGTCGTCGTCCTGAAACCGGGGCAGGCGGAGCGAGAATGTCTGGTTGGCTTGGTTTGACGTCGGGGCCTGCGATGGGTCCATCTGATCGTCGAGCATGCCTTGCAGCCGCGAGGACCAGTCGAATGCCGGGTTCCGCGTCGTCATCGTCGCCAGTTCGACCGAGCCGGGCAAATCGCGGCGGGACGGGATCGCTCGGTCCGTGGCGGGCCTCCATCGAAGGGGGGATGCGTCGTCCAGCACCCCGGCCCGCAGCGCCGGCCTGTCATCGAAAGAGCGGGTCGGGACCATAAGCGGATCTTTCGCGGCGGCATGGTGGGGTGTGGAGAAGTCGTCGCCCAGCGTTGGCGGGGGCGGTTGTTCATCGCCGCCAGCCGGCTCCCCGCTGGAGGGAATCGTCGGGGGCACGACGGGGGTGGCCAGTCTCAGCACGATGCGGGTATCGATGGTGGGGACATCGAGGCGGCTGCCCGCTGCATCGGCCACCAGGGTCATGACCACGTCGCCCGCAAACCCCGGTTCCGGCAGAAAGATCAGGGACTCGAAGGCGTCGTTGAGCGAGCGGGTGGTTCCCGTCAGCGTCAGGGTGGTGGTTTCCAGTCCTTCGGCGCTGTCCAGCCCTTCGGTTGTCGTCAGCGTCAGCCTGCCGCTGGTGACGTGAATCACCAATGTTTGAAGCTGGTCGGCTTCATCGGGATCCTCGATCGATAGATCGAGATCGGCACCGAAAACGACGTTGCTGTTCATCGGCACATCGATGCGTTCGGGGGCGATGACGATGGAGGCGTCGTCGATGCCACGGACGGTGATGCGCAAGGTGCCGACCGTCGTGCTGAAGGCTTGTCCGTCGAATACCCGGAAACCGATCCTGGCATAGAGGTCGGCAAAGGCATCGGCTTCCGGCGTGAACCGCAGCCGGCCCTGTTCGATGTCGGCAATGGCGATGCGCTGCCCGGCGGTAACGGATTGGCCATCGAGGGTCAGCGTGCCGGCGCCGGGGAGGGTGGCGATCTCGATTTCTCGCATGGGGTCGCCATCGACGTCTGCATAACCGAAGTCGGCGACCGAGAGCACGCGGCTACTGTCCTCGTCCAGTATGATATGACCATCGACGGCCAGGGGTGCGTCGTTGACCGGTTGAATTTCCAGCAGTACCCGAACGTCCGTGTGGCTGCCGTTGCCGTCGCTGACGCGATAGATGAAGCCGTCGCTGCCGTTGTAGTCCGGTGCCGGCGTATAGCGGAAACCGCCATCGGCCGCGAAC
>CAZTOZ010000042.1:0-20631 GCA_964614535.1 uncultured Thiotrichales bacterium | reverse complement strand
CTCATCATGTACTGCAAAGCCGGCAAGGCGAATTGATAGAAGGCCACCATGACCGCCACAGGGTTCCCCGGCAGACCAACAAATGCCGCTTTACCCAGCTTGCCAAAGGTAAGTGGGCGACCCGGCTTCATAGCAATTTTCCAGAAGGTAATCTCACCCAGCTCTTGCAGGATCGGCTTGATATAGTCTGCTTCGCCCACCGACACACCACCGCTGGTGATAATCATGTCCGCATGATCGGCAGCATCGTTGAAAGCCCGACGCATCGCATCAGGCTCATCGGCAATCACCCCCATATCAAGCATATCGACCCCCAATCCGGCCAGCATGCCGTACAGGGTGTAGCGGTTGCTATCATAGATCTCCCCCTCACTCAATGGCTCGCCAATCGAACGCAATTCATCCCCAGTCGAGAAAAAGGCCACTACAGGCCGCCTCTTGACCGCCAGTTCGGCGATGCCCAGGGATGCAACCACGCCCAGATCCGCTGCGGTCATCTTTCTGCCAGGCGCAAACACCACACTGCCTTGCGCCATATCTTCACCCGCCTGTCGCACATTCTGTCCGGCTCGGTGCCCGTCACCAATGCACAGCGTCTGACCATCGAACTCCGCCTGCTCCTGCATAATGACGGTATCCAGTGCTTCCGGCATGGGCGCACCCGTCATGATCCGGACGCATTCCCCTTCCCCGACCTCAACGGCAAATGGATGTCCGGCATAGACGGTGCCAACACAGGCAAACTCGGCAGTTGCCCCGGTATCCGGCAATGCATCGCCTCGCACGGCAAACCCATCCATCGCCGAGTTGCGGTGCGCGGGCACGTTGACCGGGGAGATGACCGGCTCATCCAGTATCCGACCCAGCGCAGCACGGATTGCCACCTTTTCGTAGCCACTGACCGGTGCAATCTGCTGCAGAATACGCTTGCGCGCATCCTCGACAGACAAGGTCCCTGGCTCGGTGGAATCTGCGCAACTCGTCGGGTGTTGGGTTTTCTGACTGCTCATCGTGAAATTCGGCTCTCGTAATCAAGGAAGCTCAGGTCATGACAGACCCGGCAGGAATCATGTTTCAGCGCCTGGTTTGCTCAGCGCACCAGCTTCAGGCCGCCGTGCAGATGCAGCGCCGACTCTTCCGGATTGACCGCCTTCAACTGTCCATCATGCATATTGAAGTGATGGTCGCAGTGAAACTCCATGCCGCCAACATCATGGCTGACCATCACTACCGACTGACGTCGCTCACCGGAATTCATCAGAATGGAGATGAACTGGGCGCGCGACCCCGCATCCATATTGGCGGTGGGCTCATCCAGCAGCAGTACCTCCGGCTCGGTCAGGCAGGCACGCGCCAATGCCACGCGCTGCTGCTCACCACCCGACAACACGCGCGCCTCTCGCGTCAGCAAACGTGTCAGCGAAAAGTTCTCGATGGCACTCTGCAGCTTCTCCTGTCGCTCGTCACCCCGGATCTTGTTGACCGAGAGTGAGAATCTGAGATTGTCGAGGACCGTGCCGGAAAACAGATAGGGTCGCTGGTGCAGGTAGACACAGCGCTTGCGCAACTCCTTGCGAGACTTGCGCCAGCTGTGCATCTCTCCCACCAGCATCACGCCAGCCCGGTCGGGTCTGTCCAGACCTGCCATGATTCGCAGCAACGTCGTCTTGCCCGACCCATTGGCTCCGGTAATCAGCGTAAATTCGCCCGGATGAAGTTCAAGCTGAACATCGGACAGGATTTCATGCCTGCCGTGGCGCTTGTGTATTTCGACAAAACGTATCATGGATTACTCACACCACCACCGGTTCCCTGCCCTGAAAGACCGTGAGCAGGATATTCATTATCAGCGCGATTGCCATCAGCACAATCCCCAGCGCAATCCCCTGGGCAAACTCTCCCTTGCTGCTTTCAAGCGCGATTGCCGTCGGGATATTGCGAGTGTAACCCAGGATATTGCCACCCACCATCATGGAGACACCTACCTCCGAGATGATCCTGCCAAAAGCTGCGGCAAAGGCCACGAACAGACCAAACCGCACCTCATGCAACAACGTAAAGAATGCCCTCGAACGGCTGGCACCCAGCGTCCGCGCAGTCTCCCAACCTCGTCGACCCGCCGCCTGAAACGCCGAGTACCCCAGCGCTACGATGATAGGAAAACTCAGCAAAACCTGGCCAATAACCATCGCCGACTGCGTAAACAACAACTTAAGATCACCAAACGGGCCATGACGCGCGAGCATCAGATAGACGGTCAATCCCACAACCACGGCAGGAATCGACATCAGCGTCTGAAAAACCATGACAATCAGACGCCGGCCGGGAAAAACGAGATAGGAAAGCAGGAAAGCGAGCGCAATACCCACCGGCAGGCACAGCAGCAATGCTCGCAATGATACCGTGAGGGATATCAGAATTATCTCCCACAGCGCCCGGTCACCCGTGAACAGAAGGTGCAGCGCTTCGCCCGTTGCCTGTGAAATCACTCGCTTGCCGCCCCCGTCATTATTGTTTGTCAGCGACACTCAAGAATAACCAAATTACCGATCAAATGCATGGTTTTTGCCTGAATCCGAGATTGCAGGCAAAAAAAAGCCCGGTACTCAGACCGGGCTCCATTACCTGCAAGATCTACCTCAGGAGCAACTACTCAGCGAGAAGTTCACATAAGCAGCTGCTCGGATTTCAGAGGTGAGCTGAGTAGTTACCCTCAGGATTTCTTTCTGAATGGTGTAATCCACATCTGCCAAAGGCTCACACCCAGCATGATTGCTGCAGCCACAGAGTACCCCAGACCGCCGATAATCGTCAGCCATGCGAAGGAAGGACTCAGCTTGGTCAGCCACCAGGAGAGAATGTCGATGATCAGGAAGACGAATGGCGTCAACACGATAACCGCTTTCCAGAAACATCCGACTCCTTCCGCCAGTGTGAAGATGGCACCAATGAAGAAGAAGATGAAACCGATACCAAACAGGTGAATGTGAGAAACGCGGGTCAGAGACGAGAATGAAGCCCCATGATCCGAGTCGGTATGCTTCTTGACGTTCTCATAGGTCGAGAAATCACCCATGGGCGCACCCGGAACATGGCACAACACACAGTACTTCTTCACAATAGGCTCGATCTTGGCATCCCACTCTTCCTTGGAAGCCCCGTTTCTGGCCCACTTGATCAGCTCGATCCTCTCCGCATCAGGCGCATTTGCTTTCATCGACCCATTCAGCTTCGACTCGAGCTTGGTGCCCTTACTATTGCCATAATAGCTGTAGACAATATCATCAACGGACAGACCAACCTTCCCATCAGCCATACCGTGCGTCATCATGATCTGCACACCCGCCATCAACAGACCAAAACCCACTGACAGGATATAACCTGTAAACAGAATCTTGAACGATGTTGGAAGTTTGGGCAGCGAAACTTTTTCTAGTATGTAGTTCGTATCTTTGGACATAAGCAAGTCGCCTCAAAATTTCGGTACCGCGTATTAGAAACGTTTGATAAACGCCGTGTCAAAGATAAATATCAAGAAAGTGATCGTTTAGATGGGTTTTATGGTGAAACCTCGGGTCAATGACGAGGTGGCAACTGCCTAATGGATCTTGGTTCGGATCAAATATCCCGATACGGAAACAAGGTACACGGCCAGAAGCGGGACAGTCCGTCAGGAACGGATTTTCATGAGCGGAGCGAGCCCGAAGGGGAGGCTCATGGATGAGCCGAATAATTGAAACGCCTCGGCAGTTCGATTCCTGCGGTGCCGGGGCTTTGGGGGTGAGTCGAGAGAAGTCTCTCAACTTCCGGAATAAGATGGTGGCCAGGGACAGAAAAATCCGTCAGGAACGGATTTTCATGAGCGGAGCGAGCCCGAAGGGGGGAGGCTCATGGATGAGCCGAATAATTGAAACGCCTCGGCAGTTCGATTCCTGCGGTGCCGGGGCTTTTGGGGTGAGTCGAGAGAAGTCTCTCAACTTCCGGAATAAGATGGTGGCCAGGGACAGAAAAATCCGTCAGGAACGGATTTTCATGAGCGTAGCGAGCCCGAAGGGGGAGGCTCATGGATGAGCCGAATAATCGAAATGCCTCGGCAGTTCGATTCCTGCGGTGCCGGGGCTTTGGGGTGAGTCGAGAGAAGTCTCTCAACTTCCGGAATAAGATGGTGGCCAGGGACAGAATCGAACTGCCGACACGGGGATTTTCAGTCCCCTGCTCTACCGACTGAGCTACCTGGCCGGGGAAAAGAGGCGCTATTAAAACGGTATTGGCCCACCGCGTCAAGCACGCGCGGGCCAGCAATCTTCAGCTCGGCGGGGTCCAGTTTTCGACCTTGGAGCCTTCACCGAAGAAGAACTTTTCCATCTCCTCTTCGAGGAACTTGCGGGCCTTGGGGTCGATCGGGCTGAGGCGGTATTCGTTGATGAGCATGGTCTGGTGGCGCACCCACTCCTGCCACCCTTCCTTGGAGACGTTTTCGAAGATGCGCTTGCCCAGTTCGCCGGGGTAGGTGGGGCGGTCGAGACCTTCGGCCTCTTTCTTCAGAAGTACACAGTTCACCATGCGTGTCATTGCTCTGCTCCTGTGGCACCGGCGCGCTGCCGGTACTGTTGTATGAGTTTGACGACCGGGGCGGGCAGCCCGCCCGGCGCGGGATGGGCCGTGTTATACCAGAGCACCGGGGTGGGCGCCATTTCCTGCGGCCTGTCGGCGCTTTCGCGCACATCGATCAGCCATGGCTCGATGGTGAGGCGGAAGTGGGTGAATTCGTGCTCGAAGGCGGGCCACGGCTCGACCGCGGCAGGCCGCAGCGCAAAGCGATTCTCCAGGCATCGGGCCGGTTCATCGGCGGCGCCGATCTCCGGCAGACTCCACAGCCCGCCCCATAGGCCGGTGGCCGGACGGCGCTGGAGTAGCAGCTCGCCAGCGGCATTGCGCAGCAACAGCATACGCGTGCGACGGCGAGGTTTGTCACTCCTCGGCTTGCGACCGGGCCAGACGGTGGGGTCGGCGCTGTCGGCCGCGGCACAGTCGCCGCCAAGCGGGCAGAGATCGCAGCCGGGGCGGCTGCGGGTGCAGAGCATGGCGCCGAGATCCATCATCGCCTGGGTGTAGTCGGCCACCCGGCGACCCGGTGTGTGCGCCTCGGCCAGCGACCAGAGGCACTTCGCCACCCGGGCATGGCCCGGCCAGCCATCGACGGCGTGGTACCGGGCAAGAACGCGCTTGACATTGCCATCGAGGATGACGGCACGCTCACCACAGGCCAGCGCGCGGATCGCACCGGCGGTGGAGCGGCCGATCCCGGGCAGCGCCTCGAGCGATGGCTGGTCGCAGGGCAACACGCCGCCGTGTTCGGCGACGATACGCCGGGCGGCCTCGTGGAGATGGCGGGCACGGGCGTAGTAGCCGAGTCCGGTCCAGGCGTGCAGCACCTCGTCCTGATCGGCCGCGGCCAATGCGGCGACATCGGGGAAACGCCGCATGAAGCGCTGATAGTACGGGATGACGGTAGCGACCCGGGTCTGCTGCAGCATGATCTCCGAGACCCAGACGCGATAAGGCGTCGGCGCCTGTTGCCACGGCAGATCCTTTCTGCCGTGGCGGTCGAACCAGGCCAGCACCTTGGCCGCGAAGTCGTCTATCGGAACAACCCCTTGAGCTTGTTCTGGAGTTCGTCCTGGAGTTTCTCCTTCAGCGCCTCCTCCTTTGCCTTGAGTTTTTCCCGGGCACGGGCCTCCTCCGCCTCGGCCTTGGCCTTCAGGCGCGCCTTCTCGGCATCGGCCTTGGCTTTGAGCCGGGCTTTCTCGGCCTCCGCCCTGGCGCGCAATTCGGCCTCGCGCTTGGCTTTTTCGGCTTCGAGTTTGGCCTTGAGTTCGGCCTTTTTCTTCTGCAGCTCCAGCTTGGCCCGGGCCTTGGCCATCTCGTCGGCCTCGATCTTGATGCCGATGTCGTCGAACGGCCCGCTGATACGGATCGGCAGGTAGTTGTGTTTCTTCTCGCTGGCGTCGGCGCTGGCCAGCAGCAGCGTGTAGTCGATACGTGCCCGTGGCAGATCGACCTTGCCGTGGCCCTTGGCCCGAAAGATGGGCGCAAGAATCTTCAGGTCATCGCTTTCGACGACGCCGTTGCGGATCACGCCGCTCACCTCCATCAGCGAGAACTTGGTGTTTTCGGTGATCTCCTCGGTCAGCGGCGGCTTGCCACGGAACTTGCGAATGACGTTCTGCGCTTCATGAATCTTGCGCGACAGCTTCGAGCCCTTGATCGTGCCATCGGTGAACTTGGCGGCGAACTGGCCACCCAAAGCCGACACGAGGCCGGAGACGGTGTTTCCGGCGGTCTGGACACGGGCCTTGAAGTTGGCCGTGCCGGAGAGGTAGCGGTCGCCGAACAACGTCTCGAGGATCCCTTCGGAGCGCACCCCGGTCAGATCCACCTTGCCGCTGTAGCGCGGTGTGGCGCCGGTGACGTCGAGGGCCGCGTCGATACGCGCATGTCCCTGATAGAGATCGGCCGACAGCGGCGCAATGGCCAGCTTGCCGCCGTTGGCCCTGACGGTGACCGAGGCATTCTCGAACAGCAGCTTGCTGGCGACGAGCTGTCTGACCGTCGCAGTGCCGTCGAGATCCAGCGTTCGCAGCATCTCCTCCGGCAGCGAGATCACGTCGCTGTCGCCGGCTTCGGCCTTGCCCGCACGCACATCCTCGCTGCTTGCTTCACCCACCGGCGGCAGGTAACGATCGACATCGATCCGATCGAGCACCAGCTTGAAACGCAACGCCATGCGGGCGAAATCGGCGACCGAGAGTTCGCCCCGCAACGTCGAATCGTCCAGCGTGGCCTCCAGATCGGTCAGAACGACCTGCCCCGTATCACCGCTGAAACGAAAGCCCAGCGCCGTCCGGCCGAGCACCGCCGGATCGGCCGTGGCCGGCGGTTCGATCCCCAGCTTTTCGAGCAACGCCTTCGGGCTGAATGTGTTGCTGTGCAGCTCGCCACTGTAGGCGGGGGCGTCCAGCAGCTTGCGGACGCTGGCCTTGCCGTCGAGCGTCAGATCGAGCACCTCCACCGACAGTGGGTCGATGTCGAGCGTCTGCCGGTCGAGATCGGCCTTGACATCGAGCCGGCTCACCGCCGTGAGGCTGCCGCCGGGGATGGCCTCACCACTCACCGTCTTGGTCAGCGTCAAGTCATCGAAACGGTAGCGACCGTGCTCGATATCGGCGGTGAGATCGCCGGCAAGCTGCAGCGTTGCCGTCAACCCGTCGAGGTGCGCGGTGAGATCGGCCTCCACCGGCACCGGCCTGCCCAACGCCAACACGCCGGTGCGCAGGTTGAAGGGGTCGATACGCAGCGAGGTGCCGCTCTGGTGATCGACATAGCTGACCCTGGCATCGACCAGCTCCAGCCCGGCGATACGGATGTCGAAGTCGGGCATGCCGGCCGTTGGCGCCTCGCCCTTCTCTGCCTGCTCCGCCGGCGCCTCTTCACCCGCAGCCGCCAGATCACTCCAGTTGTCCTTGCCGCCGGCCAGCTTTTCGAGGTTGGCGGTGACCCCCTTGAGCAGAATCTTCTTGGTCTCGATACGCTTCTTCAACAGCGGTTTGAGCGCCACGTGCACCTGCACCTGATCGACACCGGCGAACACCGGCGACGAGAAGCCCGGCGGATTGGCCAGCGTGGTCTTGCCCAGATCGAGGCCCAGCCAGGGAAACAGCGACCACTCGATGTCGCCGCTGATGGTCAGATCCCGGCCAGTGGCCTTCTTCACCTGCGCCGCGATCTGCGGCTTGTAGTCGTTCGGGTCCAGTGTCGCCACCAGATAACCCACCGCGCCGGCGGCCACCACCGCCAGCAACAGGATTGCGAGCAACACCCATTTAATCAGCTTCATCGTCCATTCCTTGCGCGTTGCGATTCCAGACGCCCGACTTGCCGCCGGACTTGTGCACCAGCCGGACATCCTCCAACACCATGCCGCGATCCACCGCCTTGCACATATCGTAGATCGTCGTCAGCCCAACCTGCACGGCCACCATCGCCTCCATCTCGACACCGGTCTTGCCCCAGGTCTCGGTGCGGGCGACACAATGCACCCGGCTGGCGTCGGGCTCCAGCGTGAAATCGACGTCCACGTGGGTCAGACCGATGGGGTGACACAACGGCACCAGATCGCCGGTCCGCTTTGCGCCCATGATGGCCGCCACCCGCGCGATGCCGAGCACATCGCCTTTCTTGTGCCCGCCACCGGCGATCATCTCCAGCGTCGCCGGCTGCATGCGGATCAAGCCCTCGGCGACCGCCACGCGATGGGTCTCGGCCTTGGCGCCGACATCGACCATGTGGACATTGCCCTGCCGGTTGAAGTGGGTAAATTCACTCATGTCATTGACGCAAAGCGCTGCGCTCTCTATAACGAAACGATGATTACCATACGATACTTCGCCAGCCTGCGCGAACAGCTCGGCAAGGCCCGGGAAGAGATCGAACCGGCCGCTGGGATGACCGCGCTCGACGCCTGGAAGAGTGCCAACGCCGGCTCGGTTCCACCCGACAACGTGCTCGTTGCCATCAACCAGTCCTATGCCTCACTCGACAGCCCCGTCGACAGCGGCGACGAGGTGGCCTTCTTCCCACCGGTGACGGGCGGATGAACAACGTCATCATCCAGCAGGCGCCCTACGATCCGTGGCGCTTGCTCGCCGAGTTCCAGCGCCAGCGATTCGGTGACTCGGCCGAGTACGGCGCCACCGCCGTCTTCACCGGAACGATGCGTGACTTCAACGAGGGCGATCCGGTCCGCGCGATGACGCTGGAACACTACCCCGGGATGACCGAGACCCAGCTGCAACGGTTGATCGACACCGCCAAGAACCGCTGGGACGTGATCGACTGTCTCGTCGTCCATCGTGTCGGCGACATCCAGCCCGCCGAAACCATCGTCGTCACTGCCGCTTGGTCCGCCCATCGCAACGCGGCGTTCGAGGCCTGCCGTTTTCTGATCGAGGAGCTGAAGCACAACGCACCGTTCTGGAAGAAGGAACGTCTCGCCGACGGCCGCCAGCGCTGGGTCGAACGGAACACCGCCGGCTGACCGGCCGGGCCTACTGGATCAACAGAAAGAGCCCGCGACCGTCACGGATGATGTTCATCAGCAACGCCCGGTCGTTCAGGGCGATGGCCTCCGCCATCTCCTGGGAGTTGCCGACCCGCTTGCGGTTGACCGAGAGAATGATGTCCCCCTCGACGAGACCGGCCCGATCGGCCGGGCTGCCGGGCTCGACACCGGCCACGGCGATGGCCGGATCGCCGTCGATGGTCACATCCTGAAAATAGGCGCCGGCAAGCTTCTCGCTGAGGCGGTTGCCCTGCAAGTCGTGGGACGGTGGCGCCTCGATGACGGCGGTGAGCCGCTTCGGCTTGCCGTCCCGCACCACGTCGAGCTCGATCTTGCTGTCGATCCGCAACAGACCGATGTAGTTGCGCAACTCGGCCGAGTCGTGGATCGGATCGCCATTGACCGCGACGATGACATCACCAACCGCAATCCCCGCCTTGTCGGCCGGCGACCCCTCCTCCACCTGGGACACCACCGCGCCATTGCGATCGTCGATATTGAAGGCGCGCGCCAGCGCCGGGGTCAGATCCTGAATGCCGACGCCGAGCCGCCCCCGCCGCACCTCACCATACTGGATCAACTGGTCGGCGATCGAGCGGGCCATGTTGGCGGGGATGGCGAAACCGATGCCGATGCTGGCGCCGTTGGGCCCGAGAATCGCGGTGTTGATGCCCACCAGCTCCCCTTTCAGGTTCACCAGCGCGCCACCGGAGTTGCCAGGATTGATCGACGCATCGGTCTGGATGAAATTCTCATAGGACTCGATGCCCAGGCCGCTGCGCCCCAGCGCACTGACGATGCCGGAGGTGACGGTCTGCTTGAGGCCAAAGGGGTTGCCGATGGCGACGACGAAGTCCCCCACCCGCAACTTGCTGGAATCGGCCAGTGGTATGCCTTGCAGGCCCTTGGCGCCGATCTGCAACACCGCGATGTCGGCTTCCGGGTCGGCGCCGATGAGTTTGGCCTTCTCGCTGTGACCGTTGCTCAAGGTGACGATGATGTCCTCCGCGTCCTCGACCACATGGGCATTGGTGATGATGTAGCCGTTGGCGGCGTCGTAGATGACCCCCGAGCCGAGACCCCGGCTCTTGTCGCGGCGCTTGGGCACGACGCCGAAGAAATGCTCGAAGAACGGATCGAGCCCGGGGTGGGCGGAGGTGGCGCGGCTGGTGGTGGCGATATGGACGATGGCCGGCTTGGCCCGCTCCAGCATCGGCGCGAGACTCGGCACCGGCTGGCCGTCCACCGCGGCCGGAATGGTGGCGACCGCCGGCATGGCAAACAACATCAACGACGACACCACGATGGCCACCAGGCGATCACGCATGGCTGCGCTCCAGCGTCTCTCGCGGATTGAAACGGGTGACATCACGCAACTGCTCCCACAGCGCTTCCTGTTCGATGGTGTCGGCCTGCGGCGCGACGATACGAAGTGTTACGAAAAAGTCGCCCGGCGGGTTGCCCGGCATGCCACGGCCCTTGAGCCGCATCTTCTTGCCCGACTGGGCACCCTTCGGGATCTTCAACTGCACCTTGCCATCGAGCGTCGGCACCGTCACCTTGGCACCGAGCACCGCCTCCCACGGGGCGATCGGCAGTGTCAGTTCGATGTCCCTGCCATCCAGCGTGAAGTGGGGATCGGGCTGGATGTCCACCTTGATGAAGAGATCACCGTTCTCGCCGCCGGCAAAGCCAGGACCACCCTGCCGGGCCAAACGGATCTTCTGACCCTGCTTGACGCCGGGGGGAATCTTCACCTTCAACGTCTTGCCGGATCCGACCCGCACCGTCGCCTCGGTGCCCTCATAGGCCTGCCGCAGGCTGATGCTGACGCTGGCCTGTTGATTCTGCCCCTTGCGCGGGGCGTGGCGGCCACCGAAACCACCCCGGCCGCCACCGGCGAAACCGCCCTGGGAGAAGACCGACTCGAAGAAATCGGCGAAGCTGCCGCCGCCCATGACATCCTCCCAGCCACCGCCGAAACCACCACTGTCCTTCCAGTTGCGGCCCATCTGATCGTAGGCGGCGCGCTTCTCCTCATCCTTGAGCACATCGTAGGCCTCACCGATCTGCTTGAATCTGGCCTCGGCATCGGGCTCCTTGCTGACATCCGGGTGGTATTTGCGCGCCAGGCGGCGATAGGCCTTTTTGATCTCGGCCTGGGTGGCGTTGCGGCTGACGCCGAGGACTTCATAGTAGTCTACGTATTCCATCGAGATACTCGCTTGAGAGGGAAAGCCCAGCCATCGGGCATGTCGCCTGTCGGACGATGGTGGCGCGGAGCCAGCATTTCAATGGCGACTACTCGATGTTTTGCACCTGTTCACGCATCTGCTCGATCAGTACCTTCAGTTCGACCGCCGCTTCGGTGGTCTCGGCGTCGGCCGACTTGGAACCAAGGGTGTTGGCCTCGCGGTTGAACTCCTGCATCAGAAAGTCCAGCCGGCGCCCGACCGGCTCGCGGCGCTCCAGCACCTCGCGAACCGCCTTCACATGGCTGTCGAGGCGGTCCAGCTCCTCATCCACGTCGAGCTTCTGCGCGATCATCGCCATCTCCTGCTCCAGCCGCCCGGGATCGGCCTCGACATCGAGCTGGGCCAGGCGCGCCTGGAGCTTTTCACGCATGGCCGCCACCACCTGCGGGCGGCGCCGGCGCACCGCCGCGGCGATCCGCTCGATGGCGTCGAGACGCTGCCGCAACAGGTCGGCCATGCGCTCGCCTTCCTGACGGCGCATCTGCACCAGCTGGTCGAGACCGGCATCGAGGGTATCGCTCAGCAACGCGCTCAATGCGGTTTGGTCCAGCGGCGGCTCCTGTATGACGCCGGGCCACTGCAGGATCTCCAGCGCCGAGATCCGGGCCGCGTTGCTCATGATGTCTTCGGTCTTCTTGACCGCGTCGAGTAGGGCGCGCACCGCCGCCTCGTCCACCACCACACCCGCGGTGCCGGTGGCCGGGGTGAAGCGCAGGTTGCATTCGATCTTGCCGCGGGAGAGCGCCTTCTGCAGCCGCTCCCGCAAGCGGGTCTCGAAAGCGCGCAGCTCTTCCGGCATGCGGAAGGAGATGTCGAGATAACGGTGGTTGACGCTGCGCAGCTCCAGCACCATCGCGCCGACCGTGGCCTGTTTTTCGACCCGGGCAAAGCCGGTCATGCTGTGAATCATCGGGGACATCCTTATCGGGCAGGGGCCCACAGGATACACCGGTGGCGGGGTACTGCACATTGGGGCGAACTCCGGCCGGCGATGGCATATAATCGCGTCCCATCATTCAGTTCCAGGACAGTGGCCCATGCGACCCAGCGGAAGACGCCCCGACGAAATGCGCCCCGTCAGCTTCGAGCGCAACTTCACCTGCCATGCCGAAGGTTCAGTGCTGGTTTCGTTCGGCAACACCAAGGTGCTCTGCACCGCCTCGGTGGAGACGCAGATTCCCCGCTGGCTCAAGGGCAAGGGGCAAGGTTGGGTCACGGCCGAATACGGTATGCTGCCACGTGCCACCGGCACCCGCACGGGCCGCGAGGCGGCCCGGGGGAAGCAGAGTGGCCGGACGATGGAGATTCAGCGGCTGATCGGTCGCTCGCTGCGGGCGGCGATCGACCTCGAGGCCCTCGGCGAGCGCCAGATCACGCTGGACTGCGACGTGATCCAGGCCGATGGCGGCACCCGAACCGCGTCGATCAGCGGCGCCTTCATTGCGCTCTCCGACGCCATCGACCGCCTGCTCGAGGACGGTACGCTGGAGAAGAACCCGCTGCACGGCCATGTGGCCTCGGTGTCGGTGGGCATCTACAAAGGCGTCCCGGTGCTCGATCTCGACTACGATGAGGACTCCACGGCGGAAACCGACATGAACGTGGTGATGAACGAGGCCGGCCACTTCATCGAGATACAGGGCACGGCCGAGGGCCACGCCTTTCGCCGCGACGAGATGGATGCCATGCTCGACCATGCCGAACAGGGCATCCGCCAGATCATCGAGGCTCAACGGGAGGCGCTGGCCCATGACTGACCAGAAGATCGTCGTACTGGCATCCAACAACCCGGGCAAGCTGCGGGAGTTCGCCGCGATGTTCGAGCCACTGCACATCGAGATCCGCCCACAGGCCGACTACGGCATCCCGGAAGCGGAGGAGACCGGGCTCACCTTCATCGAGAACGCCCTGCTCAAAGCCCGCAACGCCTGCGAACACAGCGGCCTGCCGGCCATGGCCGACGACTCCGGAATCGAGGTGGATGCCCTGCAGGGGGCGCCCGGCATCTACTCCGCCCGGTATGCCGGCCCGGCATGTGACGACCAGGCCAACAACGAGAAGCTGGTCGCGGCGTTGCGCGAGGTGCCGCCAGCACAACGTACCGCCCGCTACCGCGCGGTTCTGGTCTATCTGCGCCATGCCGCCGACCCCGCGCCGATCATCGCCGAGGGGACCTGGGAGGGGTTGATCGTCGACACGCCGCGGGGCGAGAACGGCTTCGGCTACGACCCCTATTTTCTGCTGCCCGAGCGAGGCGTCACCTCGGCCGAGCTGCCGCCGGAGGAGAAGAACCGCCTCAGCCACCGCGGCAAGGCACTGCGGATTCTGCTGGAGAAGATCAAGGCGCGCGACGGCGGTCGGCGCTGACCGTTCACCGGCACCCGCCCCACCGTGGAAGCCATCCCACTCAGCCTCTACATTCATCTGCCGTGGTGCGTGCGCAAATGCCCCTATTGTGACTTCAACTCCCACGCCATCGACACGCCACCCGAAGCGGCTTATATCGATGCGCTGATCGACGATCTGGAGGCGTCACTGCCGTTGGTCTGGGGCCGGCCGGTACAAACGGTATTCTTCGGCGGTGGCACGCCGAGCCTGTTCACGCCCGAGGGCATTGCGCGGATCCTGTCGGCGGTGCGGGCGCGGCTGCGGCTTTCGCCGGCGGCGGAGATCACGCTCGAGGCCAATCCCGGCACGGCCGAGCAGCAACGCTTCCATGGCTATCGGCAGGCGGGCATCAACCGGCTCTCACTGGGCGTCCAGAGCTTCGACGACCGCTTGCTACGCCGGCTGGGCCGGATCCACAGTGGCGACGAGGCGCGCCGGGCCATCGAGATGGCCCGCGCTGCGGGCTTCGACGACATCAACCTGGATCTGATGTTCGGGCTGCCCGGCCAGACACTGGCGCAGGCGCTCGACGACCTCGACACGGCCATCGCCTTCAGCCCGACCCACTTGTCCCGCTATCAGCTCACGATCGAACCCAACACCCTGTTCCACCATCAACGGCCAACACTGCCGGACGACGACCTGAGCTGGCGCATGCAGCAGGCCGGCGACGAACGTCTCGCCGCGCATGGTTACCGCCAATATGAGGTGTCGGCCTGGTCGAGGCCCGACAGACAGTGCCGTCACAACCGCAATTACTGGGAGTTCGGTGACTATCTCGGCATCGGTGCCGGTGCCCACGGCAAGATCACCGACCAGGCCACCGGGCAGATCGTCCGCCAGTGGAAGCGCCGTCATCCCGGTGACTACATGGCGTGCGAACCGGGGCACCATCCGGGTGGCACCAAACCGATCGAAGCCGACGACCTGCCGTTCGAGTTCATGCTCAACGCACTGCGCCTCTACGAAGGGGTCGAGGCCGGACGGTTCGTCGAACGCACCGGCCTGCCACTGGCACGGATCGCCCCGACGCTGACGATGCTGCGGGACGAGGGTCTGCTGGCACCGGAGCAATCCCGGATTCGCCCCACCCCACTGGGCCGGCGGTATCTCAATGACCTGATCGGTCGTTTCCTGCCCTGAGGGACATTGGCATCCGATCGCGGCAGCGCCGCTTGTCCCCAGCATATTACCGTTCATTAATATTCGAACTTTCCGCCCCGATGCGGCCGATCTGTTGATATCTCAGCGCAAATGCCCCCGGTTTACCGCTCATCCGGCCGTTTTCGGGCACACTGGTGCTTTTTTATTCACAGGCTGGTAGCCATGCCTGACAAAATTGTCAATCCCTCTTGGGGACTTCCCGAAGAATTTACAATGATTCGATAAATCAATGACTTGCACGACTGATCAAAAAATGGCCAATCGGCGCCCAGGCCTTTGTTCACAAGCATTTGGCGGCTTTCGGGGAAAGTAATTCACAGAGTTATCCACAGATTTTGTGGATAACCGTCAAAACTCCGACAGTTCAGAGACTTAGGGGACAAAGTCGCGAAAAAGGGGAATAAACGGTCGATAAGCGCAAGCTGGCATGACGACGGTCACGGTTGTTTTGCAATCATCAGGAAGGTATTATGCCCGGCTCTCTAAACAACAGACTGTCTAGGTGCGATAGATGAAGCCCGGAATTCATCCCGATTACAAAGACGTTACCGTCAAATGCTCCTGCGGTAACAGTTTTGATACCCGCTCCACCTACGAGAAGGACGAGCTGCACGTGGAAGTCTGCTCCGCCTGCCACCCCTTCTATACAGGCAAGCAAAAGATTCTGGATACCGCCGGCCAGGTCGACAAGTTCCGCCGCCGCTACGCAAAATAAATTCTTGCTTCGTTGTAACCTCGTGTTACAATGGAGTCTCTAGACCCCCACTTATTAGAGGCGCTCTTCGAGCGCCTTCTTTTTTGCCCGTGTTCCGGGAGCGTCAGTTGGAAATGGTGACCCCTATTCCAAAGTGTATCCCGCCCCACTCCAGCCCTCGACGCCGCAACGGCCACAGATGGATCTGCTCCGCCTCGAGCAACGGATAGCGATAGGGCGCATCACCCACCCTGCCATCGACGCGCCGCTTCAGCACCCCCAGCACGGTCACCAACCGTCGTGACGGATAGTCGGCCGCCTCCAGATACCCTTCCTGCTCCACCAGAAAGCGCCCTTGCGAGGGTTCATCCAGCAACGGCCGCTCGTTGCCATCGAGCGGATAGGCCAGGATCTCGATACGGGTCCGGGCCGGCAGGTTCTCGACGCGGATGATTTCACCACCCCAGACCATACGGCTGCCCTCGGGAAAGGGATCGAGCACCACGATGTCCCGTGGCCACGGCGTCGGCATGGCGCCCTCGTGCCCGGTGAAACGTGGGCCGGAAGCACAAGCCGTCAACACCAGCACCAACATGAGCAATGAAACGAGGCGAAAGGCCATCGCCGGTCACCACCACCACGGCGGATAGGGCCGCCCCCAGGGATGGAAGTGCCAGGGATAGAGCGGATCGGGCAGATAGCGAACCTCTACCGGTTTGCGTGGTTTCCACAACCGGTGCTCGCTGGCCCGCACGACGATGAAACGGTAGGGATATTCACCGATACGGCCGTCCTCGACCCCATCGACGATGCCATCGATCGTGATCTCCCGCCCCTTGCCATAGACCACCGGGTCGAGAAAGCCATCGAGATAGGCAATGAAGCGCCCGTCGGTACGATCGATGTCGCGGGGCCGGCCCCCGGCATCCAGCGGGCGGGAGACGATCTGCAGGCGGGTGCGCTCGGGCTCGTTGTGGACCGCGACGATTACCCCGCCCCAACGGACCCTTTTCCCTTTCATCACATCCGGTTGCTCGCGCACCTCGGCAAGCGTCGGCGTGGCCACCGGCTTCGGCTGGTCGACCGGCGTGGTCGCACAGGCCGTGGCGAGCGTGACGAGCAGCAGCGTCAACAGGGGTCTCATGGGCGCATCCAAATCACCGAGTGGACTACCACAACTATAGCAAGCAAACTGAATAGACGCTGAATCAACGAGTTACCACCGCCATGGCCCGGATCGTACTGTTCAACAAGCCCTACGGAGTTCTCAGCCAGTTCACCGATGCCGAGGGGCGGCCAACGCTGGCGGACCATCTTCCGATACCGGGTGTCTATCCCGCCGGCCGGTTGGATCGGGACAGCGAGGGGCTGATGGTGCTGACCGATTCGGGCAGGCTCCAGGCAAAGATCGCCGACCCCAGACACAAGATGTCGAAGACCTATCTGGTCCAGGTGGAAGGAACACCTGACCATACGGCGCTGCGGGCTCTGGCGGAGGGCGTGGAGCTGAAGGATGGGCCGACCCTGCCGGCCCGTGTCCGGCTGGTCGAGGCACCGGCCTGGCTCTGGGCGCGGCAGCCACCGATACGCTTTCGCCATCACATCCCGACCCAATGGCTGGAACTGACGATCAGCGAGGGCCGCAACCGGCAGGTCCGCCGGATGACGGCGGCGGTGGGGTATCCTACGCTGCGACTCGTCCGCTACCGCATCGGGTCATGGACGCTGGACGGGCTGGCCCCGGGTGAGTTCTTCGAATGGAGGGTATAGAAACAGAAAAGCCCGGCACGGCGGCCGGGCTTTTGCTTGCCTGAATGACTCCAGGCTCAGGCGGACTTGCGCCGCAGCGGCGTGATCCACATCTGCCAGAGACTCACGAAGAGCATGATCGCAGCGGCGATGGAGTAGCCGATGCCACCGATGATCGTCAGCCAGGCGAAGACGGGGTTCAGCTTGGTCAGCCACCACGACAGGATGTCGATGATGAGGAAGACGAACGGCGTCAATACGATCACCGCCTTCCAGAAACAGCCAATCCCCTCGGCCAGTGTGAAGATCATGCCGATGAAGAAGAAGATAAAGCCGATACCGAACAGGTGGATGTGGGAAACCCGCGTCAGCGACGCAAACGAGGCGCCGTGGTCGGACTCGGCATGCTTCTTGACGTTTTCGTAGGTGGAGAAATCACCCATCGGCGCTCCCGGCACGTGGCAGATCAGGCAGTACTTCTTGATGATGGGTTCGATCTTGCTGTCCCACTGGTCCTTGGGCGCGCCAGCCCGGGCCCACTTGATCAGCTCCAGCCTCTCGGCATCGGGGGCGTTCATCTTCATCGAACCGTTCAGCTTGGCCTCGAGTTTGGTGCCTTCCTGGTTGCCGTAGTAGCTGTAGACGATGTCGTCCAGCGAGAGGCCAACCTTCCCGTCAGCCATACCGTGGGTCATCATGATCTGCACGCCCGCCATCAGCAGACCAAAGCCCACCGAGAGAATGTAGCCGGTGAACAGGATCTTGAACGACAGCGGCAGCTTGGGCAGCGATACCCTATCCAGAATGTAGTTTGTATCTTTCATCAGCAGTTGGCCTCAAATCTTATTGGGTGCGCCGTATTAGAAACCGCTGATATAGCAAGTGTCAAAGATATTTATCAAGAAAGCCTTTCGTTCACACGCTATACACGACAAACCTAGGGTAACTATTGGGCAGCCACGAATTTTCGATGCCACCCTTGAAAAGCGGCCGGCCCGTCGCATTGTCTCAGTGACCACGACCAAATTAACGAGGACTGCGACAATGAACGACGACAAAGTGCTTGGAAGAATGCTCAAAGCGGTGCAGCCGATCGAGCTGCCACCAGCCGAATACCCTCCTGCTTCCATCGTCCGCGATACCCCGCGCGAGGAACTGAAGGCACGGATCCGCCGCAATGCCGGCAAGACCGGGGTCGAATTGACCGACGACCACTGGGAGGTCATCGATTTCCTGCTCGACTTCTACGTCAACTGCTGCAGTGGCGAGACCGATCCCGGCTACGTCAAGCAGGAGACCTACTGGAAGTATGTGGACTGCCTCTACGACGAAGCCTGCATGAAAGAGAAGGCGGCCCGGATGAAGAAGGACTGCCCCTACGGCGAACTATCGGCCAAGGAGTGCACCAGCGGTTACCGGGTATTCCGAATTCTCGAGAGCGCCTTCAAGGAGAAAGGCGGCCCGAAGTATCTCTATCAGCTCTTTCCCTATGGGCCGATCTTCATGATCCATCTGCTGGCCCAGCTGCCGCGGTTGCGCCACGACGCCAATCCACACTTCGGCACAGCGTTCTGACAGGGGGTCGGAACAGCCCGTCCCGGGCTTGCCGGCGCCTGCTCAGAGCGACTCCTCCACCGGCGGCAGGCGAATGGAGAGGATCGCGGCGGCGAGAACGAAGGCCGTCGCGATCCAGAGACAGCCGGTGAGGCCAAACCGCTGGTAGCCGAAGCCGGATAGGATCGTCCCGGCCAGCCTGCCACCGGCATTGGCCATATAATAGAAGCCGACGTTCATCGACACCTTGTCGTGCTCCGAATAGGCGAGGATCAGATAGGAGTGGACGGCGGAGTTGATCGCAAAGATCACGCCGAAAACCATCAAACCGAGGGTGACGACCGACGCCGGATCCCAGCCCCATCCCAATGCCAATGCGATGGCCGCCGGTATCCCGGCCAGCCCCAGCGCCAACAGCATCGCCGTTCTGCCGCCGGGGTGGTGGCCACGGATCAGCCGGGGCGCGCTCGCCTGCACGATCCCGTATCCGATCACCCACAACGCCAGAAAGGCGCCCGTCCGGGTGAAACTCCAGCCGAGCCGGTCGTAGAGGAACACCGGCAATGCCACGACGAACCAGACATCCCGGGAGCCGAACAGAAAGAACCGTGCCGCCGACAGCCAGTTGATGGCCGGCACATTGGAGAACACCTGGCGGAACCTGCGTTTCCTCTTCGACTTCCCCAGTGCGGTCGGCAACAGCAGCGCAGTGGCGATCAACACGATCAGCAGGCCACCGGCCAGTATCATCAGCGCGGCGCGATAGCCAGCCAGATCGAGCAGCAGGGCGCCGAGAAAGAAACCGGCCCCCTTGAGGGCATTCTTCGAGCCGGTGAGCGCCGCCACCCACCGGAACAGCCGCGACCCGTCCCCCGTCACCAGCGTTCTGACGCTGGCCTTGGCCGACATCTTGTTGAGATCCTTGGCGATTCCCGACAGCGCCTGGGCCGTCATCACATAGGCCACCGACAGCCACGGATCGGGCACCGCCAACATCGACAACGCCATCACCTGCAACGCCATCCCGGCCAGCATCGTCACGTTCAACCCCAAGCGCGTGGCCAGCCAACCGCCGACCAGATTGGTGACGATGCCGAAGAATTCATAAAAGAGAAACAGCATCGCCACTTCCAGCGGCGAATAGCCCAGCTGATGGAAATAGAGCACCACCAGCATCCGAATGGCCCCATCGGTGAGGGTGAAGGCCCAGTAGCCAGCGGTGACGACGAGATAATTGCGGGTAGCCGAATCCATGGCCGCTATCGTAGCGGCCGGTTCACCAGAGAATCCAGTGCTGCGTCCCCGGCTGGCGGAGGAAGGCCTCGGCCTCGACACCCCGCAACGACGCAAAAGTGGCCAGCATGCCCGCCTCGACCGTGGTCGCCGCGGCCACCGTCACCGATCGCGGCGCGCCCGAACGCTCGATAGCCGGAAACGACGCCACGTTCCCATGGCGTGGACGGGGTGTCGAAAAACCTTATCCGGGTTGCCGATCGAACAAAAGTGAACAGATGGTAAGACCGAACCCTGGGCCGATCACCGCCCCCCGGGCTTGCCCCAGGGGGGACGGCGTCAGAGTGGCCCGCCGCCGGGCGGGAGCGGCAGGAGAGAAATGGCCGGGGCGATCACTCCACCGTGACGCTCTTGGCCAGGTTGCGTGGCTGATCGACATCCGTGCCCTTGAGCACCGCGGTGTGATACGACAG
>CAZTOZ010000041.1:0-37534 GCA_964614535.1 uncultured Thiotrichales bacterium | reverse complement strand
TTGATGGTGATGGTGACTTCCTTGGAAGCGGTTTGCGGCGTCGGCGAGCTGTCGGTCACCGTCAGGCGAACTTTCGCCGTCGTAGTGGCACCGACCTCTTTCCCCTTCACCTTCACGGTCTTTTCCGTGGTGGCACCAACGATCTCAAGGTTCTGGGCACCGGCGGTGATCTGCCATGAATAGCTCAACGTCGGCGCCCCGCCGGTGACCGTCGGGCTCAGCGTGATCTCGCTGCCCTCGTCGACAGTGGCATTGGCCAGCGAAATGGAAATGTTCGGCGGAGGATTCACCGTGACGGTAACCGTTGCCGTGGCACCCGGCGTGCCGGAAAGCTCATAGGTGAAGCTGTCGGTTCCCGTGTACCCGCTCTTCGGGGTATAGGTGATCATCTTGTCTCCCGACACAACGGCCGTCCCATTCGCCGGCGTAGAGACATTGCTGATCCCTTCGGAGGGCCCCAGCGTCCCATCGTTCGCGGTGACATCGATCTCCACCGCAACGTTCATCGTCGTCGTCGCGGTGTCATCCGTCGCCGTACCGACGGCCTGAGCGGCGGTCGCGACACCAAGCCACGCAACCGCCACGACACCCTGCAAGAAACCCTTGAATCTCATAGATATACCCAAACAAAGAAACCGTTGCCCATTCGACAGGCGGGTGGCACACGAATTCATTCGATCAATGACTGTCGGGCAACTATTACACAATCCCGCCAACCCCATCACGGATCGGATCACAGTTTTGCAATGCGGCGGGGCAGCAACGCCACAGTGACACCGAAACCTGCCAGGCAGACGGCAGCGGCGACGAGATAGGTGGTCTCGGGGGAGGTGGCGGTCCACAGATGACCGCTGGCGAGGCTGCCGACAGCATTGCCGAGGCCGAAGCTGAGGCTGGCGTAGAGCGCCTGCCCCCGCCCCTGGAGCTTACCGGGAAAGAAGCGGTTGACGAGATCGATGGCACTGGCATGGAACAGGCCGTAGCTGGCCGCGTGCAGGCTCTGGGCCAGCAGCAGCACCGGCAACCGATCGACATACTCGGCCAGCAATACCCAGCGCAACGCGGTGACGAGAATCGCGGCCTGAAACAACCGCACGGCGCCGATGCGCAGCAACCAGCGATGCACCAGCAGAAAAACCCCAATCTCGGCCACCACGCCCAGCGCCCAGAGCTGACCGATGGCGGTGGCGGAATAGCCGTGGTCCTTCAAATAGATACTGAGAAAGGCGTAGTACGGGCCATGGCTGGCCTGCATCAGGAAACAGGCCAGCAGAAATCCCCAGACCGCCGGCTGGCGCAGCCGATGCAACGCCGAGAGATGGACGTGGGCATGGGGGGGTTCCCGTACCGGCGGAATCAGCAGCGAGCTGATCCAGATCCCCCCCAGCGCCACCATCATCACCACCGGCAGCACATCGATGCCACGATGCTCCAGCCAGTAGCCCAACCCGGTCACGGCGACGATGAACCCCACCGAGCCCCAGAGCCGGATACGGCTGTAGCGCTCCCGCCGCTCCCCGAGATGGTTGATCGTCACCGCCTCGAACTGGGGCAACGCCGCATGCCAGAAGAAACTGTAGACCGACAGCGTCAGCGCCAACCCGAGAAAGGAGCGCAGGTTGATGACGAAGGCAAAGGCCACCAGCGCCACGAACGTGGTCCAGCGGATGATTTCCAGGTGCCGGCCGTGGCGGTCGGCCAGCCAGCCCCAGAGATAGGGCGCATAGATCTTGGTGGCCAGCGGGATGGCGAACAGCTCGCCGATCTGCACCGGCGTGAAGCCGAGGGACTGGAGATAGACGCTCCAGTACGGCATGAAGATGCCGATACTGGCGAAGTAGAAGAGATAGAACGCGGACAGCCGGAAATAGGGAACGGCATGGGCCATGCGATCGGCGCTCCGCTGGACCGGATCAGCCGGGAATGTCGGGCAGATCGGTGGTCACATCGGCGTTCTGGGCACGATGCCGCAGCGCATGGTCCATCAGCACGATCGCCAGCATCGCCTCGGCGATCGGCGTGGCGCGAATACCGACGCAAGGGTCGTGCCGCCCGGTGGTGATCACCTCCACCGGCTCACCCCGAAGATTCACCGTGCGCCCCGGGATGCGGATGCTCGATGTCGGCTTGAGCGCGATCGACACCTCGATCGGCTGACCGCTGGAGATCCCGCCCAACACCCCGCCGGCATGATTGGACTGGAACCCGTCGGGGGTGATCTCGTCGCGATGCTCGCTGCCCTTCTGCGCGACGCTGGCGAAGCCGGCGCCGATCTCCACCCCCTTGACCGCGTTGATGCTCATCATCGCATGGGCAATGTCGGCGTCGAGCCGGCCGAAGATCGGCTCTCCCCAGCCCGGCGGCACCCCTTCGGCCACGGCGTTGATCCGCGCCCCCACCGAGTTGCCCTCCTTGCGCAGCGCGTCCATGAATGCCTCCATCTCCGCCACCTTGCCGGCATCGGGACAGAAGAACGGGTTACGCTCCACCTCGTCCCAATCGAACGCCTCGTAGCGGATCGGCCCCAGCTCGGCCAGATAGCCGCGAATGGTGATGCCGTAACGCGCCTTCAGGTACTTCTTGGCAATGGCGCCGGCGGCCACCCGCATCGCCGTCTCCCGCGCCGACGAACGCCCCCCGCCGCGATAGTCGCGCAAGCCGTACTTCTTGAAGTAGGTATAGTCGGCATGGCCGGGACGGAAGCGGTCCATGATGGTCGAATAGTCCTTGGAACGCTGGTCGGTGTTCTCGATCAGCAACGCGATCGGCGTGCCGGTGGTGACCCCCTCGAAGACGCCGGAGAGAATCTTCACCTCGTCCGGCTCGCGCCGCTGCGTGGTGTGACGGGACTTGCCCGGCCGGCGCCGTTCCAGATCCCCTTGCAGATCCGCCGCCGACAGCGCCATCCCCGGCGGACAGCCATCGACGATGCAGCCGATCGCCGGCCCGTGGCTCTCACCGAAACTGGTGACCGTAAACAGTGTTCCAATGGTATTTCCAGACATGGCGGCGATTGTAGCAGAGGGGGTGGGTCACTGCGCGGCACCGATGGCGGACAGCCGCTTCAGCGCCGCCCGGGCATCCTCCAGCAGCAGATAGCTCACCGGGATCAGCAGCAGCGTCAGAAAGGTGGCAAAGAGGATGCCGAAACCGAGCGACACCGCCATCGGGATCAAGAACTGCGCCTGGGTGGACTTCTCCAGGATCAACGGCATCAGGCCGAAGAAGGTGGTCAGCGAGGTCAGCAGTATGGGGCGAAACCGGGCGGCGGCGGCATCGCGAATCGCCTGCTCCAGTGCCACGCCGCGGCGACGCAGCTTGTTGACATAGTCCACCAGCACCAGGCTGTCATTGACGACGACACCGGCCAGCGCCAGCATCCCCATGACGCTCATCATCGACAGATTCATGCCCATGATCATGTGGCCGAGAATCGCCCCGGCGATGCTGAACGGAATGATCGACATGACGATCAACGGCTGCACATAGGAGCGAAACGGGATGGCCAGCAACGAATAGACGATGAACAGCACGAACACCATCCCCCACTTCAGACTGTCCATCGACGCTTTCTGCTCCTTCTGCTCCCCCTGAAAGCTGTAGCGCAATCCGGGGTGACGAGCCATCAACCGCGGCAGGTAGTCGCGCAGATCGGCGGTGATGAGGTTGATATTGGTGTTCTTCTTGTCGATGTCGGCCTTGACCGTCACCGTGCGCATGCGGTTGACCCGGACGATGGTGGCATAACCGCGACCGATCTCCAGCTCGGCCACCACCCCCAGCGGCACCTGGGCACCATCGCGGGTCTCGATATAGAGCCGCTCCAGATCGGCGATCGAGGCACGCTGGTTTCGCGGCAGCCGCACCATGACGCGGATGTCATCCCTGTGACGCTGGATGCGCTGCGCCTCGGCGCCGAAAAATGCCGCACGCACCTGCTCCCCCAGCTCGGCCAGCGTGATGCCCAGCGCCTCCGCCGTCGGCTTCAGGCGGATGCGGATCTCCTCCTTGCCGGTCTCGAAGGTATCACGGATGTCGAACACCCCATCCATTTCGTCGAGATAGGCCTTCAGCGCCTCGGCCGCCTGCTTCAGCGCATCCAGATCCTGCCCTTCCAGTTGCACTGCCACCGGTGCGCCCGCATGGCCGATCTCCGCCTTGAAGTCGGCCTCCTTGGCACCGGGAATGCGACCGATCTTCCGGCGCCATTCGCGCAGCAACTCGGTGCTGGTGATCTCGAGATGGCGTTTCTCCGGCGGCGTCACCTCGAAACTGACCCGCCCGAGATGGGACTCGCCACGCACCGAACCGCCCCGGCTGCGGGTCTGGCCGACATACGACATGATGTGCTCGATGATGCTCTTGCCGGTCACCGGGTCACGGTATTTCTCCTGCATCTCGATGGCGATATCGGTGATGCGCCGGATGTGCCGCTCGGTCACCTCCACCGGCACGCCACGCTCCATCACCAGGCTCACGCGCGCCACCTCGCTCTGGATCCGCGGAAAGAAGGTGAAGCCATACCGACCGGAGACCACGAGGGCAAAGACGATCAGCGTAACGACGACGAACAGCGCCACCGTGGCGTAGCGCAATTGCAGCGCCACCTCGAGCACCGGCCGGTAAGAGCGCTCGATGAACCGCTCCAGCCCGTTGGCCACCGCCCGCTGCACCCGCTGCAGAAGGTTGAGCCGGCGCTCGTGGTCCCGTGCCAGCCGGACGTGCTTGAGATGGGCCGGCAGGATCAGCTTCGATTCCACCAGAGAAAACAGCAGCACCGGAATCACGATCATCGGAATCTGCGCAAAGATCGGCCCGCGCGCGCCGGAAACCATCAACAGCGGCAGAAAGGCCGCCACCGTCGTCAGCACGCCGAAGGTGACCGGCACGGCGATCTCCTGGGTGCCGACGATGGCCGCCTCGGTGGGATCCTCGGCGCGGCGCAGATGGGTGTAGATGTTCTCGCCGGTGACGATGGCATCGTCGACGACGATGCCGAGTACCAGAATGAAGGCGAACAGACTGATGAGGTTGAGCGTCACCCCCAGATGGGGCATCAGCGCCAGCGCACCGAGGAAGCTGATCGGGATGCCGACGCAGACCCAGACCGCCACCGAGAAGCGCAGAAACAGCGTCAACAGCAGAAAGATCAGAATCCCCCCCTGGACGGCGCTCTTGAGCAGCGTCGAGAGCCGCGCATCGACATAGGCGGCTCGATCGCGCCAGTATGCCAGGCTGACACCCGGCGGCAATTCGGCCCGCTTCTCCTCCAGATAGCGTTTGACCGCGGTCGAAACATCGATGGCGCTCTGCCCGCCGACACGAAAGACGTCGATCTCCATCGCGCGGCGGCCGTCGAACAGCGCATAGATCGGATTCTCCTCGAAGCCATCGCGGATCGTGGCGATCTCCCCCAGCGTCACCACCGCCCCCTGCTCGCCAGTGACCACCGGGATCGCGGCAAACGCCTCGGCACGATAGGCCTGACCGAGACTGCGCAGCAGCACCTCACCGCCGCGGGTGCGGATCGAGCCGCCGGGAATGTCGCGCGAATAGGCGGCGATGGCGCCGGCAATCCCGTTCAGCGTCAATCCGTAGGCCTGGAGCGTCTCACGCGGCACCTCCACCGCGATCTCGAAACGGCGCGCCCCGGCCAGGCTGGCCTGGGTCACCTCGGGCAACCGGGTGATGTCGTCCCGAACCTCCTGCGCCAGCCGCCGCAACGGCCGCTCCGCCAGATCACCGCTGACGACCACGCTGATGACCTCGCGGCTGCGTTGCAGAATGCTCGCCGTCGGCGTCTCCACCTCAGCCGGCAACTGCGGTTTGAGCACGTCGAGCCGGTTCTTCACCTCGCTCAGAATCGCCTCCGGATCGTAGCCGCCGAGCAGCTCCAACCGGATCCGCGCCACCCCTTCCAGCGCGTTCGAATAGAGGTTGTCGATGCCGATGATGTCGGCCACCGCCTCCTCGATGCGCAGGTTCACCGCCTGCTCCACCTCCGCCGGCGTCGCACCCCGGTAGAACGCCTCGATGGTGATGATATTGCGTGAGGTATCGGGGAAGATCTCCAGCGGGATCTCCTTCAGTGCCGCGTGCAGCCCAAGCCCGACGATGACCAGCATCAGCAGATTGGCGGCCACATCGTTGCGGGCGAACCAGGCGATCATCCCGCGCATCTCAGTCGCCGCCCCCGGGCAATCGTGCCCTGGCCACGAGCAGGAACAGCGCGGCGGAAAAGCCGGCCGAGGCGAAGATCATGCACATCACCATGATCTGGTAGCGCGCGGCGATGAAGGGATCGACGCCGGCGAGAATCTGCCCGGTCATCATCCCCGGCAGCGAGACGATGCCAACCGCGAACAGCGCATTGGTCACCGGGATCAGCGCCGCATTCATCGCCATGTTACGGGCCGCCGGCCAGGCCGCGCCGTGGTCCAGCTCCGAGACGAGGCGCTCGGCCGCGAGACTGACCGCGTTCATCGCATTGGCGAAGATCATCCCCGCCAGCGGAATGACGTGCCGCGGCGCAAACCACGGCTGCGTCTCCAACACCCCCTGGGTCACCAGCAACAGCATGACGCCGCCGCCGGTGACGATGGCCACCAGCGACGCCGGCCACAACGCCAGGCGCCCCCGGTCCAATGACGACAGCGCGATCCAGCTCGATGCCGTCACCATGACGGTGAGAATGCCGAGCACGATCCAGGCGGTGGCGTTGTCGAAGATCCAGGCCAGCACATAACCCACCAGCAGCAACTGCGCCAACATCCGGGTCAGCGCATAGACCGCCTTGCGCCAGTCCAGCGACCAGCGCACCAGCAGCAACGCCACCAACAGCGCCGGGACGATCACATAGAGCAGACTCACCAGCGAGATCGGCGTCACCTGTCCACCCATGGCCCGCCTCCCCACTGCCCGACCACCGGCCGCGTCCGTCCGTCGGGACGACGGCGGCTGGGCCCGATGATTGGAGCTTTTCTTTGAAGCCGATCCTGTACCACCGCCATCCCGGCGCCTAGAGTCGTCGGCTGCCACAAGGCCGCCCCGGAGCGGCGACAGGAACAACAACAAACTGACGGATCAGCAGCATGACCCAGACCACAGGAAGCAAGCAGATCGGCATCACCATGCGCGAAGTCTTCGCCCGCAACGCCGACGAACCCTGCGACACCCTCTCCCACAACTGGCACGCCTACATGACGTTCGCGCTGCCAGAGGCCAACTGGATCCCGATACCCAATCTGGGCGCCGATGCCGCCATCGACTTCGTCGAACGCCACGCCATCGACGGGCTGATCCTCAGCGGCGGCAACGACATCGGCGACAACAGCCGCCGGGACGCCACCGAACAGGCACTGCTGGCGCATTTTCTCGCCAAGGAACGACCCGTCTTCGGTATCTCCCGCGGAATGGAGCAGATCCAGCTCCACGCCGGCGGAAAGCTGACGAAGATCGATGCTCGGGTCCACGTCGATACCCAGCACCCGATCCGTGCCCAGAACGGGCCGGACGGCATTGGTTGGTCCGGAATCCGCACCGTCAACTCCGACCATGAATACGGCATCCCCTTCGACCAGCTGCATCCGTCCCTCTATTCGCTGGCGATCACCAACGACGACTGGGTGGAAGCGGCGCTGATGCGTGACCGCCGGGTCGGCGGCCTGATGTGGCACCCGGAGCGGGAGGAGAACTTCAATCTGCGCGACCGCTCGCTGATCCGCTGGGTGTTCGGCTACGGCGAATAGGCTCACGACGGCGCCTCCGGCTGACGGATCTCCACCATCGTGCCGTCGGGCAGAAAGCTCGCTGGCGACGTCACCAGCCGCAGGCCCGGTGACAACCCTCGCCCGACGACCACCTCGTCGCGGGCCTCCCACAACGGCTCGATGGTCATCCGGCGCAGCCTGCCATCGTCATCGACGATGGTGATCCGGTTGCCCGGCCCGATGGCGGCACGCGGCAACACGAAGACTCCATCGAGGGACTCCCCCTCAATTTCAGCGGTGACGAACTGACCGATCTGCAACGGCGGTCCATCGCCGGCATAGGGGTGATCGACCCGCGCCACGACCGACTGCTGGCGGGTACGGGTATCGATCGAACCGGTGGTCCGGACGATGCGCCCCCGCCAGCTCGCCTCCGCATTTTTCAGCCATACCGTCGGGCCGGCACCCGCGGCGCCCTGCCCCGGCCGCGCCAGCGGCGGACCGAGTACCGCCAGCGCCCGTTCCGACAACGGCAGCTCCACCTCGACATAGTCGATGGCATAGATCGTCCCCAGCGGCGTGCCGGGCGTGACGAACTGACCGATATCGGCCTGTTTCTCCAGCACCCGTCCAGCATAGGGGGCTTCGAGCCGGGTCCGTTCCAGATCGAGCCGGGCCTGCCCCAGCCGCGCCTCCGCCGCGGCCACGGCGGCCCGGGCGCTGGCCAGTTGCGGCTTGCGCAGCACCAGGTCGGAGGCGGGTTCACCGCCTCCCAGCCGCGCCCAATCGATACGCGCCTGCTCGGCCCGGGCCCGCTCCTGATCGAGCGCCACCTTCGCCTTGGCCAGCTCCGCCTCGGCCATCGTCAGCGCATGGCGGTAGTCGCGATCATCGATCGTGACCAGCACCTCACCCGCCTCGAAGAAACCACCGGCGCGAAACGCGTCGGCGATCTTCGTCACCTTGCCCCGCACCTCGGCCACCAGCGTGGTCCGGGTATGGGGCACCACCGTCCCCTGGCTGGCGACCCGGATGCGGTAGTCGGTCGGCTGCAGCGTCACCACCTCGACCACCGGCGCGCGATGTTTCTTCGGGTGGCGTTTCACCTCGGGCCGGGTGGACATCAGATACCAGACGACCGCCGCACCGAGCAGCAGAATCAACAATGGCAGCAAACGCTTAATGGTCGTCTCCTCCTGACATTGGCACGAAATCCCCACCGATGGCCAAATGCAGATCGATGCGATTGAGCAGCCGGGCGAGCCGGGTGGAGAGCAACGCGCCACGACTGGCGAAGGCGCGGCGCTGCGCCGTCAGCAACGCATCGACATCGATCAGGCCGGCGCGGTAGTTGGCCAGCGACGACTCGGCCGCCCGCCGCGCCATCTCCGCCGCCTCCTGCCGCAGTGCCACCTGCCGGTTCAGCAACGGCTCGGCGGCCAGCGCCGTCTGCACTTCGCGCAGTGCCGCCAACACCGCCTTGGCGTAGTTGGCCAGCACCTCCTTCTCGTTGGCGCGGGCCAGTAGCGCTTCGGCCCGCAGCCGTCCGCCATCGAACAACGGCTGGACCAGACCGGCGGCAAGGCTCCAGACGAGATTGTCCCAATCCAGCAACCGGTTCAGCTCGGCCGACTGGGTTCCACCCCGGGCGGTGAGGCTGAAGCTGGGAAAACGGTTGCCGGCCGCATCGAGGCGCCGGGCCTCGGCCGCCAGCAGACGCTGCCGCCAGGCCTGCACGTCGGGACGGCGCAGCAGCACGCGGGCGTCGATCCGCGACGGCACCGGTCCCGGCAACGCCCCGAGTGGCTCCTCGTCGCCAAAGGCGCCAGCCGGAAACCGCCCCAGCAACGACTCCAGCGCCCGCGCGGCGGCATCGAGCGTCTGATGCGCCGCCAACGCCGATGCCTCCGCCGTCGCCAGGTTCTCCCTGGCCAGGTAGACATCCAGCGCCTCGACCAGACCGGCACGATAGCGCGCCGTGATCACCGCCAGCGTGGCGGCGAAACTCTCCCGTCTCTGCTCGGCCAGCCGCCACTGCAACAGCGCCTCGCGCCGACGCAGCCACTGCTTCGCCACGTCGGCGGCCAGCAACAGCCGCGCGCCCTCCAGATCGGCCCTGGCGGCTGCCAGGTCAGCCTCGCCGGCTCGCTGGCGCGCCGCCGCTCGCCCCCACAGATCGGGGATCCAGCTCACCTCGGCCGTCAGGCCGAACCGGTTGAAGAGGCGGTGGCGTCCCAGTTGCAGACTCTTGGAACGACTGCCGTCGAGCGCCAGTTGCGCCTGTGGCCAGCGCGCCGCACCGGCAATCACCGCCTGGGCGCGCGCCCGCGCCACCGCCGCCAGCGCCGCATCCATCCCGGGGTTGGCCCGCCACGCCTCCTGTACCAGCGCGGCCAGCGTTTCACCACCGAGCGCCTCGACCCAACGGTAGTCCGGCGGCCCGGCCTCAGCCGGGCCAGCATCCCGATCGCCACGCGGCAAAGCGGCACAACCGACTGTCAGCAGGACGAAGAGCGTAACGAAGAGGGTCCGCAACGGAACGTTCCGATGGCTTCAACAACGGGGCCAAGTTTGGAGCAATCGGCGCTGCCGATCCAGCATCGGGAGAAAAACGGCGCCCTCCCCGGCGGCCGTGCCCGCGCCTGGTCATCCACCCCGGGCCTGCGAGGATCGCTACTTCTCCCTCGACGCCACCAGCACCGCCTCCGGCACGGCCAGTTTGATCGCGGCCGGGATCTCCAGGCACATGCCCGCCACCGGACGGATACTGACCCAGAGGGTGTTGATCCGCAGATTCACATCGGCGAAGACGACCACCCGATCGTAGCGCTGCAACACGGCGGCCACCGCCGCGAGGCGCTGGCGGGTCTCCTCGTGACCGCGTTTGTTGAGGCCGGGGATGATCATCATGAAATCGCTCAGACGACGGCCCTGCTCATCGTGGCTGGGCAGGCGCCGCCACAGCGGCTGCGACGGCTCGTAGGCCAGCCCCCTGCGGGGGGTGTTCGCTCGCCGGTGGCCGGGTCCGTGCGCCACTGGACGACCTCAGGCCAGGGCCGGCGTGGTGATCATCGAGATCTCGAATTCGGCGATCTCGGCCAGTTCGGCCTCCCGCAGAATGGTCAGGCAGCGATGATCACAGAGGATGTAGCCACGTTTGACCAGATCCCGCAGCACGCGGTTGACATGGATCTTCGACAGCCCCACCGCGTCGGCGATGTCCTCTTGAGTGAGTGGAAAGGCGATGGAGTTGCCGTCACGGCATTCGGCGTTCGGCACCTGCAACCTCGCGCGGTGGTAGAGCTCCAGCAGCAGAAAGGCGATCTTCTCCTCGGCGGACTTGCGGCCGGCCCCCATCAAGTGATGCTGGCAGAGATTGGAGTCACGGATCTGCATCGCCAGCAGGCGTTTGCCGATGACAGCCTCGGAATCGAGCATCTTGCCGACCATCGGGTAGCGGAACGCGCAGAAGACGGCATCGGTCAGCGCCTCCACGGCATAGGCGACGACCCCGGCCCCACTGACCTGCAGGCCGATGAAGTCCCCCGGCAGGCCAAAGCGCAGGATCTGCCGTTTGCCCGACTGCAGCGTCTGGAACAGTGCGACCCAACCGGAAAAGAGGGTATAGGCAAACTGCGGGCGCTCGCCCTCGTAGATCAGTGTCTGTCCCGCGGCCACCTCGAGTTGGGTCTCGCGGTAGCGCTCCAGGCGCGGCAGATCGGCCACCGCGGCGCAGGCGAACAGCGACGACGGCCGCACCTGGCAATCGGTGCAGCGGGTATGCGGCTGGCGGCGGATTCGTACCGGGCGAAACAACTGGTTTCTGGACATGGGCCTCGATGACTGATTATCTGGTGTGATCAGCTGTCCACATCCGGCGACGATATCTCGCCCGTGCGAACCAGCCGGCAGCCCGCCTGTCGAAATGATGGCCGACCGACATCCGGTAACGGTGCCAACGTTTTCGACGGCATGCAACGAACGGTTCGGAGCAAACCGTCGGTTGCCAAGTCGACAGGATGGCGAAAAAACCATGGATGGACTTTTCCGCTCCCCTGTCAATACTAAACGAGCCACTTCGAACGAGCGACCAAGCGCGATGGGAATCAGGACAATTTCTCGAACGACAACAACTCTCTGTTTGCTGCTGTCGATCTGGTGGCTGCCGGCCATCGCCCCGGCCAGCCCTTGGTACCCGTGGCACGACGGCGCCGGCAACGACACCATCGCCAGCCGCTTCGCGCCACCACCCGGTTTCGTCCGCAGCGCCGAGACGCCCGGCTCGTTTGCCGACTGGCTGCGCCACCTGCCGCTCAAGCCGACCCACAGCCTCGTCCACCTCTATGACGGGCGACCGAAACCGGACCAGACCGTCCACTGCGCCGTGATCGACATCGATGTCGGCGCCAGCGACCTGCAGCAGTGCGCCGATGCGGTGATGCGGCTGCGGGCCGAATACCTCTACTCCCAGGCCGCCTACCGTCACATCCGCTTCAACTTCACCAGCGGCGATACCGCCAGCTACGAGCGGTGGCGCCAGGGCTATCGGCCCGTCGTCCGTGGCAACCGGGTACGCTGGCGCAACGGCGCCGCCGAGGACCCATCCTACGACAACTTCCGCCGCTATCTCGACAGTGTCTTCATGTACGCCGGCACCTGGTCGCTGAGTCGCGAGCTGGAACCCCGGCGCATCGAGGAGATCGCCATCGGCGATGTCTTCATCAAGGGGGGATTCCCCGGCCATGCCGTCATCGTCGTCGATCTGGCCATCGACCCCGCCACGGGCCGGAAGGCCTTTCTGCTGGCCCAGAGCTACATGCCGGCGCAGGACATCCACCTGCTCAACAATCCGGCCTCCATCGACGGTTCGCCGTGGTACCGAATTCCGGACGATGGCCTGCTGCGCACCCCCGAATGGACGTTCAAGACGAGCGAACTGAGGCGGTTTCCCGCGGTACCGACTCAAATCACCAGCCTGAACGACTGATCAATCCTCATAGACCGGACAGTCGGGCTCCCACGCCTCGCCGGCGATGCCCCAGCGATGGGCCAGCGGCGCATTCGGGTCGGAGACCAGCCGGCCCGTCCAGATCGCCAGCCAGACGTCACGCAGATCGACCAGCGGATAGTCGGGCACTTCGGTGGACACGCTGCAAAGGCGGCGCAGCCGCTGGTCGAGCCGTGGCGGCGGCTCTTCGGGCTGGAAGATGGCACGCAGGATCCGCATGCCCTCGGGATCGGCGCCCTGCATGGCCAGATGGTTCATCTCGCGACGGTTCTGGGCGAAGAACGCGCCCAGGCGCCGATCCCGGCTGACGGTCGAATAGTGATAGTACTCCTGCTTGTTCATGCAGCGCCGCCCGTTGGCCCGGATCTTCCGCAAGTAGTCGAACCCCTCGTCCACATAGTCCTTGCGCTCGCGCACCAGATTGCACATTTCGTTGACCATGCGGCGGATCGCCTCCTTCGACGACTCCGGCCGCTTGCCGAGCAGGATCTTCAACGCATTGGAGAAGCGTTGAAACTGGTAGCCGGCAGCCTTGGCCACCTTGTACTGCTCGGCACTGTAGTCCGGCAGCCGATGAAACGGCTTGTCGAGATCCTGCGGCCGGCGAAATCGCCGGTAGCCGTCGGTCTGCCGTTTGGCGTCGCTGGGCACGAACATTGGAAAGCCACGAAAATAGAGCAGATAGCGCACCTTGCGCGGGGTCGTCGAACTGAGCACCGTCGGCACGCCGGTGTCGCTGATGCCGACGATCTGATAGACGTGGTTGCCCGGTGACAGGTAGATGTCCCCGGCGCGCAGCGACTTGAGCGCCACCGGATAGGTGTCGGCCGCCAGCGACCGGGTACTGACGCGGCCGGCGATGAAATCCATGAAGGCGCGCAGACGCTTGACCGGATCCTTGATGTGGTCGAACTTGCGCGTCTGGTTGGTGATCTTCCCGCCCTTACGCAACGGATCGTGGATGGCGAACGGCAGTTTGTGCTCCCAGGCGAACGCAATGCGTGAAAAATAGGGCGCGTCGCCACAGTCGTGCTTCAGTTTGTAGAAGGCGGGCCGCGCCGGATCCATGTAGAAGTCGGTCTTGTAGTTCTCCTCCACCCAGCGGGCGTATTTCAGATCCCAGCCGTCGTCCCACTGCTGCGTCGCCTTCCACACCGCCGCCACGGCCCCGCCCGGCAACACCAGCAGCCATGCCATGATCAACAACGGCATCCACCCCCTGCCCGGCGAACGCGCCGGAAAACCCGTCGAGAAAGAAATGGCTCATCCCCTTTCAGTTGTAAACCGATGTCTCGGACTATGCCTGACATGGCGAAAAACCGGAAGGGCCAACCTGTTCGTGATCCGCCACGGCGAATGTGGCATGCTGCGCCGCTGTTTCGCTGTCAGAGAGCAACGACATGACACTCAACGCACTGATTTTCGATGTGGACGGCACGCTGGCCGAGACCGAGGAGGTACACCGCCGCGCATTCAACAAGGCCTTCGCCGAGGCCGGACTGGACTGGCACTGGAGCCGTGAGCGCTATCGGGCGCTGCTCAAGACCTCGGGCGGCAAGGAGCGCATTCTTCGATACATCGATGAGGAAGTACCCGAGTATCGTCAACGCGAAGGGCTGGAGGCATGGGTCGCCGAGCGACACAAGGCCAAGACCCGCTTCTACGCCGAGATGATGGCGGCCGGGGAGGTCGAGCTTCGACCGGGCGTCGAGCGGCTGATCCGCGAGGCACGGGATGCCGGCATCCGGCTGGCCATCGCCACCACCACGACGACCGCCAATATCGACGCCTTGTTCGCTGCCACGCTCGGCACCGCGGCGCTGGCGTGGTTCGAGGTGATCGGCGCCGCCGAACAGGCCCCCGACAAGAAACCCGACCCCGCCGTCTATCATTGGGTGATCGAACAGCTCGGTCTGCCGCCAGCCGAATGTATCGCCATCGAGGACACCCGCAACGGCGTCCTGGCCGCCAGCGCGGCGGCCATTCCCGTGATCGTGACCGAGAGCTTCTACAGCGCCGGCGAGGACTTTTCCGGCGCCCTGGCGGTGATGTCCGACCTGGGAGAGCCCGATGCGCCGTTCGAGCCGATGGGCGGGCTGGCCACCGAACCCGGCTGGGTCACGCCCGAACGGCTGACGCAATGGCTGGCACGGGCCGGGGCCACGAACTGACCGGCCCGGTCAGGCCGGGCGGCGGATCACCGACTTGAGCTGTCGGTACGCCCTGCGCAACGGCGCCGTGGCAGGCGAGGTCTTGACGAAATCGCGCGCGACGGTCCTGGTGCGGCGCAGCGTGCTTTGGAGCGAGGGCCGCAACACGCTGCCTTCGACCAGCGCGATCCTGCCGTTGGCGAAGCTCGGTTTGTAGGCATCGTCCCCCTTGCCGAGATCGACGACCGTCATCCCCTGGGCCGCCACCGCCTCGGCCAGCTTCAGCAACAGGATGCCACCCGGCGAGTACTTGCCGTAGCGCCGGTTGTAGGTGGGAAACCACCAGTGGCAGACGGTCCGCGAGCGCATGCCGAAGTGGGCCGCGGCAATGTCACCATCGACCCGGATCACTGTGAGCATGCCGGCAAACGTCTCACTATCGCGCCGCCAGATCTCCCGCAGCATGCCCTGGGTCCACTCCCAGTCGAGAAACTCGACGACGCCAGTGCGCCGACACTGGGCGTTCTTCCATTCGATCACCCGAGCGAAGGCCGCCTCGTCGCGCGAATAGAGCTCCACCTCCAGCGCGCCCACTTCACGCTCGAACTTGCGCGCCTTGCGGCGAAACTGGTCGACGCGCCGGGCCTTGGCCTGCTTGCGTTCGGCGAGATAGGCCTCGTAGCCGTCGCTCAGATCGAGAATCGGTGAAATGTCGTCGATGCGGCGATAGATCTCCGCTGGGGCCTGCGTGGCCAGCAGGTGGTCGAAATCCCAGATCTTCAGCCCGCAGGCATCGAGAATCGCGGCATGGTCCCAGCGCCGCCCCGGCAGGCCGATGATCCCCTGATAGTCGGAGAGGCGTCCACCCACCGGCTCGGCCACGACGCCGTTGGCCGACTGATACGGAAAGAAGCCGATGACGTCGTCATCCTCCTCGATCACCGCCACATGGACGTCGTCACGGACGGCCGCAACGGACTGGAAGTAATCGACAGCGAAATAGGGATTGGCCAGTGCCGGATCACCATCCTGCAACTCGCGCCAGCGGGCCACCAACGTCTCGTCCAGCTCGGCCGCCTTGATTCTCGTGATCTTGTTCATCCGTAAACTCCTTGTCGCAGCGCGGCATCGGCCGGCTGTCAGTCGTAGACGCGGTGGATCACCCGTTCCGCCAGATCGGGGAATGCGCCACTCATCCACAGCTTCAGATCCAGCAGTGAGCTGGAGATCTCGTATCGCGGCATCATGTAACGGTTGGTTCGCGACGTCACCAGCGCCGTCGGCTGCGTGATGACCGCCGATTTCAGCCCCATCGCCTCGAGCCGTCCGGCCACCCTTTCGGTATGTCGACCATAGGGGTAGGAGAAGTGCTCGGCGGCATACCCCATCTCTTGCGCGAAAGTCTGCTGGCAGGCAGCCACCTCGGCCTCCAGCGCCTCCGGCGTCAGCCGGGTGACGTCGAGATGATCGGCGGTGTGCAGGCCAAATTCGATCTTCGGGTAGTTCGCGGCCATGTAGCGTACGTCCTCCCACCCCATCGTGAGTGGCGGGAGTTCACGGGTCGGGCGCAACTGGTCGGCGATCTCGGCAAGAATCCGATCCCGTTCCGCCATCGTCGAGACGATCAGCTGCCCGGCCACATCGCCAAATGCCTCGTTCAGCGCCGAGGGTCTGGTCAGGTCGTACACCCGCCCGCCCCAACACAGGCGCTGCCGGCCACGAAACTGGAAACTGCTGTAGAGGACATCGTCCCACTGTGACTGGCGCCGATCCACATAGCCGGTGCAGAGGTAGATCATCGCCGGCATGTCGTATTTTTCCAGCAGCGGCGCCGCATGGGTCAGATTGTTCAAATAGCCGTCGTCGAAGGTCAGCACCACGGCGTTTTCAGGCAGGCGACCGTCGCCATAGAGGCAGTCCACCATCGTGGACAGACTGATGACGTTGGCGTTGCGCTGCAGGTAACGCAATTGCGCCTCGAACCGCTCGACGGTGATGCTGTAGTTCTGGTCGATGAATGGTGCGATATCGTCATCGACGACGCTGTGATACATGATGATCAGCGCGCCCCGCGGCTGCGCCACTTTGCGATAGGCCCAGGCGAGCCCGGACAGATAGAGACCGCGCTGCAACTGATGCACGATCGCTCTCTTGACGGACGGTGATTCCGGTTGCAGTACCGGATAGGCAGTCGGCATGGTTCCCACCCTGATCGTTGTAGTTGTAGTTGTCTAGTCAGTACGTGATCTCCGGCCGATTCCTTTCGGTCCGGCCGGCGTGCAAAGCCCCTGCACCCCGACCCGCGTCGTTCCCCTATGCGTGGACATCCCTCACACACCAACGCCAACCCAAACGCTGGCGCTTTTCCGACAGCATGGCCGAACGGATGGTGCAACCCTTCGGTGCGGTATCACGCCACCGAAATGCCGTATTCCGATCGGTTGTCGGTTCGTCGGCCGGCGATTCGCGAGCGAAACGCCGCCCCGCAATGCCCCCGCCAATCCCGACATCGGCAGCCAAGCCTCGATTGTCAACAATAGTAACGGCCTGCCACCCGGCGGGCGCGCCAGAATGGTTGATCGACTTCACAGTTTCCGACAATACCCATCGCTCCCCCCCGGGACTCTCCCCAGCAATCCAACCCAGAGCCTTAGCCCGAATCGTTCATGGGAATGCGGGTCATTGGCGAATCTCAGCGAGCGGAGCACCCCACGCTGCCCAATGCCAGGCAGTGTAGACGCCAACAGAGGCGCGTTGGCCATCACCCCATCACATCCTTTCTATCGCACGGAGGGACCGACGTGTAAATCGAGCGGCTGCACACCGAAGCCTGTCGGACGATTGTGATTGCGCCGACCGCCCCCACAATACGCCTCGACGAACCACCAGCAGCCGCCGCCAGGCGCGCGGACCGACGGATCATCCCATCATCCGCTTACGTGGCCGGACACGCCGGGGCGCGGCGCGGGGTTGCGGCGCCATTTTCGATGGCCGGAAGCCGTCGAAAAGGCAGGACGGTGGAAAATCCCATTTTCTGCCGTCGGTCAGTGAAGAAGCGGGGGATGGTCTCTTTCGACAAGCTGGTACACTTCGCCGATGATCAAACGACTGTCAACGACGCTGTTTCGGATTCTCCTTCTGCTGGCGCTGCCGACATCGGCCACGTGGAGCGAATCCGAGCCGGTGTTCCAGGTATTCGTCAGCGTCGAGCCACTGCGTTACCTGACGGAACGGGTCGGCGGTCCGCATGTCACCGTGGAGACGATGATCGCACCGGGCGAAAATCCGGCCACCTATGCCCCCTCTCCGCGCAAGATGGCACGGCTGCATCACGCCGCGATGCTGGTCTACGTCGGTGTGCCGTCGGAGCGGACATGGTTGCCGCGGATACGGCGGAATCACCCCGATGTGCGACTGGTCGATGCCCGCAAGGGGATCCCGCCGCGCCGCCACCAGCACGATGGCCATGACGACATCGATCCCCACCTGTGGACCAGCCCGATCACCAGCCTGCGGATGGCCGCCACCATCCGCGACGCGTTGATCGACATCGACCCACTCCACCGCGCCGACTACGAGCGCGGCTACCGCCGGCTCGCCACCACCCTCGAAACGCTCGACCGTGAGATCGCTGCACGGCTGGCCGGGCTGCCACAACGCCGTTTCATGGTCTTTCATCCAGCCTGGGGCTATTTCGCCGAGCGTTATGGCCTCGAGCAGATCGCCATCGAGCGCGGCGGCAAGTCCCCGGGCATGCGGCACTTGAGCCGGCTGATCGACGAAGCCCGGGGCGCCGGCATCCGCACCATCATCGTCCAGCCCCAGTTCAGCCGTCGCGACGCCGAGACCATCGCCGCCGAGATCGGCGCCCGCGTCGTCGCCATCGATCCGCTGGCCTACGATATTCCCGCGACGCTGCGGCGCCTGACCGAGGCGCTGTCCCGGCCATGACCCCCCCCGCCATCGAACTCTCCTCCGTCAGCTTCCGCTATGGCGAGATGCCGGCACTGGAGAATGTGTCGCTGCGTGTCGAACAGGGCGAATTCATCGGCGTCGTCGGCCCCAACGCCGGCGGCAAGAGCACGCTGCTGAAGATCATCCTCGGCCTGCTCAAGCCCGACCGGGGCACGGTGCGGGTGATCGGCCAGACGCCCGAACAGGGGCGCCGCCAGATCGGCTATGTGCCGCAGTATCCCCGTTTTTCCCGCGATTTTCCGATCACCGTCGAACAGGCGGTGCTGACGGCGCGGCTGGGTCGGACCCGCTGGTGGGGCGGCTACAGCCACCACGACAAACATCTGGCGCGGGCCGCGCTGGAACGTACCGAGACGGCCAATCTGGCCAAACGGCGGCTCGATACGCTCTCCGGCGGCCAGCTCCAGCGCGTCCTGCTGTCGCGGGCACTGGCCTGCGAGCCGAAGATCCTCATTCTCGACGAGCCCACGGCCAACATCGACCAGCGGGTCGAGACGGAGATCTTCGACCTGCTGAAGACGCTCAACGAACAGATGACGATCATCGTCGTCTCCCACGATATCGCCTTCATCACCTACTATGTCACCCGCGTCGCCTGTCTCAACCGGACGCTGATGTGTCATGACACCGCACACATCGATGGCAGACTGCTCGACCAGCTCTATGGCACCCACGTCCATGCAGTGGAGCATCGGCATGGCTGAGTTCCTCGACGCACTGGCGCAGCACGCCTTCCTCCGCCACGCGCTGATCGGCGGCCTGCTCGCCAGTCTCGGTTGCGGCGTCATCGGCAGCTATGTGGTGGTCAAGCGGATCGGCTTCCTCGCCGGCGGCATTGCCCACTCGGTGCTCGGCGGCATGGGTGCCGCACTCTATTTCGGCTTCGACCCGACCATCGCCGCCTTCGTCACGGCCATCGTGGCGGCGCTGATCATTGGCCTGGTCACGCGTCACGGACGGGAGAAGGAGGACACGCTGATCGCCGCGCTATGGGCCGCCGGCATGGCCGTGGGCATCCTCTTCATCTCGCTGACGCCGGGCTACAACACCGAACTGATGAGCTATCTGTTCGGCAATATCCTGATGGTGTCCGAACGGGAGCTGTGGCTGATGGCAGCGATGGATCTGACGATCCTCGGGCTGGTGGGGCTGTTCTACAAACAGTTTCTCGCCGTCGCTTTCGACGAGGAGTTCGCCACGTTGCGCGGCGTGCCGGTGACACTGTTCTACCTGTTGCTGCTGGTGCTGGTGGCGCTCACCGTGGTGCTGCTGATCCAGGTGGTGGGCCTGATCCTCGTCATCGCCCTGCTGACGCTGCCAGCCGCGATCGCCGGCCACCACATGCGCACGCTGGCGGGCATGATGGTGCTCGGCGCCCTGCTGGGCATGGCCTTCAGCACCGGCGGGCTGCTGCTGGCGTGGCAGCCCGATCTGCCGCCAGGCCCCGTCATCATCCTGCTGGCCGCCGCCAGCTATATCGCCTCCCTGCTGTTCCACCGCCTGCGCCGATGATCCGCGCTTCACGCCCCTGCGCCGCCGCCATTTACCGGAAGGTGAGAACTGCGCCCTGAGCCACGCCCCCGGGACGCGGGATACTGGGCGATACACCGCACTCTGGGAATCAAGGACGATGAACAGACAATCGATGCTCAAAGCGCTGCGAGCCGCCCGCTCGTCGCAGCTGCAATGGATTACCTTCACCCGCTCACTGACGGAAAACCCGGCCTCGGCAGAGAAGTATGCCCAGTCGGCCCGACAGGCGCAGAAGCGCTTCGAAGAGTGGTACTACAACATGGCCCAGCCGCTGTCCGGGCTGGGCGCGTTCGAGCTGGTCACCGCCAACCACAAGGCGTTGGTGGAGCTGCAGGACCAGATTCTGGAAACACTGAGCCAGCCGGCACCGGCGCAGAGCGACCGTTTTCTCAGCTGGTTCCGTGATCCGCGCCGCCACGATCCGGCGCTGCAACACCTGATCACCAAGGCCCAGCGACGCTCACAGCGCCTGCTCGACGGCCTGGAGATCCTGGAGCGTGAAATCCGCTCCCTGCCGGACGATGCCGTGAAGAAGCTCACCTCCGGGACGCGCATCGACAACCGCCTGTTTCTCATCAACTGAGTCAGGGCCGCGCCGGCGCAACGAACAACACCGTTTTTCTATGCCCCACCGAGCCATGCTAGGATGACCGCCCCTCGACAGCGGGTGGTCATCCCATGGCAACGCTTCAACAGCAATTCCTCGAACTGGCGCTGGCTTCCGACGTGCTGCGCTTCGGAGAGTTCACCCTCAAATCCGGACGCACCAGCCCCTATTTCTTCAACGCCGGGCTGTTCAATACCGGCAGCGCGCTGGCCAGGCTCGGCCGCTATTACGCCGCGACGCTCGCCGACGCCGGGGTGGCGTTCGATCTGCTGTTCGGCCCCGCCTACAAGGGCATACCGCTGGCCGCCGTCACCGCCGCCGCGCTCTACGACCGGCACGGCATCGACATCCCCTACGCCTTCAACCGCAAGGAAGCGAAACGACATGGCGAAGGTGGCAACATCGTCGGCGCGCCGCTCTCCGGTCGGGTGATGGTCATCGACGACGTGATCACGGCCGGCACGGCCATCCGCGAATCGGTGGAGATCATCCACGCCGCCGGCGCCGAGCTGGCGGGGGTCATCGTCGCGCTGGACCGACAGGAGCGTGGCAATGGCACCCTGTCGGCGATTCAGGAGGTGGAGCGGCAGTTCGGCGTGCCGGTCGTCAGCATCGCCACCGTGTCCGACCTGATGGCACTGCTGCAAGCACGCGGCGACACGCAGACGCTGACAGCGATGCGGGACTACCAGCGCCACTACGGCGTCAGCCCCACAACAGCTTGAATCCCACCAGCAACGTCACCACCTCGAAGCCGCGCTTGATGAACCGGTTGCCGGAACTGATGGCCAGATGCGCCCCCAGATACCCGCCAAGCAGCGAGCCGGCCAGCAGCACCGGAATCCAGGCCCAGTGGATGGCGGAGACGACGCCCAGCGTGGCCGCGCCGGTGCCGTTCCAGAAGATCCCCACCATCACCAGCGTGTGGGCCACCGCCGCCAGATAGTCCATGCCGAACCAGCGAATCAGCCAAAGCGTCACGAACAGGCCGGTGCCCGAAGTGAGCGAGCCGTTGAGAAAACCGATCAGAAACAGACCGAGCCCACCGGCCACCAACCCTTTACGATCACGATGTCCGGCAACATAATGTTGCCCCAGTGATTGCTTGAGCATGGAATAGAGCCCCAGCGCAATCGTCAGCAACCCCAGCAGCACCTCCGCCAACCGGTCGGGTACATGGACGATGGTCAGTGCGCCGAGCACGACCCCCGGCAGCCCCCATGCCAGCATCAGCAACACCATCGGCCGCTCCAGCCGGCCATCGCGCCAGTGCCGCAGGCTGGCACCCAGCCCCAGCGCCACGCTGGCCACCTTGTGAGTCGCCAGCGCCAGCGCGAACGGCAGGCCGAGAAAAATCAGCGCCGGCAGCTGGATCAGCCCGGCACCACCACCAGAGAACGAGGAAAACGCATTGGCTATCAGCGAGATGAAAAACAGTAGCGCCTGTTCGACCATGACCGGTCCCGCATTCGACGAGAAACGGCAGAATACGCGATTGTCCCCTCGACCGGGAGTGTGATAGCCATCGTTGCAGCCTCCCGGGGCGCTGTGTCCTAATGCGTGCGACCATGGACTCAAGATTTCACCGACGGATTCTTCCAATGCTGCCGTTGCTGCTGACCACTCACTTGGTGACGTCAGCGGAGCTGTACCGCTGGGTCGATGAAAACGGTAACGTCCACTACAGCGATCAGCTGCCACCGACGGCGGCCCCCCGCCCACGGGTGGAACTGAACACCTACGGGCAGGCCACCCAGGAAGTCAACCCGGTCAAAACCAAGGCGCAGCGCCAGAAGGAGCGTCAGGCACGGCTGGAGGCGCTACGCCAGGAGCGCCAGCGCCAGAAACGGATCGCCGCCGATCGCGCCCTGCTCGACACCTTCTCGTCGGTAGAGGAGATCGAGGCAATCTACGCCAACCGCCTGCGCGACCTCGACAACTACACCACCTCCAACCGCCGCAAGCTCGAAAAGACCCGGAAGCTGCTCGACAAGACACAGCGCAAGAAGAACTGGTATCTGGCCCGCGACCGCAAGGTGCCGCGCCAGATCACCGAAAATCTCAAGGAGTACGAGCAGCAAATCGCCACCTACGAGCTGCTGATCGAGCGCAATCTGGCCAAACGCAAAAAGCTGGAAGCACAGTTCAGTTACGACAAGGAACGCTTTCTGCTGCTGACCGGCGATGACGCCGGCGAGTAGCGCCACACCGCGCTCTCCCACCTCGGCAAAGCGCTGGCAAGCGGCCCGCGTTTTGCGTTAAAGTGCCGCCTTTTACCGACGGGCGCCGCGCCGACCGGCCCCGATCCCACCGGAACACAGAGGTGAGCAGCATGTCAAAAGAGAACCTGATAGCCCCTTCCATCCTTTCCGCCGATTTCGCCCGCCTGGGCGACGAAGTGGACATGGTCATCAAGTCCGGCGCCGACGTCGTTCACTTCGATGTGATGGACAACCACTACGTCCCCAACCTGACCATCGGCCCGCTGGTCTGCGAGGCATTGCGCAACTACGGCATCACCGCCGACATCGACGTGCATCTGATGGTCAAGCCGGTGGATCGCATCATTCCCGACTTCGCCAAGGCCGGGGCCAGTTACATCACCTTCCACCCCGAGGCCAGCGAGCACATCGACCGTTCCCTGCAGCTGATCCGCAACGAAGGCTGCAAGTCCGGCCTGGTTTTCAACCCGGCCACCCCGCTGGACTACCTCGACTACGTCATGGACAAGGTCGACGTGATCCTGCTGATGTCGGTCAACCCCGGTTTCGGTGGTCAGAGCTTCATCCCCGCGACGCTGGACAAGCTGCGCGAGGCGCGCAGGCGCATCGACGAGAGCGGCTACGACATCCGTCTGGAGATCGATGGCGGCGTCAAGGTGGACAACATCCGCGAGATCAAGGAGGCGGGCGCCGACATGTTCGTGGCCGGCTCGGCCATTTTCGGCGCCGCCAAAGAGAGCGATCCGAACCGCTACGACTCGGTCATCGGCGCGATGCGCGACGAACTGGCCAAGGCCGGGTAAGGGGCGCCGCATGCCGTTGCCGAAACCCGGAATGGTGCTGATCGACGTGGATGGCACGCTGGTGGACAGCGTGCCCGACCTGGCGTGGTGCGTCGACGAGATGATGCGCCGGCTCGGCATGCCCGAACGGGGCGAGGCCGCGGTGCGCAACTGGGTCGGCAACGGCGTTCCCCGGTTGGTGGAGCGGGCGCTGGCCAACGATCTGGACGGCGTGCCCGACAAGGCGCTCTACGACAGGGCCTATCCGATCTTCCTCGACCTCTATGCCGAGAACACCTCGAAACGCTCGGTGCTCTACCCCGGCGTCGAGGAGGGGCTGGAATACCTCAAGTCCACCGATGCCCGGCTCGGCTGCGTCACCAACAAGGCCAGCCAGTTTACGATGCCGTTGCTGAAGGATCTGGGCATCTACGACGACTTCGAGATCGTCATCGCCGGCGATACGCTGCCGCAGAAGAAGCCTCACCCCGCGCCACTGCTCCATGCCGCCGAAACGCTGGGCGTCGAGCCCTCGGACAGCCTGATGATCGGCGACTCCAAGAGCGATGTCGAAGCCTCCCGCGCGGCCGGCTTTGGCATCGTCTGCATGAGTTATGGGTATAATCACGGCGAGGACATCCGCAAGTATTCGCCGGATGCCGTGATCGACTCGATGGCCGAACTGCCCGGCCTGTTCGAACAGTAGATTGAGATGATCAACCGTTTTCAGAGATTCTGGACCAGGACCCGATGGCGCGGATGACGCCCCGCGCCCGCCCGTCCCGCGTCCGGGCAATCCGCCCGGCGCCTCGATTCTGAAACCGGATACCGATCAATGAACGACCACGACACCGGCAGCACCATTCGACGCATCCCCCATGTGCGGGAGGTGCTGGCCGATCTGGACACCCCGCTCTCCACCTACCTGAAACTGGTCGATGGCCCCTACAGCTACCTGTTCGAGTCGGTTCAGGGTGGCGAGAAGTGGGGCCGCTACTCGATCATCGGCCTCCCCTGCCGGCAGATCGTCCGCGTTCGCGGCGACCTCATCGAGACGCTGGAGGCGGGCCGGGTCGTGGCCAGCGAACACAGCGACGACCCGCTGGCCTGGATCGAGCGTTTCCAACGTCGCTTCGACGTGGCCGACGGCGAGGGCCTGCCCCGCTTCACCGGCGGCCTCGTCGGCTATTTCGGCTACGACACCGTGGCCTATATCGAACCAAGGCTGCGGCGCGCCACGCCGAAACCCGATCCCATCGGCACGCCGGACATTCTGCTCATGGTCTCCGAGGAGGTGGTGGTCTTCGACAACCTCTCGGGCAAGCTCTATCTGATCGTCCATGCCGCGCCCGGTGCCGAGGCCGGGGCCCACCGGCGCCTGGACGAACTCGAAGCGCGCTTGCGCAGCGCCACGCCGGTCTATGCCGCCAACCCCCACCGCACGACGGTGCGGGAGTCGGATTTCGTCTCCGGCTTCACCGAGGCCGGTTTCAAGGCAGCGGTGGAGAAGGCGCGCCGGTACATCATCGACGGCGACATCATGCAGGTGGTGCTGTCGCAGCGGATGAGCATTCCCTACAAGGCTCCGCCGCTCGATCTCTACCGCGCGCTGCGGACGCTGAACCCGTCGCCCTATATGTACTTCCTCGACCTGGCGTCGTTCCACATCGTCGGCTCCAGCCCGGAGATTCTGGTGCGGCTCGAAGATGGCGAAATCACGGTGCGGCCGATCGCCGGCACCCGCCGCCGTGGCCGCGACGAGGCCGACGATCTGGCGATGGAGCAGGATCTGCTCGGCGACCCCAAGGAGCTGGCCGAGCATCTGATGCTGATCGACCTGGGCCGCAACGACACCGGTCGGGTGAGCAAGACCGGCAGTGTCCGGCTCACCGGCAGGATGCTGGTGGAACGCTACTCCCATGTGATGCACATCGTCTCCAACGTCGTCGGGGAACTGCGCGACGGGCTGAGCGCCATCGACGTGCTGCGCGCCACCTTCCCCGCCGGTACCGTCAGCGGCGCGCCGAAGATCCGCGCAATGGAAATCATCGACGAGCTGGAGCCGGTCAAACGGGGCATCTACGCCGGCGCCATCGGCTATCTGTCGTGGCACGGCAACATGGACACCGCCATCGCCATCCGCACCGCGGTCATCAAGGACGACCGGCTCTACATCCAGGCGGGCGCCGGCGTGGTCTACGATTCTCTGCCGGAGTTGGAGTGGAAGGAGACGATGAACAAGGGGCGCGCCATCTTCAAGGCGGTGGAAATGGCCACCGCCGGTCTCGACAGCAGGCACAGGTGACCGCCATGCTATTGATGATCGACAACTACGACTCCTTCACCTACAACCTGGTGCAGTACCTCGGCGAGTTGCAGGCCGACGTGGTGGTCAAGCGCAACGACGAGATCGACATCGAGGCGGTCGAAGCCATGCGACCGGATCACATCATGATCTCCCCGGGTCCCTGCACCCCCAACGAGGCCGGCATCTCGATGGCGCTGATCGACGCCTGGAAGGGGCGCGTGCCGATTCTCGGTGTCTGTCTCGGCCACCAGAGCATCGGCCAGGTGTTCGGCGGCAGGATCGTCCACGCCCGGGAGATCATGCACGGCAAGACCTCGATGATCCATCATCGCGGCGAGGGCGTCTTCAGCGGACTGACCAACCCCTACGAAGCCACCCGCTACCACTCGCTGGTGATCGAAAAGGAGACGCTGCCTGCCTGTCTCGAAGTCACCGCCTGGACCGAGACCGACGACGGCGAGATCGACGAGATCATGGGTGTGCGTCACCGCGACTACCAAATCGAAGGGGTGCAGTTCCACCCCGAATCCATCCTCACCGAACACGGGCACGACCTGTTACGGAATTTCCTCGAACAGCAGGAGGGCATGCGGCAATGAACATTCAGCAAGCGATCGCGGCGGTACTCGACCACCGCGATCTCGAACGCGACGAGATGACCTCGGTCATGCGCCAGATCATGACCGGCGAGGCGACCCCGGCCCAGATCGGCGGCTTTCTCATCGGCCTGCGGATGAAGGGGGAGACGGTGGACGAGATCACCGCCGCCGCCAGCGTGATGCGCGAACTGGCCACACCGGTGACCGTGGACAAAACCCACCTGGTCGATATCGTCGGCACCGGCGGCGACGGTGCTCACACCTTCAACATCTCCACCGCCAGCACCTTCGTCGTGGCCGCCGCCGGAGGCCGCGTCGCCAAGCATGGCAACCGCTCCGTCTCCAGCAGCTCGGGTGCCGCCGACCTGCTCGAGGCGGCCGGCGTCAACCTGCAACTGACACCGGAGCAGGTGGGCGCCTGCATCGACGAGGTGGGAGTCGGCTTCATGTTCGCTCCGCAGCACCACAGCGCGATGAAACACGCCATCGGCCCGCGCAAGGAGATGGCGGTGCGCACCCTATTCAACATCCTCGGCCCGCTGACCAATCCCGCCGCCGCACCCAACATGCTGCTCGGCGTCTTCAGCGGTGAACTGGTCCGGCCACTGGCCGAGGTGCTCCGACAGCTCGGCGCCGAGCACGTGCTGGTGGTACATGCCGACAAAGGACTGGACGAGATCAGCATCGAGGGTGCCACCCAGGTGGCCGAGCTGAAGAACGGCGAGATCAGCGAATATCTGGTGTTGCCGGGCGACTTCGGCATCGACGAATCGCCGCTGGAGAGCATCCGCGTCTCCAGCCCGGCCGAGAGCCTGGAAACGATCCACGCGGTACTGAACGACCAGCCGGGCGCCGCCCGTGACGCGGTTCAGCTCAACGCCGGCGCCGCCATCTACGCCGCCGGCCTGGCCGATTCGCTGGCCGCAGGCATCGCCCGCGCCGGCGAGGCGATCAGCGACGGCAGCGCCCGCGCCAAGCTCGACGCACTGGTGGAAACGAGCCGGCGGTTCGCCACATGAGCAGCGACATCCTCAACCGGATTCTGGCGCGAAAACTGGAGGAGGTGGCCGAGCGCAAGCGAACGCACCCACTGGAGGCGCTGCAAGAAGCGGCCGCCACCGCCGCGCCACCACGCGGCTTCATCGCCAGCCTGCGACGGCGCATCGAAGCCGGTGACGCAGGCGTCATCGCCGAGATCAAGAAGGCCTCTCCCAGCAAGGGACTGATCCGGGAAGACTTCCGTCCGGGCTGGATCGCGCGGCGCTACGAGGCCGGAGGCGCCGCCTGCCTCTCGGTGCTGACCGACATCGACTTCTTCCAGGGCAGCGACGACTACCTCGTCGAGGCCCGCAACGCCTGCTCGCTGCCGGTGCTGCGCAAGGACTTCATCGTCGACACCTACCAGATCCACGAAGCCCGCGCCCTCGGCGCCGACTGCATCCTGCTGATCGTCGCCAGCCTCGGCGACCGGGATCTCGACGCCTTTGCCCGGCTCGCCGACGAGCTGGGCCTCGACGTATTGATGGAGGTGCACGACGATATCGAGCTGGAACGCGCTCTCGCCACCGGCGTGCCGATGATCGGCATCAACAACCGCAACTTGCGCAGCTTCGAAACGACGCTGGAGACCACGTTGAAACTGCTCGACCGCATCCCCGACGACCGCTTGCTGATCACCGAGAGCGGTATCCATACCCGCGACGACGTGGAGCGGCTGCGCACTGCCGGTGTCGACGGCTTTCTGGTGGGCGAGGCCTTCATGCGGGCCGACGACCCCGGAGAGGCGCTCAGGGAACGCTTCTTCCCGTAACACCACCTTCCGCACTCTCGACAAACGAAAAAAGGCAGCCGGAAGGCTGCCTTTTCTTGTCACACCCGGAAATCTGGAAGACTCAGGTGCCGGGCCGGGCCCCGAAGACGACGATGGTCTTGCCGTGGGCGCTGACCAGGCCCTGCTCCTCGAGATCCTTGAGGACGCGGCCCGCCATTTCACGCGAGCAACCGACGATCTTGGCGATCTCCTGACGGGTGATGCGGATCTGCATCCCATCGGGGTGGGTCATTGCGTCGGGCTGGCTGCACAGCTCCATCAGCGTGTGGGCGATACGCCCGGTGACATCGAGGAATGCGAGGTCGATGACCTTGCGGCTGGTATCACGCAGGCGGGTCGCCATCTGCGTGGCCAGCGAGAAAAGGATTTCGGGGTCTTCCACCGACAGCTTCTTGAACTGGTTGTAGTGGATCTCGGCGACTTCGCATTCGCTGCGGGCGACGACCCATGCGCTGCGCGCCTTGTCGTCAAACAACCCCATCTCGCCGAAGAACTCGCCCTTGTTGAGGTACGCCAGTACCAGTTCGTGGCCGTCCTTGTCCTCGATCATCACCGTGACCGAGCCACGGGTGATGAAATACAATGTTTCCGGCGGATCACCGGCATGGATGATTACCGAGCGCGGCGGATAGTGCTTGATATGACAGTTTTGAAGAAAACGGTCAATGACCGGGCTGAACTCCGGTACTGTACGTTGTAACGCAACCATATCGATCTGTTCCTTAATTGAAATCCGGTGGATGTGAATTCCCTTTCACACGACTGACGCCATACGGTTTTTAGGTATAGGATCACATTCCTGTTATAACCTTTTAACAGCAAAGCGAATCCCGCGCAAGTTGGGGAACCCGGTTCACGATAAAGGGTAGGAAAATGAAGGCACGCGTAAGGTGGTTGGCCCCGATGGGCTTCGTTGGCGAGTCCGGCAGCGGACACGCAGTGGTGATGGACGGCGCGCCGGAGAGCGGCGGCCGCAACCTCGGTCCACGGCCGATGGAGATGTTGCTGCTGGGAATGGGGGGCTGCGCCAGCTTCGATGTGGTGCACATATTGAAGAAGGGGCGTCAGCAGGTGACCGACTGTGAGGCATTGATCGAGGCCGAGCGTGCCGACAGCGAGCCGAAAGTGTTCACGAAGATTCACCTTCACTTCGTGGTCACCGGCCGCAATCTGACCGAGAAAGTGGTGCGCCGCGCCATCGAGCTGTCGGCGGAAAAATACTGCTCCGCGTCGATCATGCTGGGAAAGACGGCCAAGGTGACCCACGACTTCGAGATCCGGGAGGCCTGCCCCGAGCAGTAGGCACCACGGCCGCGCGGGCCATCTCCACGGCCAGCCCGAATGTTTGCATGAGAATGCGGGATTCTGGGGAATCCCCGCAAGGCCATTGGTTCGGTTCACCTGTAACCACAGCCGTCGCGATGGTTACAGGTGAATCAGGCAAAATGGTGGCTGAGATTTATCCAAGAACCGCATGGCGCTGCCGGTAACACTTCACGCCGTACCAACCCCCAGAGATTGCTCTGAAAACCAATGTGTTATGTTGATTTTCCAGCACTTTCGTGGAATATGCCGGGCTAGATCCTGTACGCCATCGTCGTCATCACCTTCGAGGCCAACTTCATCAATCCCTTTACCGGCGCCGGTAACGGCACCCCCCCCAGATCGACCGCCTCGTCACCATGACGCGCCTCGTCCTCGGCCATTTGCCGGACGATCGCGCGGCTTTTCTCGTCCCTGGCGGGCAGGCTTTGCAGATGCCCTTCGAGGTGAGCCCCTACCTGATCCTCGGTCTCCTTGACGAAGCCGAGGCTCCATTTGTCGCCAGCCGCACCCGCCGCCACACCGATGGCGAAAGAGCCCCAGTACCACAGCGGCCCCAGATAGCTGGTGTGGCCACCCAGTTCGCTGACGCGCCCCCTGCACCAGGCCAGATGGTCGCTCTCCTCGATCGCCGACGCCTCCATCCGGCGACGCACCTCGGCGTCCCGGGCCGTAACGGCCTGGCCATTGTAGAGCGCCTGTGCCGCAATCTCGCCGGCATGGTTGACGCGCATCAGGCCGATGACATGTCGCCGTTCGGCATCGGTCAGCTCCGCCTCCTCACAACGGTCGGCGGGATTGGGCCGGGCCGTGCCCTGGTGGGCACCATGAACGGTCCGCAGACTCTGGTCGAGCAGCATGACCACCTTGTCGATGGGGGTGTAATCGCGCATCGGGCTTTCCTGCTAGAATCGAAGCGAAGACAGCGGCCAAGCATACACCGATGAGTTACTACCGGCACCACGTCTTCTTCTGCACCAACCGGCGCGACGACGGCAGACCCTGCTGCGAGAACTTCCATGCCAGCGAGATGCGGGCCTACGCCAAGGCACGGATCAAGGCGCTCGGCCTCACCGGCAAGGGCCGGATCCGCATCAACACCGCCGGCTGTCTCGACCGCTGCGACGAAGGCCCGGTGATCGTCGTCTATCCCGACGAGACCTGGTACACCTATGTGGACAAGGAGGACATCGACGAGATCATCGACTCCCATCTCGTCAACGGCCGTCCGGTGGAACGCCTGAAGATCTGAACCATCGCATCCCAACCATGATCATCGTCATCTCTCCAGCCAAGACGCTCGACCTCGACACCCCCTTGCCCACCGATCGCCACACGTTGCCGGCTTTTCTGGACGACGCCGCCGAACTGGTGGAGACGATGCGGCGCTACTCCGCGCTGGACATCGCCGAGATCATGAAGGTGAGCATGAAGATCGCCGAACTCAACCACCAGCGCTTCGCCGACTGGCATGCGCCGTTCACCCCGGCCAATGCCCGGCCCGCCATCTTCACGTTCAAGGGCGACGTCTACGACGGGCTCGACGCCTTCCAGCTCGATGCCGGGGCGCTCGACTTTCTGCAGGATCATCTGCGCATCCTCTCCGGGCTCTACGGGCTGCTGCGTCCGCTGGATCTGATGCAGCCCTACCGGCTGGAGATGGGGCGTAACATCGAAAACCCGCGCGGCAAGAATCTCTACCAGTTCTGGAACGGCCGGATCACCGAGGCGCTGAACACGCTGCTGGCACGGGACGACGGCGTTCTGATCAACCTCGCCTCCAACGAGTACTTCAAGGCAGTACAGCCCAAGGCGCTGCGGGGCCGCATCATCACCCCCCAGTTCAAGGACTGGAAGAACGGCCAATACAAGATGATCAGCTTCTACGCCAAGAAGGCCCGCGGCATGATGACCCGCTATATCGCCGAACACCGGCTCACCGACCCCGAGGCCATCAAGGATTTCGACACGGCGGGATACCGCTATGCCGAAACACTGTCGAAGGGGGACGAGTGGGTGTTCCTGCGCAAGCAGGCCTGAACACCTGATCAGGCAACATCGAACAGGCTGACCCGCCCCCTGCCCGACGCCTTGGCCTGATAACAGGCGGCATCGGCCTTCTTCAACACCTCTTCGAGCGTGGTGGCCCCACCGTCGAGCGGCAGCAGACCAATGCTGACGCCGATGCGGAAGACCGCTCCCCGATGCTCGAAACGATATTGCTCGAGGCTCCGCACGAGACGTTCGGCGATCACCTGCGCCTGCGCCGGCGTGGCGCCGCGCAACAACACGCCAAACTCGTCGCCGCCGAGGCGCGCCAGCATGTCGTCGCCCCGCAGCCGCTCCAGAAACAGGCCGCAGACCGCTTGCAGCAGTCGGTCTCCCGCATCGTGGCCGCAGCTGTCGTTGACGGTCTTGAAACGGTCGAGATCGAGAAACAGCAGGGCCGAGGTTCGCCCCCCTTGCCGCAACGACGCCAGCTCATCGGCCACGGCAGAGTAGAAACTGCGACGATTGGGCAACCCGGTGAGGTCATCGTGCTCCGCCTTCCAGGCGAGTTTGCGGTGCATTGCATGTTCGTTGCTGACATCGTGCAGCACGATCACCGTACCGGTGACCTCGCCGGCAACGAGAATCGGCGCCACCGTGTACTTCACCGGCACGTCCCGGCGTCCGAGCCGCAACATGACGATTCCGCCGGAGAACACCGGGCGGCGCGTGGCCACGCACCGGGCCACCGGATCATCGAGCGGCGCGCCCGACGACTCCTCCCTCAGCGGCAGCAATGCCTGCCACGGCCGATTCTCGATCGCCCCCGGCTCGACGCCGAGCAACCGCTGCACGGCCCGGTTGGCGAAGGCGACACGCCCCGCCACATCGGTGGTCACGACACTGTCGCCGATCGATGCCAGCGTCACCAGCGCTTGCTCGTTGAGACGGTCGAGCCGCCGCTCCGTCTGCCGCTGCTGCCACATCGAGCGCAGCGCAAACCACGCCAGCAGCAGCATCGCCACCAGACTGAAACCCACCGCCGCCAGTGGCCGGCCGAACCGGCCGAGAAAATCCTCATCGGCCAGCAGCAGCCCAATCGTCAGCTCGTCAGGGCCGATCGCCATGCGCGCCGCCATGCCAAGAAAATCACCTTCGGGCGATCGCCAGCGATGCAGCGCACCATCGGCGACCACGGGCGCCAGCGCCACGGCGGAGAGGGCGGGATCGAGGTGATAGTCATGCCCACCGACCACCATGAACGGGCTGGCCCGCAGAATCTCCTTCAAGCCGGCAACACCACCGGCCGGCGTGATCAGCACCGCACCACAGACCAGCCCCCGCCGCACCGCCCCCTCCATCACCGCCTCCATCCGGGTGAGATAGACCCCTTCGCTCCGCGCCACCAGGTGGCCGGCCGCGGCAAAACAGTCGATGACGTCCGGGTAACCCGACGGGCCGGTGGCGGCCGATGCCACGACGCGCCCGTTCTGATCGAGCAGATGCAACACATCGACACCGCCCTTGGCCGCGGCGCGCATCAACATGCGCCGCAGCGAATCGGGCGCGCCGTCGTCTAGCGCGGTGATGAGGCGCTCATCACGCACCAGCGATTGCAGGACGGCCGTCATCCCCTCGTAGGTGTAGTTGAGAATGACGCCGTAGGTGGAGAGGCTGCTATGGAGTCGTTCGCGATACTGTTCGTCGAACTGTCTGCGCACGGTGTCGGCAAGGAAGTAGCCAGACAGCAACAGCAGCAAAAACATCAATGCCGCAATGGTCTTCAGGTGGCGGCTGCGATCGGTGAACTCTGGCATCGGCGCGCGGTGCGGAAACGGTAGGCGATTGCGGAGGTATCGACCAATCGGCCATCGTCATCAAGCCGCATTACGCCAGAGAGTGACCGCCATCGGCCTATCGTCGTGGAAACCTGTACCGTGCTCACAAACAAAAAGGCCCCGCCAGTGGCGGGGCCTTCCCGGACTGTGCCGATGGGAAAGACGGGCTTACATCATGCCGCCCATGCCTCCCATGCCGCCCATACCGCCCATGTCACCGGCCGGTGCTGCCTCTTCCTTCGGAATCTCTGCGATCATCGCCTCGGTGGTGATGAGCAGGCCCGCCACGGAAGCGGCATTCTGCAGCGCGGAGCGGGTGACCTTGGTGGGATCGAGAATACCCATCTCGATCATGTCACCATACTCGTCGGTCGCGGCGTTGTAGCCGAAGTCGCCCTCGCCTTCCCGCACGGTGTTGAGTACCACGGAACCCTCTTTGCCCGCATTGGAGACGATCTGACGCAGCGGCTCCTCCATCGCGCGGACGGCAATGGCGACACCCACGCTCTGATCCTCGTTGTCGCCCTTGAGGTCCTTGATGGCCTCGGCGGCGCGGATCAGCGCGGTGCCACCACCGGGCACGACGCCCTCTTCGACGGCAGCGCGAGTCGCGTGCAACGCATCCTCGACGCGCGCCTTCTTCTCCTTCATCTCCACCTCGGTTGCGGCGCCAACCTTGATGACAGCAACACCGCCAGCCAGCTTGGCCAGACGCTCCTGGAGCTTCTCCCGATCATAGTCGGAGGTGGTCTCCTCGATCTGGGCGCGGATCTGCTCGACGCGCGCCTTGATATCGGTCTCGCTGCCAGCGCCATCGATGATGGTGGTGGTCTCCTTGTTGATCAGGATCTTCTTGGCCTGACCCAGCTCCTCGAGCGTGGCCTTCTCCAGCGACAGACCGACCTCCTCGGAGATGACCTGACCACCGGTGAGAATGGCGATGTCCTGCAGCATCGCCTTGCGGCGATCACCAAAGCCGGGGGCCTTGACGGCCGCCACCTTGACGATGCCGCGGATGCTGTTGACCACCAGCGTGGCCAGCGCTTCACCCTCGACGTCCTCGGCGATGATCAGCAGCGGTTTGCCCGCCTTGGCAACGCCCTCCAGCACCGGCAGCAGATCACGGATGTTGGAGATCTTCTTGTCGTGCAACAGCACGTAGGCGTCATCCAGCTCGACTTGCTGGGCGTCCTGGTTGTTGATGAAGTACGGCGACAGATAGCCGCGATCGAACTGCATACCCTCGACCACGTCGAGTTCGTTCTCCAGGCCGGAGCCCTCCTCGACGGTGATGACACCCTCCTTGCCGACCTTCTCCATCGCCTCGGCAATGGTCTTGCCGATCGACTCGTCCGAGTTGGCCGAGATGGTACCGACCTGGGCGATCGCCTGGGTGTCGGCGCAAGGCTTGGAGATCTTCTGCAGCTCCGCGACGGCGGCGTGGACGGCCTTGTCGATGCCGCGCTTCAAATCCATCGGGTTCATGCCGGCGGCAACGCTCTTCATGCCTTCGCGAACAATCGCCTGCGCCAGCACGGTCGCCGTGGTGGTACCGTCACCCGCATTGTCGGACGTCTGCGACGAGACCTCCTTGACCATCTGCGCGCCCATGTTCTCGAAACGGTCTTCCAGCTCGATCTCCTTGGCCACGGAGACGCCATCCTTGGTCACGGTCGGCGCACCGAAGGACTTCTCCAGCACCACGTTGCGACCTTTCGGGCCCAGCGTCACCTTGACCGCATTGGCCAGGATATTGACGCCGTGCACCATGCGCTGACGCGCGTCGTCACCAAATCTTACTTCTTTCGCACTCATTGTCTCTCTCCCTCTGAATTAGTCTTCGATAACAGCGATCACGTCGTCTTCACGCATGACCAGCACTTCTTCGCCATCCACCTTGACGCTGGTGCCGGCATACTTGCCAAACAGCACCTTGTCGCCGACCTTGATGTCCAGCGCCCGGACTTCACCGTTGTCGAGGATCTTGCCGTTGCCCACTGCGATCACTTCGCCACGATCGGGTTTCTCGGCTGCAGAATCGGGGATGACGATCCCCCCGGGGGTGGTACGCTCTTCTTCCACGCGCTTGATCACCACGCGATCATGTAAGGGACGAATAATCATTCGACAAATCTCCTTTGATTTGAGTCCAGTTGAATTGAATGGGATTCCGGCGACTGGCCGCTGGCCAGCGAGCCCTGTTAGCACTCGCTCCGGATGAGTGCCAATAATAGGGATTGCGCATAGGAAGTCAACGGCCGAATGCGGAAAACACGCCGCTCATCGGCGAAAGATGTGATGGATTCCGGGAAGGTGGTGATGAACGACAGGGCAGCGCTGGCATGCGGCGCCAGCGCGGGGCACTACGCCGGCGGCAGCGGCTCGAGCTCCAGGCTGGAGAAATCGGGGCAGGCATCGTCCCCGCCGGACGAACCGGGATCACGGCGCCGGGTCAACCGGGAAACCGCCTCGTCGAGCTGCTCGACCCCCAGACCGAGGCGACGGCCGATCCGCACCTTGAGCGCATCGATGAAATCGTTGCGATTGATATTGACAATGCCAATATCGGTCTCGATGATACATTCGTCCTCGCTGAGGCGTTCGTCGGCCACGACATTGAGCACACCCACTTCGGCGTGGTCGTGGGGCAGGCCGTCGAGCAACGTATTGGCATTGCCGGGTGCGGCACGCACCGTCACCGACTGCTGGTTACGCAGCTCCGCCAGGCTCCGACGTACCGCATGGAGAATCAACTCATCCTGATCCAGCGCACCGAGCACGCGATTAACCGTAGCGATAACGACGGCGGCAACCTCACGCTCCCGCTGCCCCAGATACTCTACCGAGCTGGCCACCAAGCCGATCATCCGCGTCGCCGCCTCGGCATTTCCGGTGGCCAGCCCCTCGGCATAACCACGCTCATAGGCCTCTTCACGCACCTTGCGCGCTTCGGCGAGCAACTGACGGGCCTGCAGCTTCGCCCGCTGCACCGCTGCCCGCCCCTCCACCAGATCACCCACTTCCCGCGCCTTGAGCACAGGGCTGGAAAAGGCCAGTGGTGATCCATCCGGCGACTCGATCCTATCGCCCTCTCGTTTCGATCCCGCCGCATTGCCTGACATACCCCCCCCTACAGTGCAAGCTTCATCTTGGTAAGTTTCTCAATCACGGTGACGCAGGGTGCCTTGCGAAACGATGCCGGCTGTTCCGCGAGAAACGGATATTCAGCGGCACTCATCTTCAGATAGAGCCGCTCGACGATCGCCGCCGGCTCGCCTTCCAGCGCCCGCCCGAGACACCACAAGCCACTGGCCACCAGATGGGCACGCAGGTCGCTGCCGGGCCGTGGGCCAGCGATCTTCGGCAACGCCTTTACATTGAACATCAACGGTGCCTCGTTGAGGGCGAACTCGAACAGGCGGTCACCAAACCCCTGCCGCAGGCGCAATACATCCTGACGATGAATGGCATGACGCACATGGGCGCCATTGAGCACGGCTCCAGCATGGAGGACGATGCGCAGTATGTCGTCCCGGGGCTGTAACAGCAGCTGGCGCAGTGGCGTATCGAATTCGAACCACAGCTTCTCCTTCAATTCGAAACGCTCCAGCAGATACTCGGCAAGGTTGTCCTCCGAGCGCGCATTGCGCAACAGCTTGC
>CAZTOZ010000040.1:0-6969 GCA_964614535.1 uncultured Thiotrichales bacterium | reverse complement strand
GACGACCGGAACGCCGGGTCGGTGGCACGGCCCGTGCCGGACGGACTGCCGCTGCGGCGGGCGGGATGAGCCGCACGCCCCGGTTCAGTCGGCCAGTTCGATCTCGTCGGCGATGCCGTCGCGGCGGTCCTCGTCGTCCTCGACGATGACGAAGGCGGTCGTGCGTGACATCTCGCGGCAGAACACGGCCGATGAGGAGACCTCGTCGTCGCCGATCTCGTACTCGGTGATACCGTCGCTCAGGACGAAGTCGAGTCCGAGCACGGTGATCGCCTCTCCCGGGATGCAGCGGCTCACCGGGCCTTGGAGCCGGTCGCTGTCCGCATCGACCGGTTCGACCCGGGCCGCGACGACATTGTCCGCCGCGTCGACCAGTGCATGGATCTCGAGAAAGTCACCGGCGCGCAGCGCATCGATCCCCGGCCCGTTGCCGCCGTCCCAGCGGGTGCTCGCTGTCGTCTGTACCCGCAGCACGCCGGGCACGAAACCCATCGATAGGGTGCCGCTGGCGGCATCGACCGCGACGACGCGGGCCTCGATGACGACATTGGCCCGGTAGGCGCTGATCTCCGTCGCCCGGAGTATGCCGCCGACCATGTAGCCCTCCACCTCCAGGCGCATGCCGTTGCGGATGGTCAGATCGGCGGGCTCGAGGCGTGCGTTTGCGGCATCGACAGTGAAGTCACCCACCTGGAAGTTGCCGATGCCGGTGAATGCGGTGACGATTCCCTCGATCTTGACCTTGCCACCGGCATCGTCGAAGTCGTCGTCCTCCTCCTGCTCGATGCGTAATGCGGTGATCCGGTCGCCGCTCAGCGTTCCTTCGACTTCCACCGTCAGACCGTCGATGATGCGCCCGCCGACCTCGGTGAGATCGGCGCCGGAGAAATCGACCGTGTAACGGCCCAGCCGGAAAGTGGTACCGGTGACGGCCGCAACCGTACCCTTGATCTCGATTTCGCTGGCCCCCGGCACGAATACCGCCTTCTTCTCGATGCGGGTGGCGCGCAACGATCCGTCGGCGTCGGCGAAACCGCTGACCTCGATCAGATCCCCAATGGCGATGGTGGCGTAGTCGACGCCGTCGTAGACCGTTTCGGTACGGTCGATACGGACCCGGCGGTTCAGAACGGTGAGGATGCGCTGGCGGCCGTCGGGGCTGTCGGTGACGGACTCGACCGGCCCCTGGACGTCGTCGTCGAACACCACTTGGTGGGCCACCGCGCGATCCCGTGTATCGGCGGACACGGTGCCGGAGACCGTCACCACCATGCCGAGTTTGAGATCGGACTCGTTGGCCGGCGCGTCGTCCACGCTGATTTGCGCCTGGGCGGTGTCGAACTCGATGCCGTTGACGATGATACTGCCGAATCCGGTGATTACGCCGGTGGTCGTGATCGGCTCGTCGCTGAAGCCGGTGCCGCCGATGCCGGTCCCGCTGCCGTTGCTGCAGGCGTGCAGCAACGCTGCCAGCAGCGTGGTGGCGAGTGTCCGTTTCCAGTGCGGAGGGCGTCTGTTCGTGATTGGCATGATGGCGGTCGGGTCCTCTCGTCGTCGATTCGTCAATGGAAAGACTCATCCCGAGCCATTGGTCGTGTATCCCTGGGTTGCGGGCAACGTCCGGTGCCGGACGTCCACCCGGCGGCTAGAGAATGCGCGGTCCTCGCGAGGCCGCCAGGACGATTCCACGAACCGCATGGCGGTGTCGGAGACATTTCGTGTCTCGCCAATGTCTCACCATCCCCCATCGTAATCAACTCGTTGGGCCTCGCTCTCGTCGGTTCCGCGAAAACACCGGATCGGTCCCGCGACCGTTCGCCCGATTTCGCCAGCCACGACGCTCGTTCGCCACCGGATCGTGGCCAGGGTTGCCCGGTGTCGGCGGATGACCGGCGTCTTGCCGGCCACTGGTTGGTCCGTTCGATCTCCACCACGGCCGGTCAAAGGTTGTAGCGTAACTGCAGTTTCAGCAGCGAGGCGGGATCCTGGTCGGCAAAGGCGCTACCGGGGTAGAAGCGAGCAAAGATGGCCTCGGCGCGCAGCCGGCCCCGGATCCGATAGCCGACCACGAGATCGACCGCCTGGCCGATGTCGTGATTCCGGCCGTCGGGTTCGACGACCAGGTCGGACTCCCGCAATTCATCCAGCGCATAGTGCTGCAGGTAGCCATGCCAGAGCAGATCGATCGAGGCATTGCGTACCGGGCGGATGCCGATGCCGAGCGTCGCGATCGTCAGGTTGCTGAGCTCGGGGTCGAGCAGCTCGCCGTAATAGGCGATCCGGGTCACGCCGCCGAATTTGGCCGCGTTGTCCTGCAGATCGGTCTGCCGAAAACCGAGATCGACGTCGTCCGGATCCCCGGAGCCGAAGGCATAACCGCCGTAGACATAGATCCGTGGACGTTTCATCAGCCGGTAGCTGGCGCCGATATCGAAGCCGAAACCACCACCCCGTCTGCCCCGTTTGTCCACGCCCACTGCCGCCGCTTCGGCCCAGTAGTCGATATCCTCCCACTCGCCCTGGTTGTGCAGCGCGAACCAGACGGCCTGTTCGTCCTTCTCCTGGTCGTTTTGGACCATCAGATAGACGGCCTGGTCGCGTGTCTTGCTGCGTGGTGCGTTGAGGTGCAGCCAGAGGTGATCGACGGCCTTGACGTCGTCGCCGTTGAGCAGGTCCTCGGTGAAAGCACGTTCGCGCAGCCAGGCGGCGGTGAGCGTGAAGTCGGGGTGCCGCCAGCTCAGGCGGAGGCCGTCGAGGGTGTCGTCCAGCATCCATTCGCGCCGATCCTTGAGCCGTTGCCGGCCCAGCCGCAGCAGCAGTCCGTCACGGCGATGGTCGATGAACAGTTTGTCCAGCCGCAGTTCGGCCGGGTGCGATTCACGGCCGGCCTCGTCGGCGAAGATGCCGGTATCGACATATTCGAGATTGCCGTAGACCGACCACTGTGGCGCCGGTCGCCATGACAGCGCCAGGGAGGGGTGGAACAGTGTCAGCAGCTCCACCGTGTCGGCCCGCTGGCGATCGAGATCGTAATCGCTCTCCTGACGGTATTCCGCCTCCAGCCTTCCGCCGACGCTCAAGGTCTCGCTGAGCGGGTGGCGGGCAGCGGGCGGCGCCCCGGCTTCGAGACTGCCCCGATTGGAAGACAGGGTGGCCGCCGACAGCGCCAGTGGCAGCGACAACAACATCGCCGCCATCCCCTTGAAGTGGTGTCGAGATCTTGGCCTCCGCATCTCAGATCCCCTCCCTGATACTCGTCAACAGCGCGCCCGAGACCGCTTCCCAGCCGGTGTGCAGCGCATAGAGACAGGCCAGCCGCAACAGCGCCGCGTTCTCCCAGGCCAGTATGGCGTCTTCCAGCGGGAACGGTCGGCGCTGCTCGTAGCCGGAGAGAAAACAGGTGCTGACGTCGTGCCACCCCAGCTGGCCGGAGGCAATCTCGAAGCGGCGGTGGGCCAGATAGTTGCCGATGTCGATGGCCGGATCCCCCATGCAGAGGGTGTCGAAATCGATCAGGATCGTCTGCCGCCCGTCGAACAACAGCTGTTTGCCGTAGTAGTCGCGATGGACCGGACAGGCGGGCACCGTCGGCAGGTGGTAGAGCTGGTGGCGAACCAGCTTCAGCGCCCAATCGAGCATGGCGGCCAGCTCGGGCCGCAGTCGTTGCGTCAGTACGGTCCACTTTTCCAGCATCGCCAGCTCCTCGTCGGCGCCGTAACGGCTCGGCAGCAGGCACCGGGTGCCGTGCAGCTTGGCCAGCGCCTCTCCGGCCATTGCCGCCTCGCGTGACAGCGACAGACCGCTCTCGCCATTGAGCATGACCGCGTTCGGGATGTCTTCGATGGCGATGACCGCCAAGCGGTCGTCACAGAACAGCGGGCGGGGAATGCGGATGTCGTCGTCGCCCGCCCCGTCGAAACCGGCTTCCCAGAGCATCTGCATGTAGTACCGGTTGTCCTGGTGGCGCCGGCGTTTGTCGTTGAGGCTGCGCAGCACCACCGAGCGGCGACCGGCGGTGTCCACCCATGCGCGCATCACGCAACGCTTGGCCGGGCGGTGGTTGAGGATCTCCAGCCGGGGTTGACGGTCGAATGGTCCCCAGTGCTGCGGCAACCGTTCGCGAAACAGGCGCCGAGCCCGTTTGGGTTGATGTAGCAGTGACAATCCCGGCAGCTTCTCGTCGTAACCGGGGATGCGCAGCAGCATTCCCAGTTCCGGGACGGCCTCGATGGCGTCGCTGTCGTCGAGGCGGTCGATCTGCTTGCGCCGCGACTTGCGCAGTTTGTCGAGCACCGCCTGGCGGGCTGTGGTCGCATCGCCGGGCTGGAGTTCCCCGAACAGGGTCTGTTGCCGCGGTTTGCCGTCATCGTCCAGGGTCACCAGGTATTTGACGACGAAGCTTGCCTCGCCCCGGGGAAAGACCCGGTGGACCTCCACGTTGCGCACCACCAGATCCCGGTTGGCTGCCCAGCGCCAGCGGCCGGCCAGCAGCCGCTGCATGTGGCCGGTATCGGTGGCGGCCGACAGGCGTGCCAGGGGATCGGTGTCGGCGGAGTGTGTCTGACGGGCGATGGCCTGGTTCATCTCGATCTCCTCCCAATGGTCTTCGTTGTCGGACTGGGTCGTATCTCCGCCCGGAAGATCGCCGGTGCGGTGGTCGGTTCGACCCGGCCGTCGGCGCCGACCTCGAGAATGATGTCGGCGCGGGCGGCGTTGGCCGGATCGTGGGTGATCAACAGACAGGTGCGGCCGGCCGTGAGCCGCTCCAGCGCCAGTTGCACCGCTGCCTCGCTGTCGAGGTCGAGGCCGGTCATCGGTTCGTCGAGGATGACGATCGGCGCGTCGCGGACGATGGCGCGGGCAATGGCGATGCGCTGGCGCTGTCCGGCCGAGAGGCTGGCGCCCCCTTCGGCCAGCACCGTGTCGTAGCCGTCGGGCAGGGTGGTGATGAAGTCGTGGGCGCAGGCCAGCCGCGCGGCGCGCTCGATCTCCTCGTCGCTTGCCTCCAGCCGTCCGTAGGCGATGTTGTCGCGTATGCTCAGGGCGAACAGATGGGGTTGCTGCATGACGATGCTGATCTGGCTGCGCAGCGAGTGCAGCGTGTAGCCACGGATGTCGCCGCCATCGATCCGTATCTGGCCCGACTGCGGGTCGTAGAAGCGCAGCAGCAGCCGGGCGATGGTGGATTTGCCGGCGCCGCTGCCGCCGACCAGCGCCGCGGTCTTGCCGGCCGGAATGTGGAAGCTGGCGCCATCGAGCACCGGGCGTGCGGCATCGTAGCCGAAGACCACGTGATCGAAGACGATGTCGCCCTGAAATGGTGGCGCCGGTCTGGCGTCCGGCAGGTCGGTGATCTCCGGCCGGGTCTCGAGAATGGCGATCAGCCGTTCGCCGCAGACGGCCGACTTGGCCAGCCGGCTGGTGAGCGTGGCCAGTTTGCGGATCGGTTTGTAGAGGGCGGTCAGGTAGGCGGTGAAGACCAGCAGATCGCCCGGTGTGAGCGCGCCGGCCATGACCCGGTGGACGCCGAACCAGAGCACCGCGGCCGTGCCGCCGGCGAGAATCACCTCCACCACCCGGTTGAGATTGGCCTCCAGCCGGGTGGCCTTCAGTCCTGCCTTGAGGCTGGCCTTGTGCTGGCGGTCGAAGCGTTCGTCCTCCCACTCCTCACGGGCGAATGCCTGGATCACCGGCACCGCCGAGATGGTCTCGGCAAGGATGTTGGCGGTGCGGCTCTCGCGTCGCCGCTGCTTGCGTGTCGCCTGGCGGATCTTGCCGGAGACGCGGAAAGAGACCAGCGCCAGCGCGGGCATCACTGCCAGCGCCACCAGCGCCAGTTGCCAGTCCATCCATAGCATGATGGCGGCCACCGCCACCATCACCAGCAGCCGTTCCGTGATCAGCAGCACGGCGTTGACCAGCAGGTCGCGCAGCAGTTGGATGTCGCCGGTCAGCCGCAGGAGCAGGTCGCCGCTGTGCTGCTCGTCGTGGAACGAGTGGGAGAGCCGCTGGATATGACGGAACAACCGTTTGCGCACCGAGGCGATGACCCGCTGGCCGATGTAGGCGGTCAGATAGGTCTGGCCGTAGCCGAAGATGCCGCGCAGCAGCGCGATCACCAGCACTGCGGTGGCGGCGAAGGCCACCAGCGCCGATGCCGACCAGCCGGCGAAAAAGCCGTTGGCGGCCCCTTCGGTGGGCAGTAGCGCGTAGTCGAAGATCAGTTTCAGCGGCCACGGTTTGGCCAGATAGGCGGCGGTGGCGCCGAGCATGAACAACCAGGCGAGTATCATCCGTCTGCGGTGGGGGCGCAGATGGGGGGCGAACAGCCTGAACAGCCGCACCAGGCTGGCCAGTTGTGCCCGGCGCAGTGGCCATCGGAGGCCTTTCATGGTGCCGTCACCTCCCGCCTGGTCAATCGCGCCATCGTCCTTGCCACCGCGTCGGCATTGGCTCGCCAGGTGAAACTGCCGCCGAGCAGGGCCGCTGCCTGGCCGAGCCGGCGACGCAGTGGTTCGTCGGTCACCAGCCGCTCCAGGGCATCGGCCAGGGCCAGCGTATCGCCCGGCGGTGTCAGCAGCGCGTGGTGGTCCGCCTCGAGCAGATCCTCGATCTGACCGATGCGGCTGGCGACGATGGCCTTGCCCAGCGCCAGGTATTCGAACAGTTTCAGTGGCGAGAAGTAGAAATCCTCCAGTTCAGGGTAGGGGGCCACGGTAATATCGGCGGCGCTCAACAGGGCGGCCACCTCGTCATGGGCACGCCAGCCGGTCAGGGTGATCCGCTCCTCCAACCCGGCGCCGCGAACATAGCCTTCGATCCACTGCCGCAGGGGGCCGTCTCCGATGATCAGCAAGTGGACGCCGGTGACGCGGCGGTGGAGTTCGCGGAAGGCGTCGAGCAGGATGTCGATCCCATGCCACGCTTTCAGACTGCCGGCAAAGGCGATGACGATCCGCCCGGTAGCCT
>CAZTOZ010000039.1:0-97227 GCA_964614535.1 uncultured Thiotrichales bacterium | reverse complement strand
GCGGAGCTGACCAAGTACGCGGCCAACGCCATGCTGGCCACCAAGATCAGTTTCATGAACGAGATCTCCCAGCTGGCGGAGAGGTTGGGGGCCGATATCGAGGCCGTCAGGATCGGGATCGGTTCCGATCCGCGTATCGGCTACCAGTTCATCTACCCGGGATGCGGCTACGGTGGCTCCTGTTTCCCCAAGGATGTGAAGGCGCTGGAGCGAACGGCCCGGGAAGTGGGGTTTGACGCCAGGTTGTTGTCGGCGGTCGAGGCCCGCAACAACGATCAGAAGCAGATTCTCTATCGCAAGCTCGATCGTCACTTCGGTGGTGATCTGGCGGGTAAGACCATCGCCATCTGGGGGCTGGCGTTCAAGCCCAATACCGATGACATGCGCGACGCACCGTCCCGCGTGTTGATGGAGGCATTGTGGGCGGCGGGGGCCAGCGTTCGGGCCTATGATCCGGAGGCCATGAACGAGGCGCGCCGGATCTATGGCGAACGGAAAGATATGGCCCTGGTTGATACGCCCTACGATGCGTTGGATGGTGCTGATGCGCTGGTCATCTGCACCGAGTGGAAGATCTTCTGGAGCCCGGATTTCGAAGCGATCAAGCAGCGGTTGAAACAGCCGGTGATCGTCGATGGGCGCAATATCTACGATCTGGACCGGATGCGTCACTACGGTTTTGCGTACTACGCCGTCGGGCGTGAGTCCGTCGAGGGGCAGTCGCCCAGGGCTGTGCAGATCCGCGCCGTTCAGTAGGCGCTCATTCTCGTGGCAGCAGGTCGTTTCTCCCCGGCCGGAACGGTCGGGGGGAATAGTCGAACCGTCTTCTGGCTTCGCTGCAGTCGAACACGAGATCCTGCCCGGTGCGATCGACCATCGCGGGCGTGAGGCCGGCATAGGCGGGAAGCCGTCTTGCCACATGAACCGCCGCGCGTGCGATTGGCGCGGGGATCCGGAGGATACGCGGCGGTCGTCCCAGGCCGGCAAAGATCCGTTCGACCATCTCGTGATAGCTCAGATCCTCACCTCCCGTCAGCGTATAGAGCCCTTCGGCCGCTGGCGTTTCCAGGCAACTCACCACCGCATCGGCCAGATCTGCCGCATGGACGGGGCTGCGCAGCCCGGTGCCGTCGCCCAGTATCGGAAAGAAGCCGTAGCGATCGACAAACCGGGCAATCACGGTGACGTTCGCGTCCAGTCCAGCGCCATAGACCATCGTCGGCCGGAATATCGTCAGTGCGATGCCGTGTTGCCGGCAGAAGGCCGCGACGTCTCTTTCACCCTGTATCAGTCGGTTGGCGATGGCCTGTTCCGATGGCGTTCGGGAGTCCACCTTGACGACCGCGCTGGTCGAGCTGAAGGCGATGATTCTCGCCGGGGCCGAGCGGCACTTCTTCAGCATCTCGCCGAAGACCCAGAGGGGCGCCAGGCTGATGGCGGTTTCACGGCCATTGAAGTTGAACGGAATACGGCCAATGTCCTGCTGCAACCACTCGACCTCTGTCGGGGTGGCAGGGTATCTGCTACGGCTCACGGCGGTGAGCCGATGTCCACGTTGTTCGAGACGTGGGAGGAGAAATGTGCCGATCAGGCTGGTGGCACCAAAGACGACAACCGGCGTCATCCGCGGTAACTCCGCCAGATCCAGAGCGGTGCCATCAGTGCAAAGCGTGCCCAGATGCTGCCGTAGACGAGATACATCAGCGGGCGGGGATAGCGGTTGCGATAGAACTTCCGGTAGTACCTGGCCATGCCCTTGTGCTTGTGCCACTCCACCCGCAGCCGCCGTTTTCGGCTGCTGCCCCCCTTGGCATGGGTAACCCGGACATGGGGCAGAAACACCACCCGCCAGCCCTTCAGCCAGAAGCGCTTGCACCAGTCCAGATCCTCGCAGTGGAGAAAATAGCCTTCGTCCAGCGGCCCGACTTCCTCCAGCGCTTTCCGCCGCAGGAACATGCAGGCGCCCGAGATGGCATCGACGTCCACCGGTTGTTTCGGCAGTGGCGCGCCCACTTTGTTGATGCCTTGCTCGCGTTTTCCGACCAGCGTCTTCAGGGCCGCCATGGGCGTCGGTTCGTCCCGCCGGCAGCCCCGCTGCTCCGAGCCGTCGGCGTTGAGGATCAGCGGTCCGCACATGCCGACGTCGGGATGGCTCTCCATGAAGCGGGCCATGGCTTCGATGGCCGCCGGAGAGACCCGGGAATCGGGGTTGAGCAACAAGAGATAGGGCGTCTCCGGCGCAGATGCGAGGCCAAGGTTGTTCGCGGCCGAAAAGCCGAGGTTGCGACCGTTTCTGAGGATGGTGATTCGTGGATCGGTCGGGAGTTGCTCGAGGCTCCGATCGTTGGAGCCGTTGTCCGAGACGATGACTCGTGATACCAGCGGGGAGGCGAGTGCGCTGGAGACGGCGTGATGCAACAGGCCGGCGGCGTTGAAGTTGACCGTAACGACCGTCGTCTTCAGGGTATGTTTCGGCGTGGCCAGGCCCTTGTCATCCTGGGGCATCGGATGTTCCTTTTTCTCCCGTCGGGGATGTAACCCGTCTCGTTTGGCCGGGGCTCGGCCGAATGGTATCCTACCGGCCCATTTTACCCGCACGCAAGGAACGGTAGAGCGTTTTCGGCGGCAATCATCATCGAAAGAATCCCAGCCCTCGATCGATCGGGGCCTGGTCGTCAGTACAGGGAGACTCTTCCCGTTGTTGCCCAAGTGCCGGTGAGTCGCGCTAGGCTTCGGTCCGTGGTTCGGTGCTGGGCCCCCGTTGAAGAGGGCTCCGGTCACTACGAGACGAGGCAATCAAGGGGCAAATGGCGCGGTTTGCATGGGGTGAGTGAACATTTCCAGCCACTCGTCGACGCCGTATCGTATCAGCAGGGGCTTTTTCAACAGCCTGTCAAACAGGGCGCGCAAGGAAACACGCGTATGCAAGCATATTCCGCCAGTCCCGTCGAAATGATCGCGAGCCTGTGGCGCAACCGCGATCTGATTCGCGCCCATACCCGGCGCGAGATCGAGGGGCGTTACCGTGGCTCCATCATGGGGGTGGTCTGGATGTTCTTGAATCCTCTGCTGATGTTGGCGGTCTATACGTTCGTCTTCAGCGTCGTGTTCAAGGCCCGGTGGGATACTGGAAGCGACTCGAAGACCGAGTTTGCGCTGCTGCTGTTTGCGGGGCTGATGGTGTTCAATCTGTTTTCCGAGTGTGTCACGCGGGCGCCAGGCCTTGTTCTGTCGAACCCGAACTATGTCAAGAAGGTCATTTTTCCGCTGGAGACACTCCCTTTCGTTCAATTGCTGGCGGCGCTCTTTCATGGCCTCGTCAGCCTGCTGGTATGGCTGCTGGCCTATCTGATCTTTTTTGGAATACCCCACGCGACGGTGCTGTATGTGCCACTGATCGTGGCGCCCTTCGGACTGTTCGTGCTCGGCATCAGCTGGTGGCTGGCCTCGTTGGGTGTCTATCTGCGGGACGTCTCTCAATTGGTCGGCATCGTAACGACGATCACGCTCTTTCTCAGCCCGATCTTCTACCCGCCCTCGGCGTTGCCCGAGGGTTACCGCGCGCTTCTCTATTTCAATCCATTGACGCCGGTCGTCGAGCAGATGCGGGATGTCCTCTATTTCGGTCTGCCACCGTCTTTTATTCTGCTGGCCGCCTCCTGGGGGGGGGCGCTACTGGTCGCCTGGTTGGGATTCGCCTGGTTCCAGAAAACGAGAAGAGGGTTCGCCGATGTCCTCTGAACCCTCCATCGTCGTCAACGGATTGACGAAATGCTACCAGATCTATGCGCGCCCGGGTGATCGCCTCAAGCAGATGATCATGCCGCGCATCAGGCGGATCACCGGACATTCGCCACGCCAGTATTACAGTGAGTTCTGGGCTCTGAAGGGGGTCTCTTTTTCGATTGAAAAAGGGGAGTCGGTGGGCATTCTCGGTCGCAATGGAAGTGGCAAGTCCACCTTGCTGCAGATCGTCGCCGGCACGCTTTCGCCAACCGCTGGAGAAGTCGTGGCCAATGGCCGGCTCACTGCATTGCTGGAGTTGGGGTCCGGGTTCAATCCGGAGTTCTCCGGTCGTGACAACGTCTATCTGAACGGTGCGATCCTGGGATTGACGAAGGAAGAGATCGACGACCGTTTCGAGGAGATCGCACGATTCGCCGATATCGGCGAGCATATAGAGCGTCCGGTGAAGACCTATTCCAGCGGGATGGTCGTGCGCCTTGCGTTCGCCGTCCAGGCGTGTGTGGACCCGCAGATATTGATCGTCGATGAGGCGCTTTCGGTGGGTGACGAGAAGTTCCAGAGAAAATGTTTCGAGCACATCGAAGGGCTGCGTGCCAAGGGTTGCTCCATTCTGTTGGTGACCCATTCGACGGCCACCGTAGAGAAATTCTGTCAGCGGGGAATCCTGTTGCACCAAGGGGAGGTCAGAACGATCGGTGCAGCGAAGGATGTCGTCGACGAGTATCATGCGCTGTTGTATGCGGAGGAGCGGGACACGCCCGTCGATGTGCATGCGACGCCGGCGCCTGACCATCCCGCCGATGCCGCGCAAGCTGCCGACGGTCTGTCATCGAAGGCGAAGCCGGTGACGGCGGCCAGTATCGAGCGTTGGGCCGTGTTGGACGACGACGGAGAAGGCTGCACCACGTTCCGGACGGGGGATTGGGTACGACTGCGATTCTCGATCGCGGTTCATCGGAGCATCGCGGAGCTCCAGGCGGGCGTGTTGCTGCGGACGGTGGAGGGGGTGTCGGTCTTTGGAACGAGCACGCTCTATCAGCAGCGCAATCTGAAAAACCCGGGGGGCGGCGAACGTTTCACCTTTGAATTCCGTATCCGGCTGGATCTTGCCGCGGGATCCTATTTCGTAACATTTGCAATCGCCGAGGCGATCTCGGAAGCCGACATGAAATATCTCGACCGCAAGGCCGATGCGGTGGTGTTGAAGGTGGTTCAGCCCAGGGTCGAGGGCAGCGGCGTTTGTGTGCTTCCGGTGCAGGTTCAGGTTCAAGCGCAAGAGGTCCAGAAGTGAAGCGTATCCTCATCGCCATGGAGCAATTTACGGTTGGCGGGCTGGAGACCCATGTCCGGGGCGAGATACGGGAACTCGCCGGGTTGGGTTACGAAGTCCATCTGGCCGTAGGGGAGATCTTTCAAGATGCACTGCTCCCGGAAACGGTTGCTTCGGTCACGCAGGTCTCTTTCGACGTCGGGGCGACGGTTGTCTCTTTTGTGGAGACGGTCGAACAGATCAGGTCGGTAATCGTCGAGCAAGCGATCGACGTTGTGCATGTCCATCCGTTCGCGTCGATCGTTCCCGTGGCGATTGCGGCGGTGCTGGAGAATCGCCCACTGATCGTGACGTTGCATGGGCCAGCATCGCTGACCAGTTATGGTGTCCTGGAAAAGTTCTTGTTGCTTTCGGTCGTGCTGCCGGCGGCTTCGCTCGTGGTTGCTGTCTCACCCGAGGTTGGACGCCTGGTGGCGCCATACCTGTCGGAAGGTCGCCTGGCAGAGATTCCAAACGGGGTCGAGGTACCGCCGGCGGCCGGTGTTGGGCCGTCGCCGGAAGAGGCTCCCTGGCTGCTGGTCAGTCGGTTGGATGAGCAGAAAATCGTTGGCGTGTCCGACTTTCTTCGCAAGGCCGGGCGCTGTGGTGCCGGGGCGATTCAGATTGTCGGAGACGGTCCGGCGCGCGCTGCGCTGGAGCGGTTCGTGGCCGACGAAGCGCTGTCCGAGGTCGTCTCTTTTCTTGGCGAGAGGACGGACACCGATCGGTTGATGCGCGCTGCTGCCGGTGTCGCCGGAATGGGGCGGGTGGTGCTGGAGGCGGTTGCGGCACGGCGCCCGGCCGTGCTGGTGGGATACGATGGCGTCAAGGGTGTGGTCGATCTGCCATTGCTCGAGGCGGCATCGCAAGCCAATTTCTCCGGCCGGGGCATGCCGACAGTGGATGAGGTTGCGCTTGATCGGCAAGCAGACCGCTCGGTGCTGGAATCCCTGTCGAAGATTGTGGAAGAGAAATACAGCGAAGACGTTGTTTGGCGCGATTTCTCGGACGCCATAGACGGAGCGCCGTCGATGCAGGCCCCTTTCCTGGCCGCGTTCTACGACAATCTCCGCCAGGAGGCAGAGCGCATCGGGGAGGAGACATTCCGTCTATCGCCAGCTGTCGTATCCATTCTTGAGCGCGTGGGTGTCGCAGAGGCGTTATTCTCCAACCGCCTCTCGATGGCGCTGGCGGTCGTCGTGCGTGAGCTGGACAATGACCGTCGCGCACAGCATGAGCATGCCCTACGTGAACGCGTCGCTCGGCTCGAAGCCGATTTGGCCGAGGTTCGTCAACAGCTTGAGAAGAAACTGGATGGCATACTCGAGCAATCGCTCAAAGCCACCGATTCATTGCAGGAAACCATCCGCTCGCAGAGGCAGGAGATTGCCCAGCTCCAATGGGAGAATGGCCTGATGAAGAATTCCCTGTCGTGGCGTCTGACGCGTCCGGTGCGGGCCGCGGGCTATCTTCTCCGGTCCCCCCGTGCCGTCGCCTATCCCGCGGCCAAATCGCTCTATTGGTCGCTTCCGTCGGGCCTGCGTACCCGCCTGAATGGTCCCCGGCACCGTATCGTCCAATGGTTTCGTACCGGAGCGCGTTCGGCGACGATCGGTTCCGGGGCGGGGTCGTCGTCAGATCTGTCATGGGCGTCTTTCCAGTCCCAGGTGTTGAGTCAGCGATCCGGGTATCGGGGCGTGTTCGTCCAGATATCGACGATCCCGTGGAATACCCCGCTTTTTCAGCGCCCCCAGCACATGGCGCTGGCGCTGGCCCGGCTCGGTTATCTCGTGATCTTCCGCACGCCGGTCCCGGGAGGGGACGATGTGAGCGGTTTCCGCGAGGTGTCGGCCAATGTCTGGATCACCGATTCTCCGGAGGTTGGTTCGATCGAGGGTGCCATACATTCCGTCTATTCGACCGACAGTGTCGTTACGATCGATGATCTGAAACGGCTGGAGGGCGGTACGCTGATCTATGAATACATCGATCACATCGATCCACAGATCAGTGGCGACGGGGGCAATATCGAACGGCTCGAACGGTTGAAGTCCTTTGCCTTCTCCGGTGGCGCGGACCTGATCGTGGCATCGGCGCAGGCCCTCTATGACGAAGCCTGCTCGGTGGTGGGAGAGGCCGATGTCGTATTGGTTCCAAATGGCGTCGATACCAGTCACTACCGGCAAAAGCTGGATGGCTCTGGGCTCGTCGATGAAAAGGCCAGGGAATTTCGGCAGCGGTATTCCGTCGTCGTGGGATATTTTGGTGCATTGGCGCCGTGGCTGTGGTATGAGGCAATCGAGGCGCTGGTCCAGCTACGGCCGGCGGTGGGTTTCGTGTTTATCGGGCCGGATTACTATGGTGGTGCCGAGAGATTGCCGAAAACCGACAATGTGCTCTATCTCGGGCCGGTCGATTATCAGCGGTTGCCGGCTTATGGGGCGATTTTCGATGTCTGTTTCATCCCGTTTGCACCCGGTGATGTCGCCAAGACCACTTCCCCCCTCAAACTGTTCGAATATTTTGCCATGGAGAAGCCGGTGGTTTCGACGTCGTTCATGTCGGAATGCGTGGCGTTTCCGGAGGTGTTCCATGGGGATTCGGCCCGTACCCTCGCGCTCGCCATCGACGCGGCTGCCGCGGTGGCAGGCGACAGTGACTTCAGGCAACGGCTGCGCCACCTCGCCGACGAGAACAGCTGGACGCAGCGGGCCGAGGTGCTGAGTCGAGCGCTGGATCGCCGTCGATCCGGTGAGGATTGACCCCGCCAGCGGCGCAGGGTTTTCCGTTTCAACACGTCATCGATGTATCTAGTCTACTTTTCGCCGGTACCGTGGACGAGTTTTTCTCAACGCCCACAGAAATTCGTACAGTGGTTTCACCGCCGCTTCGGGGGCGATGTGCTGTGGGTCGATCCCTATCCGGGCAGGCTGCCCAGGGTTGGCGATCTGATCGGTGCCGCCAGTGCCGGTGGGGCGGTTGAGAGCTCGACTCCGTCCTGGCTTCGGGTGGTCCCGGTCGATTCACTTCCCGTCGAACCCCTTCCGCTGGCCAACAGGATCAATCGCTGGCTGTGGGCGGGCGCCGTCGCTCAGATTGAGTCGTTTGTTCTTCGGCATCGTGACAGTCTTCTGATTGGCGTCGGCAAGCCGTCACGGTTGGTGCTGGACGTCATTGCCGAGCATCCTGGACTGCCGGTTCTATACGATGCGATGGACGATTTTCCCAGCTTCTATGCCGGTATCTCCCGATGGTCGATGGCCCGTATCGAGTCGGTGTTGGTCAGGCGCGCGGACATTGTTTGGTGTTCCAGCCGACAGCTCGGGGATCGTCTGTCCAGCGTGGGCGCCAAGCCTCGATTGGTGCCCAATGCGCTCGATATCGACATGCTGCCCGAGGTGACGTCGCCAGGTGCCGGAAGGGCAGGCCGCCGAATATTTGGCTATGTGGGGACGATTGGCGCATGGTTCGACTGGTCGTTGGTGCTGGCGTTGGCCGAGCTGTTTCCGGATGATGTCGTGCGTCTGGTGGGACCGCTCCATGGCCCCAAGCCGGTGGGATGCCCGGGGAACATCGAATTCCTTCCGCCCTGTAGCCAGCGTGATGCGATCGGGCACATGACCCGTTTCGACGTGGGGCTCATACCCTTTCGGCAGACCGCGCTGACCGCTGCTGTCGATCCGGTCAAATATTATGAATATCGGGGGCTCGGTCTGCCGGTGCTCTCTACCCGGTTTGGTGAGATGGCCGGCCGTGGGCATGAGGCGGGCGTCTTCATCGTCTCATCGCTCGGTGATCTCGTGGATGCGTCCCGGAAGGCCCTGGGGTTCTCGGCGAGCGCCGATGAGATCTTGGCGTTTCGAAGAAACAACTGCTGGGATGGGCGGTTCGACAGGGGCTGGGATGGCGTCGGCCCAGAGGGGGAGTAATGGCTTTCCGGACCCCGCGTCGCAGGGATGGCCTGCTTTGGTATCTGATTTCACTGGTGAGCGTCTTCGTTCTGGGCGTTCTTCTGAATCTGCGGGGCGCCGGTGGTTCGTTTGGGCAAGAGGCGTTCGTCAGGTCGATCGTCAGCGGCACGCTGATCTGGTATCTCCTCTATTTTGCATCGTTTCGTCGAGTTGCCTACTGGGCTGCGGTCACGGTGCTCGGGCTGCTGCTCACGGTCAAGATCTACTATGTGTATGCGCTTGGCGTTCACATGGAGCCCGCGGTATTCGAGGGGATGTTCGACACCAGCCCCGAAGAGGTTGCCCGACTGGGGTCGATGAAGCCTCTGCTCATATTTTTCGTCGGGAGCCTCTATCTCGGTGTAGTGATTGAGTTCGGGTGGCTTCAGAAGCAGCATCGCAAACGGAGGTTCCTGATCCATGGCGGGAAGTGGGGAGTGTTGCTGGCCGTGCTGCTCGGGTACGCCGCCGTCGAAAGCCGCCCGGGATCCGATGCGGTGGCCAGGCAGTTGGGCGGAGCATTCCCTCTCGACGTGATCGGTGCATTGGCGGACGCGGGGCAGGCGCGATATCGCCTGTATCGGAACGAAGCTCGGAAGGCCCCCTTGCTCGGGCGGTATTCGTTCGTGACGAACCGGCGGGAGCCGGTGATCATGCTGTTCCTGAGAGGGGAGTCGCTGAGGCGTCGCTCGTTTCCCCTGGTCGCGGACGACATCCAGCCGGAGAACCGGCTCCCGGATTTCGGCGAGTATGTTTTTCTCGACAATGTATTTTCCTATGCCAATCATACCCAGGCGGCGGTGCCCTGGATGTTGAGTCGCAGTGACGGCGACCGGCTGTTGAACGAAAAATCTTTCATCTCGGTATTGTCTGGCCTCGGCTTCGACACCACCTGGATCGGATGTGATCAGTCGAACCTCGTCGGTTTTGCCACGCCCATCGTCAGCTATTCGACCGAGGCCGATCGAGCCTTGTTCGTTGGCAAGTTGAAGCGGTGGGTCGACTCCCAGCCGGAGGGGTTCGTCTTTGCAACGGCCGGGCGCTACTTCAACGATTCGCTTCAGACGGCCTATCTGTTGTCCCGGTTGGCGCAACAAGAGAGCGGCAGATATTTCTATTGGATGGAGATGAACGGTTCTCACGTGCCGTGGCGGGGGTTTGCCGAGGACTATGTTTATGACCGACCGGTCTGCGATCGTGTCCTGGACGAGGTGTTTCAATGTTCGAATCGGGAGGCGGTGAATGCGTACCGCAGCACGGTGCTCGCGACCCAACATGCGCTGCGCCTGCTGCTGCAGGCGTTGAAAGAGAGGAATGCCATCGTGATCTTCGCGGCGGATCACGGCGAAAGCACTGGTGAGAGGGGGCTGTATGGACACGGCATCATGATCCCCGAGGGGGCGCGCAGGATCCGGGATCAGATCAACCCGGCGTTCATGGTATGGATGAGCGATCGTTTTGCCCGCCGTCATGGCCGCGAGCTGCAGGCGGTCAGGCGCAATGCGCATGCCTACATGACACATGAAGTGATTTTCCATTCGGTGCTCGATATATTGGATGTGGAGTCCGAGGCTGTCGATCCACGAAAAAGCATCTTTTCCGAGTCGTTCGTCGGGCGGCCCGCGTTTGTCGGCTACCGCTATGAGGTGGAGGGTGGCAACGTGGTGAAGGAGGGTTACAACCGGCTAGTGTTCGAAACCAGTGGCGGCAATCCATCGGCAAAAGCGCGGGTTGGGCTCAGGCTTCACTTCGGTCGGGACCACCGGACCGTCACCATCGAGGTGGCGCGCCCGGAAAATGGCACGGGCCATCAGGCGCCGGTCGACATCGAATTGCTGCAGGTCGGAGAACGGATCCATCGGAAAACGCTCTCCCAGTTCGGCCCCGGCGGGGGCGTCTCGATGACACTGGATGTCGGTGCGGCCGACGAGGTCCGTTTCAGGGTGATTCCACCTGACGATCCGGGGGTGTCACGATCGGGGCAGAAGTCGAGGTTTGTTCTGCGGTTCTCAACGAACCCGAATGGTTCACAAGAACGCTGGAATAACAGCATAACGCGATGATTCATATAATAAGGCCGAATATGAATACGGCACAAAGTGTCATCGGCGTCGCTATGCGGTTTCTGGAGAGATCTCAGTGGCCATGTTGTCCGATTCGCCTGCAACCAAGGCGACAGCCATGCTTTTCGGTGAATCGAACGAACGGCCTCGCCGGGATCTCCCCAAGATCCTGCTTTCTCATGAAACATTCGGGTTGGCGGGTGAGCTGGAGGGGCGTCAGCGCCGATCCGGTTTTTTCGGGGGGTACCCGCCGGGTCGGGTAGAGGCCGGTCTGTCATGGGCATAATGGTTTTTTCCGTAGTGATCTCTTTCGTCGTCTCCTCTGCCGTGGTTGGCGCAATGCTGGTCTGGGGGCGTCATCTGTTGCCTCTGGACCGGGTCAATCATCGCTCGCTTCACACCGGTGAGATTCCGCGCAGCGGTGGCTTGGGCATATTGTTGGGGGCTGGCTTGGCGGTCCTGTGGTCGATGCATGGCGTTTCGATGGGGGAGGGTGTGGCGTTGCTCCTGGGGATCGCGATGTTGGCCGGGGTGTCGTTGCTCGACGATTTCCGGGCCGTCCCCGCGCCCGGCCGGCTGCTGGTGCAGGTGCTGTCGTCGATCTGTCTGTTGTATTGGCTCGATATCTTTTCCGGATGGATGGCTGCGGTCGTCATGACGGTAGTGATCGTCTGGTCCATCAACCTCTACAACTTCATGGACGGGATGGACGGCCTCGCCGGTTCGATGGCCCTCGTCGGCTTTTCGGCCCTGGCTCTCTCGGGCCTGCTCGCGGGCGATACCGAGTATGCCGTGGTCATGTCGTCGATTGCAGCCGCCTCGGCCGGCTTTCTCGTATTCAATCTGCCCCCGGCCCGCATTTTCTTGGGAGATGTCGGCTCCACCTTTCTAGGGTACATGATGGCCGCGGCTTCGCTGTGGGGAATGGAGCGGCAGATCTTTCCATGGTGGGTGCCGCTTGTCGTCTTCGCCCCTTTCTGGATCGATGCGACCGTGACGCTACTGCGTCGCTTGGCGCGGGGGGAACGGGTATGGGAGGCGCACCGCAGCCATTTCTACCAGCGGGCAGTGCTGGCGGGATGGCCGGTCGAGCGGGTGCTGCTCGTCGAGGTCGTTCTGATGCTGCTCTGTAGCAGTGTCGCGATTGCCGGCCTGATTGCACCGATGGATGGTCCAGGGGCTGAGATCCGGTTCATGTTTTGACGATTGCTTGACATATCGTCATTGGCGGATCGGGTTTTTCGGACGAATTGTATTACAATCTGTAACTATTCCTTCGCCCCGCTATCAGATGATCAATGGAAGTCGTTGAATAACATGGATAAGTCAGTCGACAAGTTGCGCATGCTCTCGGGCGCCAACAAGCGTTTCCTGGTCGCGATGCTGGACGTCGTTCTGCTCCTCATCGCTTCGTGGGCCTCTTTTTCGATCCTCTACGCCGAACCCTTCGCGCCCAATCGAGCACAGCTGTGGCTGAGCCTGTTGGGCGTGGCCATCACGATCCCGGTTTTCGCGCAGGCCGGCCTCTACCGCGCGGTGATCCGCTATCTCGGTGAGCAGGCGTTGTGGACCGTCGTCAAGGCGGTGGCCGTCGCCACGCTTTCCTGGGGCGCGATCGTTCACTTTTCCGGTTACGCTTCGTACGACGGTGTTCCTCATTCGGTGATGGTCATCTACTGGATTCTCGCCACGGTGCTGACGCTTGGCAGCCGGTTGGCGATGCGAGAGTTCATCTGGCGCCCTGTCAGGAGCAATTTTTCCGGTGAGAACGTGCTCATCTATGGTGCCGGGGATGCGGGGGCGCAGCTGGTGCAGGCCCTGTGGCAGACGCGCGAGCTGTATCCGGTGGGATTTATCGATGACGACACCCGCATGCACGACAGGGAAGTGGCTGGCTTCAAGGTATTCCCGGTGAGCCAGCTCGGGCAGGTCATCGAGCGCTATGGCGTCAAGGAGGTGCTGCTGGCGTTGCCCACAGCCAGCCGTGCGCGTCGCAACGCCATTCTGCGCCGACTGCAGCAATACCCGATCCATGCCCGGGTGTTGCCGTCGTTCGCCGAGCTGGCGCGTGGCAAGTTCACCGTGGCGGATCTGCGGGAAGTGGAGCTGGAAGATCTGCTGGGGCGGGATTCGGTGCCGCCCGACAAAAAGCTGTTGACGCGCAATATCTCCGGCAAGGTGGTCATGGTGACCGGCGCCGGTGGTTCGATCGGCGCGGAATTGTGTCGGCAGATCATTGGCTTGAATCCGAAAAAGCTGATTCTGCTGGATATCAGCGAGTATGCGCTCTACCAGATCGATCGCCAGTTGCGAGATGAAAAGTACGCGGTGCCCGAGGTCGAACTGGATGAAACGCACGCGGCGCCCAAGGTCGAACTGGTGTCGATGCTCGGTTCGGTGCTCAATCGGCGACTGCTCGATCACATCTTCAACGAGCACGGGGTCGATACGGTCTATCACGCGGCGGCCTACAAGCATGTGCCGATGATGGAGCACAACGAGCTCGAAGGTGTCCGCAACAACGTGCTCGGAACGCTCAGCGTCGCCGAGGCCGCCATGGCGCGGCGTGTCGAGACCTTCGTGCTCATCTCCACCGACAAGGCGGTGCGTCCGGCCAATATCATGGGGGCCAGCAAGCGGGTGGCGGAGCTGATCCTGCAGGCGCTCGACAAGCGGGCCCGGGCGCTCGGCGAAGACGGTAAGCCGAGCACCTGTTTCAGCATGGTGCGTTTCGGCAATGTGCTGGGTTCGTCCGGGTCGGTGATTCCACTGTTTCGTGAGCAGATCAAGGCCGGCGGGCCGGTCACGGTGACCCACCCGGAGGTGACGCGCTACTTCATGTCGATTCCCGAGGCGGCGCAACTGGTGCTGCAGGCGGGGGCGATGGGCAAGGGCGGTGACGTCTTCGTGCTCGATATGGGACAGTCGGTGAAGATTCTCGATCTCGCCCGGCAGATGATACGGATGAGTGGCCTCGAGGTGCTGGACGACGAGCATCCCGATGGAGACATACGGATCGAATTCACTGGCCTGCGACCCGGCGAGAAACTCTACGAAGAGCTGCTGATCGGCAACAACCCGATCGGTACGCAACACTCCAAGATCATGCGCGCCGAGGAGGAGATGCTCGAATGGGAGAAACTCCAGGCGCTGTTGGCCGGGATCCGTGAGGCGGCCGATACATTCAACAGGGAACGAATGCGCGATTTGGTACTCAAAGCAGCAAACGCGCAATTGCCCGCCGAGCTGCCACCCAAGGTGGCGCCGGTGCTGCGGGCGGTCAAATCGGTCAAATAACGACCCCATGCATCGCCGCGGCCTGCGCGACCGCGCGCAGGCGGGGCCGTGTCAACACTACAGGTAATCGTAATGACAATACTGGTCGCCGGGGGGGCCGGATACATCGGCTCGCACACCTGCATCGAGCTGATCGCCGCGGGTCATGATGTGGTGGTCGTGGACAACTACGACAACAGTTCGCCGGAGGCGTTGCGTCGGGTCGAGCAGATCACCGGCACGAAGATTCAGTCCTATGAGGCCGACGTGCGTGACCGCACGGCGATGCACGCCATCTTCTCCGGGCACGACATCGCCGCCGTCATCAACTTCGCCGGCCTCAAGGCGGTGGGTGAGTCGGTGGAGAAACCCCTCGAATACTACGACAACAACGTCGCCGGCATGGTGGCGCTGGCGCAGGTGATGCGCGATCATGGCGTCAAGACACTGGTCTTCAGCTCATCCGCCACCGTGTACGGTGATCCGGCCAGCCTGCCGATCAAAGAGGACTTCCCGCTCTCGGCCACCAATCCCTACGGCCGTTCCAAGCTCATCATCGAGGAGATCCTGCGCGACCTGTTCGTCTCCGACGACGGTTGGCGTATCGCCCTGCTACGCTATTTCAACCCGGTCGGTGCCCACGAAAGCGGCCGGATCGGCGAGGACCCCAACGACATCCCCAACAACCTGATGCCCTTTATCTCGCAGGTGGCGGTCGGCAAGTTGGAAAAGCTGCGCGTCTTCGGTGACGACTACGATACCCACGACGGCACCGGCGTTCGCGACTACATCCACGTCGTCGATCTCGCCCGCGGCCACGTCAAGGCCATCGAGGCGCTGCAACGCCATGACAAGGGGCAGGTGCTCACCGTCAACCTCGGCACCGGCCAGGGGTATTCGGTGCTCGACATGGTCAAGGCGTTCAGCAAGGCCGCCGGCGTCGAGGTCCCCTATGAAATCGTCGGGCGCCGGCCCGGCGACATCGCCGCCTGTTATGCCGATCCCGCCTATGCCAAGGCGGTGCTGGGTTGGGAGGCGGAGTTCGGCATCGATGAGATGTGCGCCGACACCTGGCGCTGGCAATCCGCCAACCCCAATGGCTACGCCGACAGTGAGTAGTGCCTGCGCCCACGGTGGCGCGGGTGTGCCGTCCGCCGCCGCTTTTGTGCGACAATAGGAGTTTTCCCCAGCCAAGCGTCGCAATGCCCGGAAAAGTCTTTATCCAGACCCACGGATGCCAGATGAACGAGTACGATTCGGCGCGCATGCTCGACGTACTCCAATCGGAGATGGGAATGGCCGTCACCTCGGTGCCCGAGGAGGCCGACCTGTTGCTGCTCAACACCTGCTCGATCCGCGAAAAGGCACAGGAGAAGGTCTTCTCGCTGCTCGGTCGCTGGCGCTCGCTCAAAGAGGCCCGTCCCGGCGTGGTCATCGGCGTCGGCGGCTGTGTCGCCAGCCAGGAGGGCGACGCATTGCGTGAGCGGGCACCCTATGTCGACGTGGTCTTCGGGCCGCAGACGCTGCATCGCCTCCCCGCCATGGTGCGGCAGGCCCGCAGCCGGCAGGCGCCGGTGGTGGACGTCTCGTTCCCCGAGATCGAGAAATTCGACAACCTCCCCGAGCCACGCGCCGATGGGGTGACCGCCTTCGTCTCCGTCATGGAAGGGTGCAGCAAGTACTGTACCTTCTGTGTCGTACCCTACACCCGTGGCGAGGAGATCAGCCGCCCGTTCGACGACGTGATCGCCGAAGTGGCCGCGCTGGCGGCCCAGGGGGTGCGTGAAGTCAACCTGCTGGGGCAGAACGTCAATGCCTATCGTGGCGTCATGCACGATGGCGAAACCGCCGACCTGGCACTGTTGATCACCTATATCGCCGCCATCGACGGCATCGACCGCATCCGCTACACCACCTCCCATCCGGTGGAGTTCTCCGACAGCCTGATCGCCGTCTATGCCGAGGTGCCCGAGTTGGTCAGCCATCTCCACCTGCCGGTGCAGAGCGGATCCGACCGGGTGCTGGCGGCGATGAAGCGGGGCCATACCGTGCTGGAGTACAAGTCGAAGATCCGCCGGCTGCGCGCGATCCGGCCGGACATCAGCCTCTCGTCCGATTTCATCGTCGGCTTTCCCGGTGAGACCGATGCCGATTTCGAGCAGACGATGAAGCTCATCGACGAGATCGGCTTCGACCACTCCTTCAGCTTCATCTACAGTGCCCGCCCCGGCACGCCGGCTTCGTCGTTCCCCGATGACGTGCCGATGGAGACGAAGAAGGCCCGGCTCGCCCGCCTGCAGGCGCGGATACTGGAGCAGGCGGGGCGGATCAGCCAGGCGATGGTCGGCACCACCCAGACCGTGCTGGTGGAGCGGCCCTCGCGCAAAGATCCCGGCATCATGGCCGGGCGGACCGAGAACAACCGCGTCGTCAATTTTCGCGCCGATCGGGCGCTGATCGGTGAATTCGTCTCGGTTCGCATCACCGAGGCGTTGCCCAACTCACTGCGTGGCGAGTTCGTCGATGTCGTTCCTGCGCTGATGCGCAAAGCCGGCTGATGAGCGGCGGCGAGCTCCACACCGTCGATTTCACGCTCGATCCCGAAGACAACGCGCGCCAGGCCAATCTGGCCGGCCAGTTCGACGAGCACCTGCGGCAGATCGAGCGGCGCCTCGGCGTCGAGATCAACAACCGCGGCGTCCGTTTTCAGGTCATCGGCACGGCCCGCTCGGCCGCCGTTGCCGTCGAATTGCTGCGTGAACTCTACGAGCGTACCGCCGACGAGGTGCTGGAGCCTGCCAAGGTCCACCTTTACCTGCAACAGTCCGGGGTCGACCGGCTGCTCGATGCCGGTCGGGGTGAAGACGAGGTGGTCGTCCGCACCCGGCGGGGGCTGATTCGTGCCCGTGGCGCCAATCAGGCGCAATATCTGCGCGACATTCGCGACAACGATCTCTGCTTCGGTATCGGGCCGGCCGGCACCGGCAAGACCTACCTCGCCGTTGCCAGTGCGGTGGAGGCGTTGGAGAGCGAGCGTGTCAGTCGCCTGCTGCTGGTGCGGCCGGCGGTGGAGGCGGGCGAGCGGCTGGGTTTTCTGCCCGGTGATCTGGCGCAGAAGATCGACCCCTACCTGCGACCGATGTACGACGCCCTCTACGAAATGCTCGGTTTCGACAAGGTCAACAAGCTGATGGAGCGCAACGTCATCGAGATTGCGCCGCTGGCCTATATGCGGGGGCGTACCCTCAACGAAGCCTTCATCATTCTCGACGAGGCGCAGAACACCACCGTCGAGCAGATGAAGATGTTTCTGACCCGGATCGGCTACGGCTCCCATGCCGTCGTCACTGGCGATGTCACCCAGACCGACCTGCCACGTGGCACCCCGTCGGGATTGCGCCAGGCCATCGAGATCCTCAAGGACGTCAAAGGGGTCGGTTTCGACTTCTTCACCGCCCGCGACGTGGTGCGGCACCCCCTGGTCCGGCGGATCGTCGAAGCTTATGAGCAGGCCGAGACGGGGCAGGGGTGATGCTTCGGCTCGAGCTGCAGGATGTCTCGGGTGCGGGTGGCGTGCCTGATGAGGCGCAGTTCCAGCGTTGGCTGGCGCGTTGCTTCGATGACCGGCCGGGGCAGACGGTGCTGGTGCGCGTCGTCGCGCCGGACGAGAGCCGGCGGCTCAATCGTGACTACCGTGGCAAGGATCGTCCCACCAATGTGCTTTCCTTCCCGTTCGAGGTGCCGGCAGAGATTCCCAGCGACCACCTGGGGGATCTGGTCATCTGCGCCGAGGTCGTCGCCGGCGAGGCGGCGGCCCAGGGCAAGGCGCCGCTGGACCACTGGGCACACATGCTGATCCACGGCGTCCTGCACCTGCTCGGGTACGACCACGTCGAGCCGGATGAAGCCGAAGTGATGGAGGCGCTTGAAACCCGCCTGCTGGCCCGGCTGGGCATCGCCGACCCCTATCGCATCGAATGAGCGTCAGTGGGTCAGCGCCGCATCGAGCGTGGCGTGTAGCGTCTCGATCGGGAAGTCGGCCGTCACCACCGCGTCGCCGATCGCCCTGGGAATGACCAGTCGCAGCTGGCCGTCGACGACTTTCTTGTCCACCGCCATCCGTTCGAGAAAGGTTTCGCCGGTCATTTCGGCGGGTGGTGCGACGGGCAGATTCGCCGCCGTGATCAGCCGGCGGATGCGCACGACGTCGGCTTCTGGCATCCAGCCCAGCCGGCGGGCCATTTCGGCCGCCATTGCCATGCCGGCGCCGACGGCCTCACCGTGCAACCAGGCGCCATAGCCGGTGGCGGTCTCGATGGCGTGGCCGAAGGTGTGGCCGAGATTGAGCAGGGCGCGCCGGCCTTTCTCCTTCTCGTCGGCGGCGACGATCTCGGCCTTGATTTCGCAGCTGCGTTTGATCGCGTGGGCGAGGGCGGCCTTGTCACGCGCCAGCAGCCGCGCCATGTTGGTCTCCAGCCAGCCGAAGAATTCATTATCGAGAATGATGCCGTACTTGATCACCTCGGCGATGCCGGCGGCGAGCTGTCGGTCGTCCAGCGTATCCAGCGTGTCGGTGTCGATGACGACGCATTGCGGCTGGTAGAAGGCGCCGATCATGTTCTTGCCCAGCGGATGGTTGACCCCGGTCTTGCCGCCGACGGAGGAGTCCACCATCGCCAGCAGCGTGGTCGGGATCTGGATGAAGGGGACGCCGCGTTGGTAGCAGGCGGCGGCAAAGCCCGTCATGTCACCGACGACGCCACCACCGAGGGCGATCAGCGTCGTGGTGCGATCCATCCGTGCTTCCAGCAGGCCGGTGAAGATCTGCTGCAACACTTCCAGTGTTTTGTATTGTTCGCCGTCCGGCAGCAGGATCTCGGTGGTCTTGAGATCGTCCAGCGCGGCCATGACGCGTCCGGCATAGAGCGGGCCGATGGTGGTGTTGCTGACCAGTGCCGCCGAGCGTCCACCGATGTGCCCGGTGAACAGTTCGGGCCGGTCCAGCAGGCCGCTGCCGATATGGATGGGGTAGCTGCGATTGCCGAGATCAACGTGAAGTGTTTCCATGGTGGATCGGTTCCTGTTCGATGGCCGCCTCGTTGAAGGCGGCGATGATCTTGTTCTTCAGCGTGCGGGTGCGGCTGTGGTTGGTGTTGATGCTGAAGTGCGCGGTCTCCTCGTAGAGCGGCTTGCGGATCTCGGCCAGCCGGGCCAGCGTGGCGGCCGGGTCGTCCGTCTGCAGCAGCGGACGGGAGCGGTCCCGGGCCGTGCGCTCCAGCTGCTGCCGCAGTGACACCTTCAGATAGACCACGAACCCCCGCTCGCGCAGCCAGCGCCGGTTCTCCGGGCGCAGAATGGCGCCGCCGCCGGTGGCCAGTACGATGCGGTCGTGCCGGGTCAGCTCGTCGATGATGCGGCTCTCGCGCCGGCGGAAGCCCTCCTCGCCTTCGATGTCGAAGATGGTGGGGATGGTGACGCCGGTGCGTTCCTCGATGACGCGATCGCTGTCGAGGAACTCGAAGCCGAGATCCTGGGCGATCAGCCGTCCGAGCGTGGTTTTTCCGGCACCCATCGGGCCGATCAGAAAGAGGCGCTGCATACACGCATCAAGGTTGTGAGAGGGACGGACATGATACCCGATTTGCCATGGTGGCAACGAAAAGAGCCCGCGCGTGGCGGGCTCGGCCAGTGCTGGATGCGATCGGGCTGCTATTGCAGCGTCAGGTTCTCGTTGATGATCTTCGGCGTGACGAAGATCAGCAGCTCCTTCTTGTCGTGGACCTTCTTGTCCTGCCGGAACAGCCGGCCAACCACCGGGAGGTCGCCGAGGAACGGCACCTTGGTGACACCGCTGTTGGTGTTCTCCTCGAAGATGCCGCCGAGGACGATGGTCTGCCCGTTCTCCACCAATACCTGGGTCTGTACCTCGCGGGTGTCGATGCTGGGGACGTTGTTGAAGACGTCGCCGACGCTGTCGCGATTGACCACCAGCTCCAGATTGATGCGGTCGTCCAGCGTGATGTGCGGCGTGACTTCCATGCTCAACACCGCCTTCTTGAATGAGGTGTTGGTGGCGCCGCTGGAGGTGGCCTCCTGATAGGGGATCTCCACGCCTTGTTCGATTCGCGCCTTGGTCTTGTTGGAGGTGATGATGCGCGGTGTGGCGACCACCTCTGCCCGGCGCTCGGCGACGGCGGCTGAGATCTCCAGATTCAGCGCGGCGCTGGCGCTGCCGGGAATCTTCGCCAGTTTGATGCCGAGCAGGCCGCCGGGATTGGGCTTCGGCGTGTTGAAAGCGAAGCCGCTGGTCAGCTCCTGCCCGCGATCGGTGAAATCGGTGTTGGAGACGTCGAAGGTGACGCCCAGCTCGCGCGTGAAGTTGTCACTGGCGGTGACGATACGGCTCTCGATCATCACCTGGCGCACGGGCACGTCCAGCGTCTTGATCAGGTTGCGGATCTCGTCCAGCTTGTCGGCGGTGTCCTGGATCAGCAGGCTGTTGGTGCGCCGGTCCAGCGTGACGCTGCCGCGGTCGGAGAGGATGTTGTTGCTGGTGCCGCTGCCCGAGGCGCCGCTGGATTTGAGCAGTTTGACCATCTCTTTGGCATCGGCATAGTTCAGCGGAATGATCTCGGTGCGCAGTGGCGCCAGTTCGGCCACTTGTTTCGAGGCCATCAGCTCCTGCTGTTCGCGTTCCGCGATCTCTTTCGCCGGTGCGATGTAGAGCACGTTGCCTTGGCGCCGCTTGGCCAGCCCCTTGGTCTTCATGATGATGTCGAGCGCCTGATCCCAGGGGACGTTCTTCAGCCGCAGCGTCAGGTTGCCGGTGACGCTGTCGGACACCACCACGTTGAGGCCGGTGAAGTCGGCGATCAGCTGCAGCACCGAGCGTACCTCGATGTCCTGGAAGTTCAGCGACAGCCGTTCTCCCTTGTAGGTGATCTCCTGCTTCTTCTTGCGCTTCTTGGTGCTCTTGATTGGGCGCACCTCGACGGTGTAGACGTTGTCCGACTGGTAGGCCAGCTGGGAGAAGTTGCCCTTGGCCTTGATGACGATCTCCGAGTTGCGGCCGACGGAACGGGCGTCGATGGACTCCACCGGCGTGGCGAAGTCGAGCACATCCATGTGACGCTGCAGGTTCTTCGGCAGCGTGGCGTTCTTCAGTTCGACGATGATGCGTGATCCCTGCTGCTTGATGTTGAGCGGTGTATTGGGATCGCTCAGCTTGATCAGCACCCGGCCGGCGCCATCGGGACCGCGGCGGAAGTCGATGCCGGAGACGCCGAACATTGGCTTGACCACCGGCTTGGAGGTGGGCGCCGCCGGCGCCGGTGAGGTGGCGATGGTGGGGGATGCGGTGATCGTCGGTGGCTCGATGGTATAGGCCGGCTTGCTGGCCGCCGGTGACAGGGAGACGATCAGTTTGTCGCCCTCGATACGGGTCTGGTACTTCACCATCCGCGAGAGGTTGATGACCATACGGGTCCGGTCCCTGGCCTGGGCCGTGGTGATGCTCTGGGCGGCGCCGATCTGTACCGGCAGCGAGCGCCGGCGCAGGTTGTTGCGGGTGTCGGGAAAGTCCAGTGTGATCCGGGCCGGATTGGCGATGGTGAAGCTCAGCGGTTCCGGCGCGGGGCCCGAGAATGTCATGATGATGTCCAGCGCATCGCCCGATTGACGGTTGACGCGGATGTCTTCCAGCGCGCTGGTCTCCGCCATTGCCGACATCCACGGCAGGATCGACAGCAGCAGGCAGAGCACCGCCATCCTTGTCAGGATCCCCCCAGTTGTTCGTCTGATTTCGCGCATGTCCATCATATATACCTGTTTTTCCCTGATTTTAATACTTCGCCCGGCCTACTGGCTGCTCAGCACGATGCTGGCCGGTCGCTCCTTGTAACCACCAAAACCGTCCGGAACTATCTCCACCAGCTCCACTTTCATGTCCGTGATCTTGGTGATCCTCCCGTAGTTCTGTCCCGCGTAGTTGCCCACGCGCACGCGCTGTATCGTGCCGTCCGGGGTCTTCAGCAGGGCCCACAGCGAGCCTTGCTGCTTCAGCGTGCCGACCATCCTGAGCGCATCGAGCGGGAAGCTCTCCAGATACTCTTTCGGCCGGTTGCGGTCGATCTGGATGCCTGATGTCGTCTTGGGAATCGGCATCAGGTCGGGCGCGACGATACTGCTGTCGAATGGATCGCGCAGATGTTCCGGATAGACGAAGGGGTCATACGGCGGAATCACCGGAATGGGCGGTATGTCGCCGGCCGGTTGTGCCTTCACCTCTTCGATGTAATCGCGCAGATCCTGGTTGTCCTGCTCGCAGCCCCCCAGCGTGGCGGCCAGCAGCAACAGTGCCATCAGCTTGGTGTCGATGCGTGGTGCCGCCATCATTGCTTCCTTTTCTTCCGGTTCTTCTTCGACGACTGCTCACTGTCGGCGAGGTGGCGGTAGGTCTTGGCCGTCACTTCCATGATCAATGCATCCGAGTTGCGCTCCGGCTTGATCGAAATGTCGTCCAGTGTCGCGATCCTCGGCAGGCTGGCGATGCCGCTGGCGAAGCGCCCCATTTGGTCGTATTTGCCGCGCAGTTTGATCTTGATCGGTTTCTCCGCATAGAAGCCCATGTCCACTTCCGGTTGGGGCTTGAACAGCAGAATCTGCAGCCCACTCGACAGGCCGGTCTGGGAGACGTCGAGAATGACGGCCGGAATCTCGGTCTTGTCCGGCAACTGTTGCAGCATCGCGCCGAATTCGTGTTCCATCTCCGCCAGTTGTTCACGATAGGCCTCCAGATTGGCGGCCATGTGGTGCTTCTTCTCGAACTGCTTCTTCAGCTCGGCCTCTTTCTCCTCCAGCCGTTCCAGCGCCTCCAGCTGGTTGCTGGTGTCGAGGTAGTAGCCCAGTCCCGCCACCGCGGCGAAGGCCAGTGCGAAAAAGATCGCGCGCACTGGTAGCGAGGCGGAACCCAGCTTGCCGAGGTCGCTGATGTCCAGGTTCTTCAGTTCATCGAGATCCATTGCTGCTCTCCTCGCCCGATGCGGTTTGGGGCATCTCCTTGTCCACCTTCAGCACGAAGGAACGCAGGACCGGGCCACTCTCGTCGCCGCCGTCCCGTACCGTCTCGATGACTTCCAGCCTCGGGTCCTGCAGCCATGGCGATCTTTCCAGATTGCTCATATAGGTGGAGACCCGGGCGTCCGATTCGGCCTTGCCGCGAATCTCCAGCGTATTGCCCTTCTGCTTGACCTGGGTCAGGTAGAGCCCGCCCGGCAGCGTCGTCACCAGCTCGTCGAACAGATGCACGGCCACCGGTCGGCTGCGTTGCAGTTGCTGGATGATGTCCATCCGGTCCAGCAGGGCCTGCTTGGTCTTCTCCAGTGCCTTGATGTCGCGGATACGCTTGTCGAGCTCCTTGAATTCCCGCTGCAACATATCGTTGCGGGACTGCTGGTTGTCGATCAGCTTGCCGATGTAGACGTGCGCGCCCACCACCAGCAGCAGCCCGGCCAGTGCCGCCAGGCCGACACCCTGGAGGAATTGCTTTTGTTGTTCCTGGCGGCGAAGTTCGCGCCACGGTAGTAGATTGATTTTCGCCATCAGTCGAAGTTCCTCAATGCCAGGCCCACGGCAATCATCAATGCCGGAGCGTCATTGCCGAGCCGCTGCTGGTTGATCTTCGGGTTGAAGCTCATCCGGCTGAAGGGATTGGCGATGGTGGTGCGGGTATGTGTATGCCTCTCGATCAGCTCGTCCAGCCCCGGCAGGCCGGCGGTGCCGCCGGCGAGAATGATCTCGTTGACCGTGCTGTGGCTGCTGTTGGCGAAAAAGAACTGCAGCAGGCGATTGGCGTGCTGGGCCAGGTTCTCCTTGAATGGCGTGAGGATTTCGGTGACGTAGTTGTCCGGTAGCCCGCCTTCCTTCTTGGCCAGTCCCGCCTCGGCATAGGAGAGCCCGTAGCGGCGCATGATCTCCTCGGTGAGCTGCCGCCCGCCGAACGGCTGCTCGCGTGAATAGAGCACCTGCTCGTTCTCGGTCACCGTGATGCTGGTCATGGTGGCGCCCACGTCGATGATGGCGACGACATTGCTGTCCGGTGGCGCATCGTGGGGGATGTAGGGCTCGATCAGCTGATAGGCGTTGGCGGTGGCGAACGACTCCACGTCCATTACCACTGGCTGCAGCCCGGCGGCTTCGGCGATGGCGGCGCGGGATTCGACGATCTCCGTGCGCGAGACCACCAGTAGCACGTCGATCTTGTCGGGTTGGTGTTCGTTGGTGCCAAGCACCTCGAAGTCGAGATTCACCTCGTCCAGCGGATAGGGGACGTACTGGTCGGCCTCCAGCTGGATCTGCCCCTCCAGCTCCTCCTCGTCGAGGTCGGCGGGCATGGTGATGACCTTGGTCACGGCGGCGGAGGTGGGCACCGCCAGGGCACAGCGCTTGGCCTTGGTGCCGGCGCGGCTCAGCGCCTTGTTGAGTGAGTTGGTGACGGCGGCGGTGTCGGAGATGTTCTTTTCGACGACCGCGTTGACAGGCAGGGGCTCGACCCCGTAACTTTCCACCCTGATGCTGTTGCCGGCACGGCGCAATTCGATCAGCTTGACCGATGTCGAGCTGATGTCTATCCCGACCAGCGGTTGATTTTTCCTTCCGAGTGAAAACACAAAAAATCCTCAATCCCTAAGAAGCTTAGCATGCAAACATGCTTTTCCATGTTAAATGTTAGTTGCAACCTGATAACATTGCTACACTTTTTCAGGCTGCCTCTCGCGAAATAGGCGAGCGTTTCGGCAATGGAAGGCATGCTGGTGCGTGCGCAGGCCGATCCCTGTGCCCATGGCATTTCGACTAGTAAACGGGCTTTGGCGCATTAAATCATTGAACCAATTCAGGTTATGGAAGTAATCAAAAAGCTTTTCCGCTGGATGTTGACGGCGTTCGCAGGGATGGCGCTGTCGGCGTTGGTGGTGACGTTGGGCATCGTGCTTTACGTCTCCCCCGGCCTGCCTTCGATCGATGAGCTGAAAACCGTGCAGTACAAGGTGCCGTTGCGTGTCTTCTCCAGTGAGGGCTCGCTGCTGGCCGAGTTTGGCGAGAAACGGCGTGATCCGTTGCCGCTGGAGCAGATTCCCGAAGCGCTGAAGGCGGCCGTGGTGGCGGCGGAGGACGACCGTTTCTACGAACACCCCGGGGTCGACTATCAGGGTATCCTGCGGGCGGTGCTGAAGCTGGTTCAGACCGGCGAGGCGATGCAGGGCGGCAGCACCATCACCATGCAGGTGGCGCGCAACTTCTTTCTCAATCGTGAGCGCACCTTCTCCCGCAAGCTGCGTGAAGTGTTGCTGGCGTTCAAGATCGAGAAGAATCTCTCCAAGGACCAGATTCTTGCCCTCTACCTCAATCAGAACTACATGGGCAATCGTGCCTACGGTGTCAGCGCGGCGGCCCGGACCTATTACGGCAAGCCGTTGTCGGAACTGACGTTGCCGCAGCTGGCGATGCTGGCGGGGCTCTACAAGGCGCCGTCCAAGTACAATCCGGTGGCCAACCCGGAGCGGGCGCGGGCGCGACGCAACTACGTTCTTCGCCGCATGGTCGAGATCGGCTATCTGGATGCCGCCACGGCGGCGGAGGCACAGCAGGCGGCGCTGACGGCGTCGGTGCACTCGCCAAAGCCGGCGGTGGAAGCCAACTATGTGGCCGAAATGGTGCGCTCGAAGCTCTATGAGCAGTATGGGGAGGAGATCTACTCGTCCGGTTTCCGCGTCTATACGACGGTGCGTGACGAGTTGCAGAAGGCGGCGGTCGATGCCTTGCGTAAACACCTGATCGACTACGACATGCGCCACGGCTATCGCGGCCCCGAGGCCCGCTACGAGGTGGCGGGTGCGGCGCCCGAGAAGCTCGACGAGTGGCTGGACAATCATCCGGTCTATGGTGGATTGCGACCGGCCATCGTGTTGTCGGTGGACAAGCGGCTGGCGTCGATCTATCTCGGCCGTGGCGAGAGTGCGGTGTTGACGCTGGAGGCGGCGCGCTGGGCACGGCGCTACATCGACGAAGACAAGCGCGGAGAACCGGTGAAGCGGCTGGACCGGGTGCTAGAGGCGGGTGACCTGATTCGTGTCGTCGAGACCGACAAGGGCTATGCGTTGCGTCAGTTACCGAAGGTGGAGGGGGCGCTGGTGTCGATCTCGCCGGAGGATGGTGCGATTCTGGCGTTGGCGGGCGGTTTCGACTACTTCCGCAGCCGTTTCAACCGTGCCGTGCAGGCAGTGCGCCAGCCCGGTTCCAATTTCAAGCCCTTCGTCTATTCGGCGGCGCTGGCCAAGGGGTTGACGCCGGCAACGGTATTCAATGATGCCCCGATCGTTCACGAGACCGAGATCGCGGGGGAGGCGGCCTTGTGGCGTCCGGAGAACTATTCCGGCCGTTTCTACGGTCCGACGCGGATGCGGGTGGCTTTGGCCAAGTCGCGCAATCTGGTGTCGATACGGTTGTTGCGGAAGATCGGTGTGCGGCATGCGCTGCGACACATCGCCCGGTTCGAGATGACCAAGCGCCCGATGCCGGCAGACCTGTCGCTGGCACTGGGCACGGGTGCGCTGACGCCCCTGGAGTTGGTCAGTGGCTATGCCGTGTTCGCCAATCAGGGTTTCCGGGTCGAGCCTTATCTGATTCGCCGCATCGAGGATCGCAACGGCAAGCTGATCTATGAGCATGTGCCCCAGGTTGCTTGCGAAAAGGAGGCGTGTCGGCGCTTGGTGCCGACCTCGGCCGATGCCGCCAAAGGCAAGGGGCTGCGTGTCGGCGTGCCTGCGCGACGGGTGCTCGATCGCGAGAATGCTTTCCAGATGGTCAATATGATGCGCGACGTGATGACCATCGGCACCGCGCATCAGGCCCGCAAGCTCAAGCGCAAGGATCTGGCCGGCAAGACGGGCACCACCAACGACCAGAAGGACGCCTGGTTCAGCGGCTTCAATCACGATCTGGTGACGACGGTCTGGATCGGTTTCGACCAGCTCCGTCCGCTGGGGCGGAAAGAGACCGGCGGCCACCTGGCGTTGCCGGTCTGGATGGACTACATGAAGGTGGCGTTGAAGGAGTCGCCCTATCGCCGTTGGGTCAAGCCGCCCGGGATGGTGACGGTGAAAATTGATGCCGAGACCGGCAAGAAGGCGGGGCCGGGCACCCGGAAGTTTGCCTTCGAGACCTTCCGGGCCGGCAATGTGCCGGAAGAGGACACCACCAGCTTTACCGCGCCCGGCGGCATGGACATTCCCGAGCAGATCTTCTGATGATGCCGCTGCGTCGCCAGATCGCCGAAGAGGCCGCAATGATCGTCTGGGAGGAGGGGGTGGCCGACTACCACCAGGCCCGCGCCAAGGCTTGTGAGCGTCTTGGCGTGAGTGGCACGCGCGAGATGCCGCGCAACACCGAGGTGGAGGCGGCCCTGCTGGCGTGGCTGGCGCTGTTTGCCACCGACGAGGACCGGGAACGGCTAGCCTTTCTGCGCCGTACCGCCGTCGATGTAATGCGCTTCTTCGGCGCTTTCGAGCCGCGTCTGGTGGGTAGCGTGTTGAAGGGAACGGCCGGACCCTACTCGGACATTCAGTTGCACCTTTTCAGTGATGACGTGGAGGCGGTGGCCATTGCGCTGCTCGATCACCGCATCCGCTATCGGGCCATCACGCGGCGTCAGGCCGGCGGGCGGCGTGACGGCGTGCCTGGTTTTGCCTTCGACTGGCGGGATGTGCCGGTGGAGGTGCTGGTGTTCCCGGTGGATGGGTTGCGTGCTTCGCCACCGAGCCCGATCGACGGCAGGCCGGTCAAGCGGGCGACCGTGGCGCGCGTGGAGAGACTGCTGGCCGAGTCTGCCGCTCAGCTGTGATAGGGGCGGCTGAACTCGTGGACCGAATCCACCAGCACCTTCACGTTCTCCGGGTCGATGTGTTGGTGTACTCCATGCCCCAGATTGAAGACATGGCCGCTGTGGGCGCCGAACGAGGCGAGAATCCGTTTGACCTCTTCCTGGATCTTCTCCGGCGAGCCATAGAGCACGCCCGGATCCATGTTGCCCTGTAGCGCCAGCCGGTCGCCGACCCGCTCCCGGGCGTTGCCGATCTCGATGGTCCAGTCCAGCCCCACCGCGTCGCAGCCACTGCGCGCCTGCAATTCCAGCCATTGGCCGCCACCCTTGGTGAACATGATCACCGGAATGCGCCGACCGTCCTGCTCGCGGATCAGTTGCGAGACGATCTGCTGCATGTAGTAGAGCGAGAACGTCTTGTAGGCCTCGGTGGTCAGTGCGCCGCCCCAGGTGTCGAAAATCATCACTGCCTGGGCGCCGGCGGCGATCTGGGCGTTGAGGTAGCTCGCCACGGCATCGGCCAGAACCTGCAGTACCTGGTGCAGCAGCTGCGGTTCGGTGTAGAGCATCCCCTTGGTGTTGGAGAACTCCTTGCTGCTGCCGCCCTCGATCATATAGGTGGCGAGCGTCCACGGGCTGCCGGAAAAGCCGATCAGGGGCACCATGCCGTCGAGTTCGGCGTGGATCGTCCGCACCGCGTCCATGACATAGCGCAGTTCATCCTCCGGGTCGGGCGCCGCCAGCGCCTTGACGTCCGCCGCGGTGCGGATCGGCCGCTCGAAACGTGGTCCCTCGCCTTCGGTGAAATAGAGGCCGAGTCCCATGGCGTCGGGAATGGTGAGGATGTCGGAAAAGAGAATGGCGGCGTCGAGATCGTAACGGCGCAATGGCTGCATCGTCACCTCGCAGGCCAGCTCCGGGTTGCGGCAGAGATCCATGAAGCTGCCGGCCTGGGCCCGCGTGGCCTTGTACTCCGGCAGATAGCGGCCGGCTTGGCGCATGATCCAGATCGGGGTCTGGTCGACGGGTTCCCTCAACAGGGCACGGATGAAGCGGTCGTTCTTCAGTTCGGTCATGGATCGGTCAACCCGGGATGGCGGCGCGGGGCCGCGTCGTTGCTGTTCAGGAAATCGTGCCGGCGTGACGAGGAAACGTCAGGCGCCCAGCCGTTGCTTGATGATGGCGCTGACCGCGCCCATGTCCGCGCGTCCTTGCAGCTGCGGCTTGAGCTTGCCCATGACCTTGCCCATGTCGCGCAGTGAGGTGGCGCCCGTCTCGTCGATGGCGGCGGTGATCAGTGCGTCGATCTCCGCCTCGCCGAGCTGCTCGGGCAGGTAGGTCTGGATGATCTCGATCTCGGCCTGCTCCCTGGCGGCCAGTTCTTCCCGTCCGGCTTTTTCGTATTGAGCGATCGACTCACGCCGCTGCTTGACCATCTTGTCGAGAATGGCCACTACCGCCGTGTCGTCGAGATCGTTGCGGGTATCGACCTCCACCTGCTTGATGGCGGCGAGGATCAGCCGAATGGTGCCGAGCCGCTCCTTGTCGCCGGCGCGCATCGCGGATTTCATCTCTTCGGTGATGCGCTGTTTCAGGGAACCGTCGGCAGACATTGGATCAGTAGAGACGGGTACGGCGGTTGAGTTCCTTCGAGAGGCGCTTCAGATTGCGCTTGATTGCGGCCGCTTTCTTGCGCTTGCGCACTTCGGTCGGCTTTTCATAGAACTCGCGGCGGCGTACCTCGCTGAGGATGCCGGCTTTCTCGCAGCTGCGCTTGAAGCGGCGCAGGGCGATGTCGAAAGGTTCGTTCTCTTTGATGCGCACGGATGGCATTCAATTCTCCTGAAAAATGCGGTAACCGCCGGCGACTCGCGCGGCCGTTACGATGGAAACCGGGATGCCCGGCAGGCCGGGCTAAAGTTCGCGAATTATAATGAGCCGCCACCAAATTGCAAAAGATAACGCCGGCTGCGTTGGTGAGCGGTGACGCCGAAGGATAGAATGTCGTGCTTTCGGTTCAAACGGAGCAATGGGGTGAAGGTTCTCGGTATCGAAACCTCCTGTGACGAGACGGGCGTGGCCATCTACGACGACGAGCAGGGGCTGATTGGCCATCGGCTCTATTCGCAGGTCGAACTGCATGCCCGGTATGGTGGTGTGGTGCCGGAGCTGGCTTCCCGTGATCATGTGCGCAAGGCGGTGCCGCTGCTCGATACGCTGCTGGCGGAGACGGGGCTTGACAGCCGCTCGCTCGATGCGGTGGCCTACACGGCGGGGCCGGGGCTGGTGGGTGCGTTGATGGTGGGGGCGATGTTCGGGCGCGCCATGGCCTATGCGCTGGACGTGCCCGCCATCGAGGTCCACCACATGGAGGGGCACCTGCTGGCGCCGATGCTGGAAGAGGACCCCCCGGCCTTTCCGTTCGTCGCGTTGCTGGTCTCGGGCGGGCATACGATGCTGGTGCGGGTCGATGGTGTCGGCCGCTACGAGGTGTTGGGGGAGAGTCTGGACGATGCCGTTGGCGAGGCCTTCGACAAGACCGCCAAGATGCTTGGGCTGCCCTATCCCGGTGGACCCGAGTTGGCAAGGCTGGCCCGGGAAGGCGATCCGTCGCGCTTCCACTTTCCGCGTCCGATGACCGACCGCCCCGGACTCGATTTCAGCTTCAGCGGGTTGAAGACCTTCGCGCTCAATACCCTGGCGCAGACGGATGGCGGTTCGCGGGACAAGGCCGACATCGCCCGCGCCTTCGAAGACGCGGTGGTCGACACCTTGTATATCAAGTCTCGGCGGGCACTGGAGCAGACGGGGCTGCGGTGCCTGGTGGTGGCTGGTGGCGTGGGTGCCAACCAGCGGCTGCGGGAGAAGCTGCTGACGCTGGAGGCGGCGGTCCACTACCCGCGCCCGGCCTTCTGTACCGACAATGGTGCCATGATCGCCTATGCCGGGATGCGGCGGCTCGAGGCGGGGGAGAGGCTTGGGCTGGCGGTCAGAGTGCGGCCGAGATGGTCGCTGGAGACGCTGGCGGCTTGCTAGGTCGCGGCGCCAGCCCCCATGTTTTGGGTTGGTCTCAGTGCTCGGTGCCGTCCAGCAGCTTGCGGATATTGCTGCGATGACGCCAGAACACCAAGGCGGCCAGGATGATTCCGAACAGCACGAACACCCCGCTGCCGGTGAGGAGCCAGATATAGAGCGGTGTCAATGCGGTGGCGGTCAACGCCGACAGCGATGAAATCCGCTTCAGTCTGAACATCAGCAGCCAGGTGGCCAGCGCCGCCAGCCCCACCCGCCAGTCCAGCGCCAGCAGCACGCCCGCGGCCGTTGCCACCCCCTTGCCGCCGGAGAAGCCGAAGAACAGCGGGTAGAGGTGGCCGAGAAACGCCGCCAATGCCACCAGTAGCTGGATCGTCGGGCTGGCGCCGACGGCCTTGGCGAGCAGAACCGGTATCAAGCCTTTGAGCAGGTCGCCCAGCAGTGTGATGGCGGCGGCTCGCTTGCCCCCGGTGCGCATGACGTTGGTTGCGCCCGGGTTTCCCGACCCCTGGGTGCGCGGATCGGGTAGCCCCATCAGACGGCTGACGATGATGGCGCTGGAGAGTGATCCGAGCAGATAACCCAGCAGGATCAGAAAAGTCGCTTGCACTGTTATTACCGGTTGATTAGGTTGGCAACCCGATTCTAGCTTATTCGAGGCTGGCGATGGGCCGCTTGCACGTTGTGGTTGAAGGGGATGGTGCCGATGTGGTGTTGCTGCATGGCTGGGGGATGAGCGGCCGGGTATGGTCGTCGATCGTCCAACGGCTGGCGGGGCGGTATCGGTTGACCGTCGTCGATCTGCCGGGGCATGGCCGTAGCCCGGTGCCACCCGGCAGCGAACTGTCGCGTTGGCTCGAGATGCTGTTCGCGGTTACGCCGGCGCGGGCCGTCTGGGTCGGGTGGTCGCTCGGCGGCATGCTGGCGCTGGCGGCGGCAGCCGCGGATGCGGGGCGGGTGGAAGGGGTGGCCACCGTGGCGAGCAATCTTCGTTTCGTCGCCACCGACGGCTGGCCGGAAGCGGTGTCGCCAGTGCTTTTCGACGACGTGGTCGAGGGGATCGTCGAGGACCCAGTCAAGACCTTGCAGCGGTTCGTTGCGCTGCAGTTTCTGGGGGTGCGGACCGAGGCTGCTGCGGCATTGTCGCGTCGGTTGCGGGATGAGATCGCCGCTGCGCCACCCTCTGCCGGCGCGCTGTTGCCTGGGCTCGATCTGTTGCGCGCCATCGACAACCGCGAGCTGGCCAGCACCCTGGATCTGCCAGTGCAAATGATATTTGGCGGCCGGGACAAGTTGGTGCCGGTTGCCGCGCGCGAAGCCATATCGGCGCTGGCGCCCCGGGCCGAGACGGTCCTGCTCGACGCGGCGGGACATGCCCCGTTTCTGACCCACCCCGAAGCCTTTCTGGCGGTGTTGCAGCCGTTTCTCGAGCGTCATGCCGGCTGAGTTCCGCATCGACCGGCGTCGCGCCCGGCGCGCTTTCGATGCCGCGGCCGATCGCTACGACGAGGCGGCCGTGTTGCAGCGGGAGGTGGGGCGGCGGCTGATGGATCGGCTGGGCTGGGTTCGCCTCGAGCCGAAGCGGATTCTCGATCTCGGGGCTGGCACGGGGCATCTGGCCGCTCTGTTGCTCGAACGGTACCGCCGGGCCGATGTGGTCGCCGTCGATTTTGCGCCGGCGATGTTGCGCCATGCCCAACGCCGGGGGCGGTGGCGGCGCCGCCCCCGGCCGGTCTGCGCCGATGCGATGGCGCTGCCCTTTGCCGACCGCGCTTTCGATCTGCTCGTCTCCAATCTCATGTTGCAGTGGTGTATGCCGATCGAGCCGTATTTGGCGGAGATGCGGCGGGTGATGGCGCCCGACGGCTTGCTGATGTTCTCCACCTTTGGCCCGGATACGTTGAAAGAGCTGCGTGCCGCCTGGGCGGAGGTCGATGGGCAGCCGCACGTGCACGAGTTCATCGACATGCACGATGTGGGGGATGCGTTGCTGGCGAGCGGTTTCTCCGGGCCGGTCATGGACATGGAGATGATCACGCTGACCTATGACGACGTGCTGTCGCTGATGCGGGATCTGAAGGCCATTGGCGCCGTCAACGCGGCGGCCACGCGGCGCCGCGGGCTGCACGGCCGGCGCGGCCACGAGCGACTCTGTCGTGCCTATGAGCGGTTCCGAGATGGCGCGGGCCGGCTGCCGGCGACCTACGAAGTGGTCTATGGGCATGCCTGGGTCCCGGAAGCGCCACCCCCTTCCCGGGTGGAAGAATTTTTCCCTGTGGGTGTTGCTGGGGGTGTTGGTTGTCGGCAGGAGTAAGTGTCTGAAAAGTCGTTGAATTGTTGTTCCAGGGCCGAGCTCGTCGAGCCCCGGTTTTCCTGACTGTAACGCTTGGTTATTATTGATTTTTCGCACTCTTTCTGTATCCTCACGCGACTTTTGTTCTATTTGGATGGCCTGGGCTCGCGCCCCGGTTGCCCCGGAGTCAGGCTGAAATCACATTTGGGAGAGGCATAATGGCTGGCGCTGTACCTGTCGTGCATCAGGAGTACAACTACGAGATCGTCAAGAAATTTGCGATTGCTGCCCTGTTTTGGGCCGTCGCGGGGATGGGGGCGGGCGTCTACATCGCTTCCGAGCTGGCTTGGCCTTTTCTCAATTTCGATATCGAATACATCACTTTCGGGCGCTTGCGGCCGGTTCACACTTCCGGGGTGATCTTCGGCTTTGGCGGCAACGCACTGTTCGCCACCTCCTATTATGTCGTGCAGCGGACCTGTCAGGCGCGTCTGCCCAGCGATGCAGCGGCCAATTTCACCTTCTGGGGCTGGAATATCGCCATTCTGCTCGGTGGCATCAGCTATATGCTCGGCTACAGTCAGGGGCGTGAATATGCCGAGCCCGAGTGGCCGATCGACATCCTGATCACCGTCGTCTGGGTCACCTATTTCTGGTTGTTCGCCGAGACCCTGCGTCGTCGTTCCCAGCCGCATATCTATGTGGCCAACTGGTTCTACATGGGGTTCATCCTGGCCACCGCCCTGCTGCACATCTTCAACAATCTGGCGATGCCGGTCAGCCTGACGGGGATGAAGTCCTACAGCCTGTTTTCCGGGGCCCAGGATGCGATGACCCAGTGGTGGTACGGCCACAATGCGGTGGGCTTCTTCCTCACGGCGGCCTTTCTCGGGATGATGTACTACTTCGTGCCTAAGCAGGCGGGGCGGCCGATCTATTCCTATCGCCTGTCGATCGTCCACTTCTGGGCCTTGGTCTTCCTCTATATGTGGGTGGGTACCCACCACCTGCACTGGACGGCCATTCCCGACTGGACGTCGTCGCTGGCGGCGACTTTCTCGATCGTGCTGCTGATGCCTTCCTGGGGTGGGATGATCAACGGGGTCATGACTCTCTCCGGTGCCTGGGACAAACTGCGCAGCGACCCGATCATGCTGTTCATGATCACGGCGCTGTCTTTCTACGGCATGTCCACGTTCGAGGGGCCGATGATGTCGCTCAAGAGCGTCAACGCGCTGTCGCATTACACCGACTGGACGGTGGGGCACGTACACTCCGGCGCGTTGGGCTGGGTGGCGATGATCTCGTTCGGTTCGATGTACCACATGATTCCCAAGCTCTACAACACGAAGCTCTACAGCCAGCGTTTGGTCTATATCCATTTCTTCCTGGCGACCATCGGCATCGTGCTCTATATCGTGGCGATGTGGGTGTCGGGTATCGGCCAGGGTCTGATGCTCCGGGCCTTCGACGATTATGGCAACCTCGCCTATACCTTCGTCGAGTCGGTGGCTTTCATGCACTGGCCGCTGGCAACGCGGGCGCTCGGTGGCGGTATCTTCCTCACCGGCATGCTGATCATGGTGTACAACATCTACAAGACCATCGCCCTCGCCAAGCGCGAGGAGGCGGAGGTCAAGGCTGCCGAAGCAGCCAAGCTGGCGCAGGCATAAGGGGAGGCCGAGACAATGTTCAAGCACGAAACCATCGAAACCAATTCGGGCCTGCTGATCGTCCTGTCGCTCGTGGCCATGGGTGTCGGGGGGCTGGTCGAGATCGTCCCGCTGTTCCATATCAACGAGACGGTGGAGAAGGTCGAGGGTGTCCGTCCCTACACGCCGCTGGAGCTTCGCGGCCGCGACATCTACCAGCGTGAGGGTTGTTTCCTCTGTCATTCACAGATGATTCGCCCGTTCCGTGACGAGGCGTTGCGCTATGGCCACTACTCGCTGGCGGCCGAATCGCAGTACGACCATCCCTTCCAGTGGGGCTCCAAACGTACCGGTCCCGATCTGGCCCGTGTGGGCGGCAAGTACTCCAACGAGTGGCATGTCCAGCACCTGATTGCGCCGCGCAGCGTCGTGCCGGAGTCGATCATGCCCAACTACCCGTGGTTGCTGGAGAACCGCTTGCAGTATGCCGATGTCGCCGATCGCATGCGGGCGTTGAAGAAGGTGGGCGTGCCCTATTCTCTGACCAAGGAGGAGTATGACGCCAACGTCGAAAAGTTCGGTGAGGAGGTGGCCAACTACCTCGACATCAATCGGGCCGAGGAGAATCTGCTGGCCGAAGCGAAAGCGGGTAACTTCGACGGCGACCCCAACAAGTTGACGGAGATGGATGCGCTGGTGGCCTATCTGCAGATGCTGGGTACGCTGGTCGACTTCAACAAATACGACGAGGGTTACTTTGTCGAGTTTCGCTAGGTCGGCGGAGATGGCCGATGCTGGCTGATTTCTGGCACTGGATTACGCAACTCTCGAACAGCAAGGTCGTTGCGTTGCTGATTTTCTTTCCGTTGTTCATCGGCATCGTTCTGTATGTGTTCACGAACGGGGAGAGAGCCAGACGCCTTGAATCCTACAAATACATACCGTTTCAGGATGACGACGAGCCTGAAATGAAAGACGATAAGGGTAATGTAAAATGAGCAATGCCGATAACCGCAGCAGCAAGGGACCTGAAACCACCGGGCACGTCTGGGATGGTGACCTGCAGGAGTACAACAATCCGGTGCCGGCATGGTGGACCTGGGCGTTCTACGGCACCATCATCTTTGCGCTGATCTACTGGCTGCTCTATCCGACCTGGCCCATCGGCAAGAGTTTCACCAAGGGTATGTTCAACGAGATCACCTTCGTCAACGGCAAGGGCGAGGAGGTGACCACCCACTGGAACATGCGAGCCCTGTTCCTCAAGGAGATGCAGACCGGCGAGCAAGCGGTCAAGCAGAAGGAGTATCTGGAGAAGATCTCCCAGAGCAGCCATGCCGAGATCATGCAGGATCCCGACAAGATGGCATTCGTCAATTCGATGGCAAAGGTGCTGTTCGCCGACAACTGTGGCCCCTGTCATGGTAAGGGCGCCAATGGCGTGATCGGGCTCTATCCCAACCTGCGTGACGACGATTGGCTTTGGGGCGGGACCATCGAGGAGATCGAGCACACCATCAAGAATGGCCGCAATGGCTATATGCCGTCGTTCGCCGGCGTCTTCCCGAAAGAGAAACTGGAGTCGGTGGCGGCCTACGTGCTTTCGCTCTCCGGCATTGGCGGTGAGGACAAGGCCAAGGTGGAGGAGGGCAAGCGCATCTTCAACGGCGAAGAGGGCGGTTGTTACTACTGTCACGGAAAAGACGGCAAGGGCATGAAATCGCAGGGCTCCGCCAACCTCACCGACAAGGTGTGGACGATCGCCAACGTGCCGGGCGCCGCGACCTACGAGGAGAAACTGGCCGAGGTCGAAAAGGTGATCGTCGACGGCGTCAGTCGTGAGATGCCGGCCTGGAAGGGGCGTCTTTCCGACGACACGATCAAGTTGCTGACGGTCTATATCCATCAGCTCGGTGGCGGCCAGTAGGCGGCTCGCCACCGCTGTTTCGTGGTCGACTTTTCTGGTCGGCCACACTATTCTTGCCCGCACCTCGGTAAGCGTCCCGGTTTTCATGCGATGAACACACAGAGCGCGTCGACGACGCGTGTCCCCATCTATCCCCGTTCCGTCAAGGGCAACTTCCGGCGTTTCAAAAACACCATTCTGGTCATCGCCTATCTGGTGTACTACGGATTGCCGTGGTTGCCGTGGGAGCGGGCCGTTGGCCCCGATCGTGCGGTGCTGTTCGATATCGTCGGCCGCAAGTTCTACTTCTTCGGCCTCGTCGTCCAGCCGCAGCAGATCTTCTGGCTGGCCGGGTTGCTGATGATCGCGGCGCTGCTGCTCTTTTTCGTGACCGGGGTCGCCGGGCGCGTCTTTTGCGGCTATTTCTGTTTCCAGACGCTCTGGAGCGACCTATTCTTCAAGATCGAGCACTGGGTTCAGGGCGAGCGGCCGGCGCGTATCCGGCTGGCGCGCCAAGCCTGGAACGCCGAGAAGATCCGCAAGATCGGCCTGACCTGGCTGCTCTGGTTCTTGGTGGCGTTCTGGACGGCGATCACCTTCACCCTCTACTGGGGGGATGCCACCGACCTGTTGCGACGTTTCTTCACCGGTGACGCGCCAAGCGCGATGTACATCACCGTCATCGTGTTGACGTTCACCACCTTCACAATGGCGGGGCTCGCCCGGGAGCAGGTCTGTACCCATATGTGCCCCTACTCGCGTTTCCAGGCGGCGATGTTCGACAAGGACACCAAGCTGGTGGCCTACGACACCCGGCGGGGCGAGGGTGTCAAGGGGCGCGCAAAGATGAAAAAGGGCCTGAAAACGGCCGATGAGCGTCATGAAGCCGGTATCGGTGACTGTATCGACTGTGGCTATTGCGTACAGGTTTGTCCCACCGGGATCGACATTCGCAATGGTCTGCAGATCTCCTGCATTCACTGCGGACTCTGTATCGATGCCTGCAACAACATCATGGACAGCCTGGGGTGGGAGCGCGGCCTGATCCGTTACAGCTCCGAGACGGAAGACGAGGGTGGCAAGGTCAAGATCTTCAAGCTCAAGTCGGTGGGCTATGCGTTGTCGATCATTGCGGTGACTGCGGTGCTGGTCTGGAGCATTTCCCACAAGGCCGAGCTCGAAACCGCGATCACCCAGACCCGCCAGCCGCTCTATGTGGTGCTGTCGGATGGCAGCATTCTCAACAGCTACGAGATCAAGCTGGCCAACCAGACCACCGAGGCACGCCACTATGCCATCACCATGCGGGGGCTGGACGACGCCACGCTCGATACCGGTGGTTTCGACCATGTGGCACTCAAGCCGCTGAAGACGCTGCGCCTGATGGTCAAGGTCAAGCGTCCGGACAGGAGTGGCAACGACAAGAAAGTCGATGACTTCGAGTTCGTCGTTCACGACGACGATCAGGGCAAGGACGTGGCCGTCATTCCGGCGCGTTTCTACTCCCCCTGATGGGGGTTCCTCGTTGCGCCTACCGCATCCCAGCGGCGCTTTTCGGTGTATAGAGCGTTGCATGGGGTTTCGTGGGGTGCCGTCCCCTCTCCCCGCAACCGCCGGGTCCCGGTTGAAAAACCCCGTGCAGCCGCCGGGGCGCCAGAACCTGCCGCGGTCTTTGAAACGATGATTCGAGGTGAGTATGAGTGATTTCGTCAAACTGATGGCAGTGGCGCTGCCGTTGCAGTTCGCGCTCTTCTTCCTCATCTATCGTTTCACCCGGCTACGTGGCAAGCAGGTGACGCTGTTGGTGATTGCGATCTCGCTGGCAATCTATCTGCCTGTTGGCATCATCGACTGGCGGGGGCTGGATCAGTTCGCCTACCGTCTCGCCTTCTTCGTCACCTTTCCCTATCTCGCCGGTATCGTCACCTCCCACTGGGAGGCGGCCGAGGCGCGCGGTGAAAAAAGAGAGGGTGGTTTTTTTCACTGGGCGCCGCTGACGATGTTTTTCTTCTTCGTCGGTATCGCCACCGTCGATGCCATCATCATCAGCCTGGCGGACAAGGGGATGTCCGGTGAGTTCGCAGCCAGGTTTCTGCCGCCTCCACGCTCGAACGCCAAGGTCGTCTCCTATTTTCCTGGCAATGTCTCACATGATTTTCAGGAGAAGGAGGCGCTCTTTAATGCCCACCTGGAGCAGCTGGAGAAACAGAAACAGCTGGGCTGGAAGATTCGCAAGGGCTGGCTCGGCAGGCCGGTGGCGGGCAAGCCAGCCACTTTCAAAGTGGCGATCGCGGGGAGTGACGGAGCGCCCGTCACCGGTGCCGAGGTGACCGGTACCTTTCTGTGGCCGGGCAACCATCGTCTCGATACCGGGTTCTCGATGCGTGCCGATGCGCCGGGCAGCTATCTGGCCGAGCTGGTGTTGCCGGCGCCGGGGCGATGGGATGTGGTGGTCACTATCGTCAGGGGCGAGGACCGGTACGAGTTCAAGGCTTCGACATCCGTCAATGAGGCGGGTGAGGGCGAGCGGTAGTCTCTGCGCGCATGCCCACCGCCGATACCCAAGCGTGTTACCACTGCGGACTGCCGGTACCTGACGAGGTCGATCTGACCGTCGATATCGAGGGTGAGCCGCGCCCAATGTGCTGCATGGGATGCCAGGCGGTGGCGACGGCCATCGTCGAAAACGGTCTGGAGCAGTACTACCACCACCGCACCGAAAAGGCACGTGCGCCCGAGGATCTGGTACCCGAAGCGCTGCGGGATCTCCAGGTCTACGACAACGAAACGCTGCAACGTTCCTTCGTCCACGTTCGCGATGACGATGTGCGCGAGGCGGCGCTGATGCTGGAGGGCATCGTCTGCGCCGCTTGCGTCTGGCTCAGCGAGCGCCATGTCGGCGCGCTCGACGGCGTGCTCGCCTTTCACGTCAACTACTCCACGCATCGTGCCCAGGTCACCTGGGACAACAGCCGGATCCGTCTCTCCGACATTCTCAAGGCGATCACCGAGATCGGTTACCACGCCCACCCTTTCGATCCCAGCCGGCAGGAGGCGCTGCAGAAGAAGGAGCGCAACCGCGCCCTGCGCCGGATCGGCATCGCTGGCGTCGGTACCATGCAGGTGATGATGATGGCGGTGGCCCTCTACCTGGGGGAGTACCAGGGGATGGACGAGGGCATCCGCAACCTGCTGCGTTGGGCCAGCATGATCGTCACCATTCCGGTGATCGGCTATGCCGGGCAGGCCTTCTTTCAGTCGGCCTGGCGGGATCTGCGCCAGCGGCGCCTCGGGATGGACGTGCCGGTCTCACTGGCCATCGGGCTTGCCTTTCTGGCCAGTGCCTGGGCCACCTGGAGCGGTACCGGCCACGTCTATTTCGATTCGGTGACGATGTTCATCTTCTTTCTGCTGATCGGCAGAACGCTGGAGATGACGGCGCGCCACAAGGCCGGGCAGGTGGCCGAGGAGCTGGTCAAACTGATGCCGGCGACGGCGCACCGACTTACGGCCGATGGTGTGGAGTCGGTCGCGGTGGCGGAGTTGGCCGTTGGTGACCGGCTGGTGGTCAAGCCTGGCGAGGTGATCCCGGCCGATGGTGTCATCGTCGAGGGCAGAAGCAGCATCAACGAAGCGTTACTCACCGGCGAGAGTCTGCCGCGGCTGAAACAGGTGGGCGAGCAGGTGATTGGCGGTACCATCAACAGCGAGTCGCCGTTGACGATCGAGGTGGATCGTATCGGGCAGGATACCGTGCTGGCCGGCATATCGCGGCTGTTGGAGCGGGCCCATGCCGAGAAGCCGCGGGTGGCCGAGCTGGCCAACCGCGTTGCCGGCTGGTTCGTCGCCGGCTTGTTGCTGGTGGCGGCCGCTGTGTTTGCCTACTGGTATCTGCATCGCCCGGAAGATGCGCTCTGGATCACGCTGTCGGTGCTGGTGATCACCTGTCCCTGCGCGTTGTCGCTGGCGACCCCGGTGGCGCTGACCGCCGCCACCGGCAGCCTTACGGCCCGGGGTGTGCTGACCACGCGGGGGCATGCGTTGGAGACGCTGGCGCGGGCGACGGACATGATTTTCGACAAGACCGGGACGCTCACCCATGGCAGGCTCCGGGTCACGGGCGTGACCCGGCTGGCCGATCTCGACGAGGCCTGGCTGCGCCGGCTCGCCGCCGGGCTGGAAGGGTTCAGCGAGCATCCCGTGGCGGAGGCGCTGAAGGCTGGCGTCGAGGCGCCGTTGGTGCTGGAGGTGGTCGAGGCGGAGACGGGGCGTGGCGTGACCGGGCGTTTCGATGGCGAGTTCTACCGGCTGGGCAGTCTCGACCATCTGCGCGCATGGCATCCTGGCCTCGAACCGGTCGAGGCGGAGGGTTCGACCATCTATCTCGGCAGCCGGGAGAGGCCATTGGCGGCGTTTCACCTGGCCGACGAGCCGCGCCGGGAGGCGGCGTCGGTCGTGAGGGCGCTGGCGGCCCAGGGGGTGACCGTTCACCTGCTCAGCGGCGACAACCGGGAGGCCGTCGCCGCCATCGCCGGTCGTCTGGGTATCGAGCAGTGGGCAGCGGAGCAGTTGCCACAGGACAAGCTCGACTATCTGCGCCGATTGCAGTCCCAGGGGCGTGTGGTGGCCATGGTCGGGGATGGCGTCAACGATGCGCCGGTGCTGGCCGGCGCCCAGGTCTCCATTGCGATGGGCAAGGGCGCGCAGTTGGCGCAGGCGAGCGCCGACATGGTGTTGCTGGGAGACGACCTGACGGTGTTGCCGTTCAGTGTCGAAATGGCTCGTCGTACGCTCAAGATCATCCGTCAGAACATCGGCTGGGCGATCGGCTACAATCTGACGGCCCTGCCGCTGGCGGCCGCCGGTTACATCCAGCCGTGGATGGCGGCCATCGGCATGTCGGGCAGTTCGCTGTTCGTGGTCCTCAATGCGTTGCGTCTGAAAGAGAAGAGGTGAGTCGTGGAGATACTCTATATCCTGATTCCGCTGGCGGTCATACTCGCGGCCGTGGCGATCGCTGCCTTCGTGCTCTCGGTGCGCAGCGGCCAGTATGACGATCTCGACGGCGCCGCCCATCGCATTTTGATGGACGACGACGATCCGATGATCCCCAACCGTCGTCCCGCCAAGCCCGACGGGAAGACGTCGAAGAAGGATTGAGTGTGCGCCCCCGCCTTGCGTGGTGACGGGGGATCAGGTAGATTCTGCCGCAATCCAACACCAAACAGAGGGAAGCGGAATGTCACTCGATCACAACAAGCATTTCTATATCTCGGTGGCCATTGTCGTGGCATTGGTCGTGTGGTCGTGGTTCAGCTTCTTCTCGGTGATGTTCGCCGATTGATCCGGTCTTCCGGCCGGTCGCTGCAAAAAACCGCCTGCTGGCGGTTTTTTTGTGCATGGCTCAATCGATGATGCCACCGCCGAGGCAGACCTCCTGTCGGTAGAGCACCAGCGCCTGCCCGGGCGTGACGGCCCGCTGCGGTGTGTCGAAGACCACCTCGCAGCGACCGCCGTCGAGCAGCCGAAGTTCGCAGGGCTGGTCGTTCTGGCGGTAACGGATCTTGGCGGTACACCGCAGGGGGGTCTCCGGTGGTGTGCCGCTGATCCAGTTGAGTCGGGAGGCTTCCAGGCGGCGTCGGAACAGTAGCGGATGGTCGTGCCCCTGCACCACGACGAGCTGGTTGCTGTCGAGACGTTTGTCGGCGACGAACCACGGTGCGTCGCCGCTGCCGGCGATGCCGCCGATGCCGAGCCCCTGCCGTTGCCCGAGGGTATAGAACATCAGGCCGTTGTGGCGGCCGATGACCTCGCCGCTGGGGGTGACGATCTCGCCGGGCTGGGCGGGGATGAAGCGTTCGAGGAAATCGCGAAACTTGCGCTCGCCGATGAAGCAGATGCCGGTGCTGTCCTTCTTGGCGCTGTTGACGAAGCCCTGTTCTGTGGCGATGCGGCGGACCTCGGTCTTCTCCATCCCGCCCAGCGGAAACCATGCGTGGGCCAGTTGGTACTGGTTCAGGGCGCAGAGGAAATAGCTCTGGTCCTTGTTGGCATCGCGGCCCCGGAGCAGCTGCCAGTGATTGCCGTCGTGGCGGGTCCGGGCATAGTGGCCGGTGGCGATGCAGTCCGCGCCCAGGTCGAGTGCGTGGTCGAGGAAGGCTTTGAACTTGATCTCCTTGTTGCACATCACGTCGGGATTGGGTGTGCGTCCGGCCCGGTATTCGGCGAGAAAGTACTCGAATACCCGGTCCCAGTAGTCGGCCGAGAAATTGACCGTGTGCAGCGGGATGCCGAGCTGGTCGCAGACGGCCTGGGCATCGCGCAGATCCTCCGCCGCGGTGCAGTATTCCTCGGTGTCGTCCTCCTCCCAGTTCTTCATGAACAGTCCTTCGACGTGGTGACCTTCCCGCAGCAGTCTCCATGCCGCCACCGAAGAATCGACGCCACCCGACATGCCAATGATCACCCGGGTTTTTTGCTGCGCTTTCGTCATGGCGGATATAATGAGCCAGCGATACAACCACAAGCAACAACGGAGTGAATTGATGCCATACCAACATATCGAGGTCCCCACGGGCGGCGAGAAGATCACGGCCAACAGCGACCACTCGCTGAACGTGCCCGATCAGCCGATCATTCCTTTCATCGAGGGGGACGGTATTGGCGTCGATATCACGCCGGTGATGCGCAAGGTGATCGACGCGGCAGTGGAGAAGGCCTATGGCGGCAGCCGCAGGCTGCACTGGATGGAGATCTATGCTGGCGAGAAGGCCAACGCGGTCTATGGCGAGAACACTTGGCTGCCGGATGAGACGCTGGAGGCGATTCGCGATTTTCTCATCGCCATCAAGGGGCCGCTGACGACGCCGGTCGGGGGCGGTATCCGCTCGCTCAATGTCGCGCTGCGCCAAGAGCTGGATCTCTACGTCTGTCAACGGCCGGTACAGTATTTCGAGGGGACGCCCAGCCCGTTGAAGGCGCCGGAGAAGACCGACATGGTGATCTTCCGCGAGAATTCGGAGGACATCTATGCCGGAATCGAGTGGGAAGCCGGTAGTGACGAGGTGAAAACGGTCATCGACTTCCTCCAGCAGCAAATGGGCGTCACCAAGATCCGCTTTCCCGAGACCTCCGGCATCGGCGTCAAGCCGGTCTCACGAGATGGCACCCGTCGCCTGGTGCGCAAGGCGATCCAGTACGCCATCGACAACGACCGTCCTTCGGTGACGTTGGTTCACAAGGGCAACATCATGAAATTCACCGAAGGCGCGTTCAAGACCTGGGGTTATGAGCTGGCCGTGGACGAGTTCGGCGCCGAGCCGCTCGACGGTGGTCCGTGGCACCACTTCAAGAATCCCAGGACCGGCGAGCGGATCATCGTCAAGGACGTTATCGCCGACGCCTTCCTGCAGCAGATCCTGCTGCGGCCCGAGGAGTATGACGTGATCGCCACGCTGAATCTCAATGGCGACTACATCTCCGATGCGCTGGCGGCGCAGGTGGGTGGCATCGGCATCGCGCCGGGCGCCAACCTCTCCGATACCATCGGCCTGTTCGAGGCCACGCACGGCACCGCGCCGAAGTATGCCGGTAAGGATCAGGTGAACCCTGGCTCGTTGATCTTGTCTGCTGAAATGATGCTGCGGCACATGGGGTGGACCGAAGCGGCCGATCTGGTCATCAAGGCGATTGGCGCCGCCATCAAGAGCAAGAATGTGACCTACGACTTCCATCGTCTGATGGAGGGGGCTACCAAGGTCTCCTGTTCGGGTTTCGGTGAGGAGATGATCAGGAGGATGTGACCGGTCGCAAATGGCGAGTGGCGTCGCACTTTGTGGTGGCGATCGCCTTGTTGAAAGCGGCGCCGTCACCCCGCATTATGGGCACAGGGCGGTCGCGTGACCTGGGTCGGATCGGCTATATAGGGATTGGTGCGCCGGCAAAGGTATCGGGGCGGTTCGTAGAGAACACCCAAAGGTGAGGAAACGGAGGAAAACTTCGTTTTGTGCACAGAACATGGATGCCGGGCGTGATGGTTTTCTGGCGGCGCGGTGGCGTGCCGCAAGCGTGTCCGCAGAGGTTGGGCGCGTGTCAACGGGTAGTGAACGGCTGAAGTCCGAGTATGGCTGACAAAGAGAAGTTCGACAGTGGGGATGCCGATCTCGCGCTCGAAACCGGCAAGCCGGAGCTGAAGGAGCCTCCGCGCTACAACGTGATTCTGCTCAATGACGACTACACACCGATGGAGTTCGTCGTCAATGTGCTGGAGCAATTCTTCGGGCTGGACCGGGAGAACGCGACGCGCATCATGCTCAATGTCCACACCAAGGGCAAGGGCATCTGTGGCACCTTCACCAAGGATGTGGCGGAGACCAAGACGGCCATGGTCAACAACTATGCGCGTGAGAACAATCACCCGCTGTTGTGTACGATGGAGGCGGTTTGACGAGGTGCCTTCGGTGCGTCGCCGCTTGCGGCGCGTCGGGTGACGATCCGGGCATGGATCGAAGGTTCCCTGCTGTCGCAGCCACGGCATCACGCCATCCCGGTCGGGGTGGTCGGTGCGGCTCCGGGAGGTGAGTCGCAATATTGCGTCCGCCCGTAGCAATCTACGGGCAGATGGAATCGGGCATCGGCACGGAGTGGCCGAGGCACCGGTGACAGAGAGATGAAACGGGTAGGCGGTCATGTTGAACAAAGAGCTGGAAACGTCACTCAACGAGGCTTTCAAGGAGGCGCGCGAGAAACGTCATGAATTCATGACGGTGGAGCACCTGCTGTTGGCCCTGTTGAACAATCCCACGGCCGCCCACCTGCTGCGCGTCTGCGGCGCCAGCCTGGACAAGCTGCGGCGCGAGCTGACCACCTTTATCGACGAGAACACCCCGATCCTGCCCGTCGGCGATCTGCGCGACACGCAGCCATCGCTCGGGTTCCAGCGGGTGTTGCAGCGGGCGGTCTTCCACGTCCAGTCCTCCGGCAAGTCGGAGGTCAGTGGCGCCAATGTGCTGGTGGCGATCTTCGGCGAGCAGGAGTCCCATGCGGTCTATCTACTGAACAAGCAGGACATCTCCCGGTTGGACGTCGTCAACTACATCTCCCACGGCGTGTCCAAGGTGGAGGACGACAAGGACGACGAGCGTGGTGACGAAGGTGACGGCGACGAATTCGAATCGGCCGAGGCCGCCAAGGATCCGCTCGATGACTATGCCACCAACCTCAACCAGCTGGCGCTGGAGGGGCAGATCGACCCGCTGATCGGGCGCGAGGCCGAGGTGGAGCGCACCATCCAGATTCTCTGCCGTCGGCGTAAGAACAACCCGCTGCTGGTGGGCGAGGCGGGTGTTGGGAAAACGGCGATCGCCGAAGGGCTGGCGAAGAAGATCGTCGATGGCGAGGTGCCCGACGTGCTCAAGGAGGGGGTGATCTATTCGCTCGATCTTGGCGCGCTGGTGGCGGGCACCAAGTATCGCGGCGATTTCGAGAAACGCCTGAAGGCGGTGCTCAAGCAACTGCGCAAGCGGCCTGGCGCGATTCTCTTCATCGATGAGATCCACACCATCATCGGAGCCGGGTCGGCTTCCGGTGGCGTCATGGATGCCTCCAATCTGATCAAGCCGGTGCTGGCCAACGGGCAACTCAAATGCATCGGTTCGACCACTTACAGCGAGTTTCGTGGCATCTTCGAAAAGGACCACGCGTTGGCGCGGCGTTTTCAGAAGATCGACATCGAGGAGCCGAGCGTCGATGACACCTACGAGATCCTCAAGGGGTTACGCAGCCGCTTCGAGGAGCATCACGACATCAAGTACAGCAATGCCGCGTTGCGTTCGGCAGCCGAACTGGCCGACCGTTACATCACCGACCGGCACATGCCGGACAAGGCCATCGACGTGATCGACGAGGCCGGTGCCTATCAGCGTCTGCAGCCCGAGGAGCGGCGGGGCGATACGATCAAGGTCAAGGACATCGAGGCGATCATCGCCAAGATAGCGCGCGTACCGCCGAAGAACATCTCCGCCTCCGACAAGGCGTCGCTGAAGAATCTGGCAAAGAATCTGAAGATGGTGGTGTTCGGTCAGGACGATGCGATCACCCACCTCTCCGACGCGATCAAGATGGCGCGGTCGGGATTGGGCGACGAGAACAAGCCGATCGGGTCGTTCCTCTTCACCGGCCCGACCGGGGTCGGCAAGACCGAGGTGACACGCCAGCTGGCCCAGATTCTCGGGATCGAGCTGATTCGTTTCGACATGTCCGAATACATGGAGCGTCATACCGTCTCGCGGCTGATCGGCGCGCCGCCGGGCTACGTCGGCTATGACGAGGGGGGACTGCTCACCGATGCGATCATGAAGGCGCCCCATGCGGTGCTGCTGCTGGACGAGATCGAGAAGGCTCACCCGGATGTCTTCAACATTCTGTTGCAGGTGATGGATCATGGCACGCTGACCGATACCAACGGTCGCAAGGTGGACTTCCGCAACGTCATCATCGTCATGACCAGTAACGCCGGGGCATTCGAGGCGTCGCGCGCGTCCATGGGGTTCACCAAGCAGGATCACTCCACCGACTCGATGGAGGTGGTCAAGCGGGTCTTCACCCCGGAGTTCCGCAACCGGCTCGATGCCATCATTCAGTTCAATCCTTTGACGCCGCGTTTCATCCGCAACGTCGTCGACAAGTTCATCATCCAGCTGGAGTCACAGCTGGAGGAGAAGAAGGTGTCGTTGATCGTCGAGGATTCGGCGCGTGACTGGATGGCCAAAGAGGGCTATGACGAGAAGATGGGCGCGCGCCCGATGGCACGGCTGATCCAGGAGCACATCAAGAAGCCACTGGCCGAGGAGATCCTGTTCGGCAAGCTCAGCAAGGGCGGCACGGTGCGTGTCGTCAGAAAGGAGGATGGGCTGGATTTCGAGTTTTCGACGGAGCCCGTCGCGGAAACGGGCAAGAGCTAGCCGGTTCTCGTCGTCAACCTTCCCCGGCCGGTCTCGGAGAGGTCGGGGATCACTTGTTGCGGTAGGTGATGCGACCCTTGGTCAGGTCATAGGGGGTCAGTTCGACGGTGACCGTGTCGCCGGTCAGAATGCGGATGTAGTGCTTGCGCATGCGGCCGGAGATATGGGCGGTCACCACATGACCGTTCTCCAGTTCGACGCGAAACATCGTGTTCGGCAGGGTTTCCTTGACGACGCCCTGCATCTCGATGACGTCTTGTTTAGCCATAAATACTGCTGTTGCTGATGGTCAGAGTCCGCAATTATCACCATGCGGCCGCATAAGACAAGTATTTATTGGCCCTGCAGGCCCGATTTTCGGGGCGGTTGCCGGGGTTGGCGCGGGGAGAACGGTTTGCATCCTCATGCGGGCACGTCCTAAACTACGCCGCATTTTGAGCCGCATCACAAAATTCCATGCCCAGATTTGCAGCAGTCTTTCCCGGTCAGGGGTCGCAGTCCCTCGGTATGTTGGCCGAGCTGGCGAGCAATTATCCGGAGGTCGAACGGACATTCCAGGAGGCTTCCGAGGTCCTGTCCAGGGATCTCTGGGCGCTGGCGCAGAACGGCCCGGAGGATCAGCTCAATGCCACCGTCAACACCCAGCCGCTGATGCTGGCGGCCGGCGTCGCGATCTGGCGGGTCTGGCGGCAGGCCGGTGGCTGCCAGCCCGAGGTGATGGCCGGGCACAGCCTGGGTGAATACACCGCCCTCGTCTGTGGCGGCGCGATGGATCTGGGGGATGCGGTGGTATTGGTGGCCGAGCGGGCGGCGCAGATGCAGGCGGCCGTGCCCGAAGGGGAAGGGGCGATGGCCGCGATCCTCGGTCTCGACGACTCCACGGTGATTCAGGTCTGTGAGCAGGCGGCACAGGGGCAGGTGGTTTCGGCGGTCAATTTCAACTCTCCGGGGCAGGTGGTCATTGCCGGTGAGGCGGCGGCCATCGACCGGGCCATCGGGCTGGCCAAGGATGCGGGTGCCAAGCGGGCCATCCCGCTGGCCGTCAGCGTGCCCTCCCACTGCGAGCTGATGAGGCCGGCGGCCGATGGGTTGGCGATGCATCTCGAGTCCACCGCGTTGCGGCCGCCGCGGATTCCGGTGTTGCACAATGTCGATGTGAGCAGCCATGACGACGTCGCTGCGATCCGCCAGGCGCTGTTGGCTCAGCTCTATCGGCCGGTGCGTTGGGTGGAGACGGTGGAGGCATTCCGCGATCGTGGCATCGTGCAGCTGATCGAGTTCGGCCCGGGCAAGGTGTTGACGGGGCTGACTCGGCGGATCGACAGGTCGCTTTCCTGCCAGGGGGTCTTCGACGAGGCCAGTCTGGAGAAGGCGTTGACCATTTGTGACGGAGACGAGGCATGACATTGAAGGGTGAGATCGCGCTGGTGACCGGAGCGAGTCGGGGGATCGGCAAGGCCATTGCCTTGGAGCTGGGTGGGCGGGGCGCGACGGTCGTCGGCACGGCGACCACCGAAGCGGGTGCCCGGGCCATCGGTGACTATCTTCACGAAGCGGGGATCGATGGCAGTGGCCATCTGCTCGATGTGACCGATCCCGACAGCGTGGCCGCGGTGATCGATTTCACCGCTGGCGAATATGGTCCGGTGAGCGTGCTCGTCAACAATGCCGGGATCACCCGCGACAATCTGTTGATGCGGCTCAAGGAGGAAGACTGGGCGGCGGTGATCGACACCAATCTCAGCTCGGTGTTCCGGCTCTCCAAGGCCTGTCTGCGCGGCATGATGAAGCAGCGCAAGGGCCGCATCGTCAGTATCGCATCGGTGGTGGGCGCCACCGGCAATCCGGGGCAGAGCAACTACGCGGCCGCCAAGGCGGGCATCGTCGGCTTCTCCAAGTCGCTGGCGCGCGAAGTGGGTTCCCGCGGCATCACCGTGAACGTGGTGGCGCCCGGCTTCATCGATACCGACATGACCCGTGCATTGCCGGAGGAGCAGCGCGAGGCGCTGCAGCGGGAGATCGCCCTGGGGCGTCTCGGGCAGGCCGACGAGATCGCCAAGGCGGTGGCGTTTCTGGCATCGCCCGACGCAGCCTACATCACCGGCGAGACGTTGCATGTCAATGGCGGCATGTACATGGCATGAGCCGGCCCGCAAGTGGCGGGTATTGGGAGTTTTCACTACAATAGCCCGATGTTTTCTCCACGCAGTGCCATGAATTAAGTGCACCGGAAGCACCACGCCCCCGTGCATTTAGCTCAGGGCACTGCCATGCACCACAACCATTCTTGGATAAACAGGAACTGATTATGAGCAATGATGTTGAAGAACGCGTAAGAAAGATCGTCGTCGAGCAGTTGGGCGTCAAGGAGGAGGATGCAACCCTCTCGGCCTCATTCGTCGACGACCTTGGCGCGGATTCTCTGGACACCGTCGAATTGGTCATGGCCCTCGAAGAGGAGTTCGAGACCGAGATTCCCGACGAGGAAGCCGAGAAGATCACCACCGTGCAGCAGGCCGTGGACTATATTCTGGCCCACCAGAACGGTTGATTGCCTGTTGATCGGGCCGCCGTCGGGTGGCCCTCCCCGCGAACCGTGGTGGAAGGCCTTCCGCCACGGTTCCTGTTTACCAGAAACCGGGCCTTGCGCCCGATCGATCCGCCTGATGGCCGCAGCGGCCGCGCGGTCGAAGCCATTCGCCGGATTCCTGGTGCGAATACTTCCTGCCCCCCGAGCTATTCGCCCCTGTAGATCGTTTTTCAGCAGCCAGGCAGGCTGACAACCGTTTCCATCGAACCAATACAGGTCTGAATTGTGAGCAAAAGACGCGTAGTTGTGACAGGCATGGGGATCGTCTCGCCGGTGGGCTCCACGCTGGAGACCGCCTGGCGGAACATCCGTGAAGGCAAGAGCGGGATCAGGACGATCACCGACTACGACGTTTCCGAGTTTCCGGTGCAGTTCGCCGGACTGGTGACCGACTTCGATGCCGGTGACTACATCAAGCCGAAGGATCAGAAGAAGATGGATGTCTTCATCCACTATGGCATCGGCGCCGGCATGGATGCGATCCGCGATGCCGGCCTGGAGATCGACGACGACAACGCCGAGCGTGTCGGTGTCGCGATCGGCTCCGGCATCGGGGGCATCGGCCTGATCGAGAAGAATCACGCGGCGATGCTCCAGGGCGGGCCGCGCAAGATCTCCCCCTTCTTCGTGCCGGCCTCCATCTCCAACATGATCGCCGGTAATCTGTCGATCATGACCGGTGCCAAGGGGCCGAACATCGCCATCGTCACCGCCTGCACCACCGGCACCCACAATATTGGCGAAGCAGCGCGGATGATCGCCTATGGCGATGCCGACGTCATGATCGCCGGTGGAGCCGAGATGGCCTCGACACCGCTGGGCCTGGCCGGGTTTGCCGCCGCGCGCGCTCTCTCCACCCGCAACGACGCGCCGGAACGGGCCAGCCGCCCGTGGGACAAGGATCGCGACGGCTTCGTGCTTGGTGATGGCGCCGGCATCCTGGTGCTCGAAGAGTATGAGGCAGCCAGGGCTCGTGGGGCGCGCATCTACTGCGAGCTGGCCGGTTTCGGCATGAGTGGCGATGCCTATCACATGACGCAGCCCGGTGGTGGTGGCGCCGCGCGTTGCATGAACGCGGCGTTGCGTGATGCGGGGCTCGGCGTCGAAGACGTCCAGTATATCAACGCCCACGGTACCTCGACGCCGGTGGGCGACGTGGCCGAGACCCGGGCGATTCGCGACACCTTCGGTGCCGCGGCGGACGATCTGATGGTCAGCTCCACCAAGTCGATGACCGGTCATCTGCTGGGCGCCGCCGGCGGTATCGAGGCGATTTTTTCGATCCTCGCGCTGCGCGACCAGATCGTCCCGCCGACGATCAATCTGGAGACGCCCGATCCGGACTGTGATCTGGACTATGTGCCCAATGAAGCGCGGGAGGCGAAGCTGGAGGCCGTCATGTCGAACTCGTTCGGCTTCGGTGGAACCAACGGCACGTTGTTGTTCAGGAAGATCTGACACCGCCGGTCCCCATGGCTAGCAGGCGATTACCGTGAACCCGCTCTATGCCGCCGCTCTGGTCAACGGACAGCCCGCAACCGCCATTGCGCTGGCCGATCGTGGTCTCCAGTATGGTGACGGCCTGTTCGAGACGGTGCGGGTGAGTGGCGGGCGGTGCCGCCATTGGGCGCTCCATCTGGAGCGGCTGCGGCGGGGTTGCGAAGCGCTGGGCATCCGCATGCCGGATCCCGAGCTGCTGAAGACGGAGGCCCGCCGTCTGCTCGCCTCCGGCGATTTTCAGGAGGTCATCCTCAAGCTCATCATTACCCGTGGCCGGGGCGGGCGGGGGTATGCGCCGAGAAATCTGCTGCCGCCGTCGCGCATTCTCTCTGTCCACCCGCTGCCGCGATACCCGGCGCAGTGGTATCGCGACGGCGTTGCGGCCCGGTTCTGCGATACCCGTCTCTCCAGCCAGCCACGGCTCGCCGGCATCAAGCACCTCAACCGGCTGGAGCAGGTGCTGGCGCGGCAGGAGTGGGAGAGCGACTTTGCCGAGGGTCTCATGCTCGACGATGAGGGGCATGTCGTCGAGGGGGTGATGAGCAATCTGTTCGTGCTGATCGGCGACCGTCTGGTCACGCCGCCGGTCGATCGTTGTGGTGTCGACGGCGTGATCCGGCAGTGGTTTCTGCGTCATGGTGACGACATCGGCCACGAGACGCTGGTTCAGACATTGAAACCGGAACAGCTGCTGACAGCCGATGGCGTCTTTCTCACCAACTCGGTCATTGGCGTCTGGCAGGTGACCCGTCTGCAACGGCAGAGATGGCGGCCACACCCCCTCACCGAGACGCTGCGGGCGCTGGCGGCGCGCGATGATGCTTAAGGGGCTCGCCAGGACGGCGTTGGTGCTGATCGTCATCGTGACCGCCTCGGGCGCCGCGCTGGGGTGGTTCGTCTGGCGTGAGATGCAACAGCCGCTGGCCATTCCGGAGGAGGGCATCGTCTACGAAGTGAAGGAGGGGGCCACCCTCCGCTCGCTGGCGCGTGACCTGAAGCGGCAGGGGTTGCTGCCCAATCCGTGGTACTTCGAGATCTGGGCGCGCTGGGTCGAGCCCGGTACCGCCATCAAGCGTGGCGAATACTTTCTCGCGGAAGGTTCGACCATTGCCGATCTGTTGCGGGAGTTTCGCCATGGCGTGCCGGTGCAGCACAAGCTGACGATCGTCGAGGGTAGCCGCTTCACTGACGTGGTGGCCCAGTTGCAGAAGGCCATCGAGGCCGGGTTGATGAAGCGGGTCATCGAGCCCGACCGCTATGCCGAGGTGTTCACCGAGATGACCGGTGAAGCGTCGCCCGAGGGCTGGATCTTTCCCGATACCTACCACTTTCCCAAGGGGCAGACCGACAAGGGGTTTCTCAGGCAGGCGTGGCAGCGGATGAAAGAGACGCTCGCCCGGGCGTGGGCACAACGTCAGCCCGATCTGCCGCTCAAGACCCCCTATGAGGCGCTGATTCTCGCCTCCATCATCGAGAAAGAGACCGGTGCCGCCGAGGAGCGGCCTCAGATCGGTGGCGTCTTCATCAATCGATTGAAAAAGGGAATGAAGCTGCAGACCGATCCCACCGTCATCTATGGCATGGGTGACAGCTACAAAGGCAATATCCGCAAGAAGGATCTGCGAACCGACAACCCCTTCAACACCTACACCCGCAAGGGCCTGCCGCCGACACCGATCGCCATGCCGGGCGAGGCCGCCATCATGGCGGCGGTGCAGCCGGCCGAGACCGACGCGCTCTTCTTCGTTGCCCGTGGGCGGGGGCGCCACCACTTTTCCGCCACCTACAAAGAACACAAACAGGCGGTGATCAAGTATCTGCTCGGTGGCAACGCCAGCCGTTACCGGGGTGACGACTGATGGCGGCGCGAGGGCGCTTCATCTCGTTCGAGGGTGGCGAGGGGGCTGGCAAGACGACCCAGATCGAGCGTCTGGCCGATTTTCTGCGCGCCCGTGGCGTCGATGTCGTCGTCACCCGCGAGCCGGGGGGTACCGAGGTGGGTGAGGCGATTCGTCGGGTGTTGCTCGACAAATCGTTGCCGGCGATGGCATCCGATACCGAGCTGATGTTGATGTACGCGGCACGGGTCGAGCATCTCCACAAGCGGATCCAGCCGGCGCTGGCTGCGGGGCAGTGGGTGTTGTCGGACCGCTTCGCCGACGCCAGCCACGTCTATCAGGGGGCCGGCCGGGGGCTCGATCCGGCGCGCATCGATGCCTTGGAGCGGTGGAGTCTGCAAGGGTTCGTCCCGGATCGGACCATTCTGTTCGATCTGCCGGTGGCGCAGGGAATGGCGCGGGTGCGTTCGCGCGGCGCGACCGATCGTTTCGAGCAGGAGCAGACGGCTTTCTTCGAGCGGGTGCGACAGGGGTACCTGGCGCGTGCCCGCCGTTTTCCCGAACGTTTCGTCGTCATCGATGCCGCGCGATCGGTCGATGAAGTGACGGCGCAGATCATCGCGGTCGTCGAGCCATGGCTGAGTTGACGCCCTATCCCTGGCAGCGGTTGCAGTGGCAGCGCCTGCAGCAGCAGCGCGCCCGCAATCTGCTGCCCCACGCGCTGCTACTCTATGGCCAGCCCGGCCTCGGGCTCGACCACTTTGCCCGGGTCCTGATGCAGTCACTGGTGTGTGGTTCGCCAGGGGAAGATGGTGTCGCCTGCGGCCGTTGTCCCGCCTGCCGCCAGTTCATGCAGGGAGTCTACCCCGACTATCAGCAGGTGGTGCCGGCGGAGGGCAAGGCGGCCATCCTGGTCGATCAGATTCGAGAACTCAATGACTTCATCGCGCTGACGCAGAGCGCCCACGGGCGCAAGCTGGCGTTGCTGACGCCCGCGGATCACATGAACGTCAATGCCGCCAACAGCCTGCTGAAAACGTTGGAGGAGCCCTCGGGCGATACCGTCATCGTATTGGTGGCCCATTCGCTCAGCCGCCTGCCGGCCACGATTCGCAGCCGTTGCCAGCTGGTGAAGTTCGGTAAGCCGCCACGCGAAGTGGCGCGTGACTGGCTGGCTTCGCGGGGCTGCGAGCAGATCGATCATCTTCTGCATCTGGCTGGTGGTGCGCCCTGCCTGGCGGCCCGGATGAACGATCCGGCGCTGCTGGCCAGCTATCATGATACCGTGACCGCGCTGCTGGAGGCGCTGGAGTCGCGTCGGACCGTGATCGAACTGCGCCAGATCGCCGGGGAGGTCGAACCGGTGCGACTGGTCCAGTGGGTGCAAAGTGTGCTGCGTGACCTGCAACGGGCGTCTCATCGCCTGCCGGATGCTGGTTTTGAGAACTCCGACCACATTCCGCTGTTGCGCCGTCTGGCCGGGTTGCTAGACTCGTCTGCGGTCTTCGAGGTGAGTGATCGCGTCGTCAGGTTGGCGGCGGTCGTCGAACATCCGCTCAATACCGATCTGTATCTCGACGATCTGTTGCAGAACTGGATGCGCCTCGCCGTATCGCAGTAGTCACCCGACAACAGCAGGCAATACCGGAATCTGATACACCATGGCTGACGGACACCCGATTCTCTCGCTCTCCATCAAGGAGAAGAACTCCCTCTATGCGGCCTATATTCCGTTCATCAAGAATGGCGGGTTGTTCATCCCGACTGGCAAGCCCTATCAGCTCGGTGACGAGGTTTTCATTCTGCTCCATCTGATGGATGAGCCGGAGCGCATCCCGGTGGCGGGCAAGGTGGTTTGGGTGACGCCCCGTGGTGCGTCGGGCAGTCGCACACCCGGTATCGGCGTTCAGTTCAACGCCGAGGACAAGGGGGGCACACGGCAGAAGATCGAGGATCTGCTGGGTGGCTCACTGGCAACCGAAAAGCCAACGCATACGATGTAGCCCGGGCGGTAACAACGCCAGATCGTCGGGGCGGTCGATATCGTCCAGGGCCGGGAGCAGCGCACACGCTGCACCGGCCCTTTTCATTTGGGCCAGTGTCTGTTCCAGCACCCGACCCGATCCCCATTCGATGCCGTCGAAACAGCGATTGGGCAGTGGTCGCCGGGTGCCGATCAGCACGAATCCGCCGTCACGTGCCGGACCGAGCACGACCGGCTTGTCTTGCAGCGCCTGCCGGGCCCGGGTGAGATAGCCGGGGGTGATGAAGGGGCAGTCACTGCCAATCAACAGTGCCGGTTGCCGGTGACGGGTCACCGTGTGGTCGAGTGCGTGCCGCATGCGCTGCCCGAGATCCCGCCCCCGCTGCAAGCCACGATCCAATCCGAACCGCCTCGCCAAGCGATCCAGCGCACGGCTGTCGTTCCCCGGCGGGGACCACAGGGCGGTGGTGCCGTCTGCGCCTCGGCATTGCCACAAGGTGTGTAGGAGCAGCTCGTAGTGGAGCGTTGCGCTGCGTGCCGGCGTCAGGCGCGGATGCATCCGGGTCTTGACCCGGCCGTGTCGTGGCGCCTTGGTGAAGACGATGAGCCGGTGGCTACTGGCCATAGTAGCGCCGGTGCAACCAGCGGGGAGAGACGCCGAGAAAATAGGCCAGCCGTAGGTGCCACATGCGCAGAATACTGCGCAGAATGCCGTTGCGCTCCCAGTAGCGCATCGAGATCGTGACGGTTGCGGAGAAGCAGGTGGGCCGGACGATGGCCTTGAGACGCCGGCTGAGTGCGATGTCCTCCATCAACGGAATGTCGGGGAACCCGGAGACGAACCAGAACAGGTCGCGACGCACGACGATGGCCTGGTCGCCGGTGGCGATCCCGCTGAGGCAGCTGCGCCAGTTCATCAGGGTCGTGATGAGGCGGAACAGTGGGCGGTCTTGATCGGGGCGCACATTGAAGCGGCCCCAGGCCGGGCCGGCGCCACGGCAGAATCGTCGTAACTGGGCGATGGCCGGATCGGAGAGGCGCGTGTCGGCGTGGAGAAAGAGCAGCATCCCGCCCCGCGCCTCGGTTGCGCCGGCATTCATCTGCCGGGCACGCCCCGTCGGCGCGACCATTACCCGGTCGGCCAGCCGGTCGGCGATCTCGCCGGTGGCGTCGTCGCTGCCGCCATCGACGATGATGATCTCCAGTCGCTCTCCGCGCAGAGCTTGCAGCGGGGTGAGCGTCGCTGCCAGGTGCCGGGCTTCGTTCAACGTGGGGACGATGACCGAGAGCATTCTACAATGCACCACCGCAGCTGCTGCCCTGGCCGGCTGTGCAGCCGTAGCAGTGGTCGGCCACCGCGATGGAGAGATTGGCCGGATCCAGTGTCAACAGATCACGCAGGTGGAGGGGGCGGCCACGGTGGCGAATCTCCATTCTCAGCATTTGATTGAAGTCGCAGTCGTAGAGCCGGCCCCGATAGTCGACGCTGATCAGGCTGCGGCACATGACCGCGCTGGTGTTGGCAGGTTGGAACGACTGCTTCAGCAACGTCATATAGGCATCGAATTCGCCTCGGGAGATCAATGTGCTGCCGAAGCGGGCGATGGGCATGTTGGTGATGGTAAACAGTCGGTTGAATATGATGCCGTGGCGTTCCCGCAGCATGCGTCTGTAGTCGGCCTCCAGCGCCTGTTGTGATGGCGGGAGTGAAGGCCCGATGGGGTTGTAGACGAGGTTGAGCATCAGTCCGCTTCCCTCGATGCCGTAGCCGAGTGCGTTGAGTGCCCGCAGCCCTTCGATGCTGCGTTCGAACACCCCTTTGCCTCGTTGCCCATCGACATTCTCCTCCAGGTAACAGGGCAGCGAGGCGACGATCTCGACGCGTTGTTGGGCGAGAAACGTGGCCAGATCTTCCTGTCCCGGTTCACTCAGAATCGTGAGGTTGCAGCGGTCGATGACGTGCAAGCCCAGGGCACGGGCATCGCGGACGAGTTGCCGGAAACCAGGGTTCAATTCCGGGGCGCCCCCGGTCAGGTCCAGTGTTGCGACGCCGCGCGCCCTGGCGACATCGAGGACGAGGGCCAGCGTCATGGCGTCCATCTGCTCGGTGCGGCGCGGGCCGGCATTGACGTGGCAGTGCAGGCACTGCTGGTTACAGGTGTAGCCGAGGTTGATCTGGAGCGTGGTGAGTTCGTCGCGTGTCAGCGACGGGAAGTCGGATGCCTGCAGTAGTGGGCGTGTGTCGAGCATGCTGATCGGTGTGCCGTCGGGGGGTAGGCAGTATAAGCGATGGGTGGGCGAGGACAGAAGACACTCGATTCATGCAGCCATGGTGCAGAACGGTTACAATCGGTTACGCCACGAAATTAATGGTTTCCCCCAGGATTGCCGACCGATGAACTGGTTACGACAGACGCCGCTGGCGCCCTTTGCGATCATCGCCGTGATGCTCGCGCTCGCGCCGTTCAGCCCCGAGCCCCATTTGATCGAGAAGCTGAAAATGCTCGGGGCTGGAACGCTCACCCGCCCGGTCGATATCTTCGACCTGTTCCTCCATGGCACACCGCTGGCGCTGTTTCTGGTCAAGATCTTCATCGCGGACCGTCGTGTCCCTCCCTCCACCGCCAATGACAAATGACTCCTTCTTCCGCAGCAGCGGTTATCTGCAAGACGGGGTTGTCATCGACACGGCCGGCAGGCCCCGCCGGATTGCCGAACTGCCGCCGTTTCTGCGCACGCTGTTGGTGGCCGATGGCACGGTGACCAAGGCACTGGAGGCTTATTTCTGGGAACCGGTGGATGTCCGCCAACTGGTGCAGCGACTCGAGCAACCGGCCGCGCCGGTGGCGGGGTTGGCCCATGCGCCGGAGGAGCCGCTGCTCTATCGTGAGGTCAGTCTGGATGGCGCCCATTCCGGGCGGTGCTATGCGCTTGCGCGCTCTCATCTGGCGCTCGAAAATCTGCCCGGCCATTTCGCCCAGGCCATCGTCGATGGAAAAATGGGGATTGGTGAACTGTTGCGTGAGCAGGGGGTCGAGACCTACCGTGACATTATCGAGCTCAATTACCATCCCCGAGAGACCGCTGCCGATGCTCGCCTGCAAGCGTTGGAGGACGATGTCATCTCCCGCGCCTACCGCATCAGTGTATCGGGAGTTCCTGCGATTCTGGTAACTGAGTACTTCCCCATCGGGTGCTATGCGGCCTAAAGTCTGCGGTCATCTGCGCCGAGCGCGCCTGTCAAAAGGAAGTGACGATGATCTACGTCAAAAGAACGGCGGATGGAGGGATTGCCGCCATCGACTTTTCCCCGGCACCCGGGTTCGAGCAGTCCAATCTGTTCGATCCAGAAGTCAGTGAGTTCTTGCAGGCTTCGTCCGAAAACAGCGAGCTGATCAAGGAGGTGCTCGATCGTGTCGACATGGAGATGGGGCGCGTGGTCGAAGATCTGATCGACGTGCTCGTCGACAAAGGCGTGATGAATTTCACCGATCTGCCCGAAGTCGTCCAGAACAAGCTGCTGTTCAAAAAAACGATACGCAGCTCCCTGAATCGGGGCTTTGGTATTCCGGATGAAATTCCGCTGTAACGAACACGCTTTCTTTCTCTCTCCCCCGTGACACCCCCTGACCCGGCAGGGTGATCTGGTTCGCGGCAATCTCGTTCCGCCCGGAAATTTCCTCTTCTTGCCGCTTTGGCAACGGGCCATTTGTGGAATCTGTTGAGAATTCTCCGATTGCCGTGGTGTAGTGTTCTCTCCGCGAAGGTCATGGCCGGACGCCTGTTGACGATCGATGGATGACTGCGGGCCAATAAAAATAACTATCAAGACCGGAGAGAACAAAAAAATGGGTATCGAGCAACAAGGCACTCTCAACTCCAAAGAGCAGATCGACACTTCTCACGAGAGCAACCCCGCCGATCCGTTGTGGACGGGGAACGACTGGATCGATGTGGCCGCCAATTCCAGCAATACCATCATCGATGTGTTGGCCAATGACAAATCCTCTGCCGGTGGCCTACGTGTCATCGATTTCGTCCAGCCGGCCAATGGTACGGTTGTCGATAACGGCAATGGCACGTTCAGCTATACCCCCAACCCGGGATATGCCGGGAAAGACACGTTCAGCTATGTCGTTGCCGATGCAGCAGGTAACCAGGCAACCGCGCTGGTAGAGATCTATGTGATCGGTAGTGGCAGCATTCCGGCAGATGACCCGTCCGGTGGGGACCAGCCGGTCAATGGTGAACCCGATGCAAAGTGGGACGATGCAGTAACCGACGAGAATCGCCCCGTCGTCATCGATGTACTGGCCAACGACAAAGACCCCGACGGTGATCCGATTTCGATCGTTGGCTTCACCCAGCCCAAGAACGGCACGGTGACGAGAAACCCTGACGGCACGTTCACCTACACGCCAAACCCCGGCTTCCACGGGATCGATGAATTCGAATATTCCGTCACCGATGGTGTCAATGCGTGGGGCGATACCGCCAAGGTCACGATCGAGGTTCGCGACGTCAATCAGCAGCCTGTGGCCGAAAACGATGTGAGCAGCACCCAACAGGATACGACGGTGGCGATCGATGTGCTGGCCAACGATACCGATCCGGACGGTGATCCATTGACCGTCACGGCGGCCGAGGCCGAGCACGGCAGCGTTGCCATCGGTGCCGACGGCAAGCTCTACTACACGCCGACCGCGGGCTTCTCCGGAAACGACAGCATTACCTACACCGTCAGTGACGGCAAGGGTGGCACCGATACAGCAACGGTGACGGTCGATGTGACGCCCGTCATGCCACCGGTTCAAGAGAATGCCACGCCCGATGCCGATACCGATGTCGCCTTCGTCGACCAGGGGCAGGTCAGCATCATCGACGTGCTGTCCAACGATCGTGATGCCGATGGCGATACATTGACCATCAGCGGTTTCTCGAAGCCGGGCCACGGCACCATCACCCTCAATGATGATGGTACTTTCAGCTATCAGGCCGACCCAGGTTTTGCCGGCGTCGATTTTTTCGAATACACCGTCGAGGATGGCAATGGCGGTAGTGATACCGCGCGCGTCTATATCTGCATCCACGAAACCAATCGGGGGCCGGATGCCGACGACGACATGGCACTGTTGACCGACAATGGCACCACCGTCATCGACGTGCTGTCCAACGACAGCGATCCCGATGGTGATGCCATCTTCATCTCCGGTTTTTCCGAGCCTGCCAACGGCATGGTCACGTTGAATGCGGACGGCAGCTTCAACTACACCCCCAAAGATGGTTTCAGCGGGTTGGACAGCTTCACTTACACCATCATGGACAACAATGGGGGGAGTGATACCGCCACCGTCAAGATCTTCGTTCCGCAAAGCAATACTGCGCCGCAGGCAAACGATGACATGGTGGCGACGCAGGAAGATCAGCCCATCGTCATCGATGCGCTCGGAAACGACCGTGACGCGGATGGGGATATGCTCACCGTCATGTCGTTTCAACAACCGGCCCATGGCACGGTGGTGCAGAATGCCGATGGCAGCTTCAGCTACACGCCGGACGCCGATTTCCACGGCACCGACAGCTTCACCTACACCGTGACCGATGGCAACGGCGGCAGCGCCACGGCCACGGTCCAGGTCGTCGTTGCACCGGTCAACGATGGTCCATCGGCCAAAGACGACGAAGCCACGGTCGACGAAGACCAGTCGGTCACCATCGACGTTCTGGCCAACGACAGCGACCTCGACGGCGACAGCCTGAGTGTCACCGAAGTGGGCCAGCCGCAGCACGGCACGGTCGTGATCAATGCCGACGGCACGGTGAGCTATACGCCAGATGACGACTACTCCGGGGCGGACAGCTTCACCTACACCATCAGTGACGGCAATGGTGGCACGGCCACGGCCACGGTCCATCTGTGTGTCGTACCGGTCAATGACGCGCCGAATGCGGCGGACGATGCGGCAGAAACCAAAGAGGGTGAACCCGTCGTCATCGATGTGCTGGCCAACGACAGCGATCCCGATGGCGATACGCTGAGGATCGACAGCTTCGAGCAACCGGCCCACGGCACGGTGGTTCTGAACTCGGATGGCACCCTCAGCTACACGCCGGAGGCGGGCTATTCCGGTAGCGATAGCTTCACCTACATGGTCAGTGATGGCCAGGGTGGCACCGCCACGGCCACGGTGCAGCTCGTGGTCACCAGCGTCAATCATGCACCGGATGCCAACAAGGATCGTGTCTCGACCGATCAGGGTGAGGCCGTTGTCATCGATGTGCTGGCCAACGACACCGACCCCGACGGCGACAGTCTGACGATCGAGTCGTTCCGACAGCCGAAGCATGGCACGGTCGAGCTGAACGACGACGGTACCTTCACCTACACACCTGACGACGGCTATTGTGGCAAGGACTACTTCTACTACACCGTCAGCGACGGCCATGGTGGCACCGATCGCACCAAGGTCTATATCAAGGTGGAGCCGGGCCAGCCCGAGAACCAGGGGCCCGATGCCAACAAGGATCGTGCGACGACTGAAGAGGGGCAAAGTGTCGTTATCGACGTGCTGGCCAATGACACCGACCCCGATGGCGACAGTCTGACGATCGAGTCGTTCCGACAGCCGAAGCATGGCACGGTCGAGCTGAACGACGACGGTACTTTCACCTACACGCCTGACGATGGCTATTGTGGCAAGGACTACTTCTACTACACCGTCAGCGACGGCCATGGTGGCACCGATCGCACCAAGGTCTATATCAAGGTGGAGCCGGGGCAGCCGGAGAATACGGCACCCGCGGCGGATGACGACGCTGCGGCGACGCTGGCCAATCAGGCCGTCGTCATCGACGTGCTGGCCAATGACTGGGACAGAGATGGTGATCCGCTGCAGATCGACCGGGTCGAACAACCCGAGCATGGGACGGTGGTGATGAATGCCGATGGCACGCTGAGCTACCAGCCCGAGGCCGGATTCACCGGTACCGACCGCTTCACCTATACCGTGACCGACGGCAACGGGGGGTATGACACCGCTGTGGTGATGGTCACGGTCGATGACAATGGGGGTGGTCAGCCGGTCTGTGCCCGATTGGTGGGTGACAGTGAGGTGAACGAGGGCGAGATGGCATCGTTCCGCGTCGTCCTCGACCAGCCGGTCGATCACGATGCCTGGTTCCAGATCAAGGTCACCGATGGCAGCGCGCAGCGTGTCGATGAGTGGGCCGGTGATCAGGACATCATGGCCGGTGGCTACTATGACATCCGCTGGGGCATTGGTGGTGAGGTGATCGATGTGGTCTATGGTCGTGTGCCGAATGGCCAGTATGCCTCGCAGGGTGATCGTGAGATGGTGGGACCGGTCGATCAGAGCGCCGACTACAGCCTGGTCAAGGATGGATGCATCGTTCAGGGGGACAGCGTCTGGGTGAAGGTGCCGGCAGGTGCCACCGCCTCGGATGTGCTCGATATCGCCACGTGGCGCGAGATGGTCACGGTCGATCGTGATGCGGGCAATGCCGGTGATTATTACGAGGGTACCGAAGACCTCTCGGTCAGCATCGTCGGCAGTGAGCAAGCCGGGGATATCGATGTCTGCGAGACGACCGTGGATGTCAATATCTACGACACCACCTCCTATGCTTACGTCAGCCCGATCGCCATCGATATGAATGGCGATGGCGTGCAGACCACGGCGCTGGGGGCCACCGAGGGCAAGTTCGATCTGCTCGACAACGGTACGGCCATCGAGTCTGGCTGGCTCTCGGCCGAGGACGCCTTCCTGGCGGTCGATGCCAACGGCAATGGGCGTATCGACGATCGCTCGGAACTGTTCGGTGGTCAGGCAGGGGAAGGCTTCGCCAAGCTCGCCGGCTACGACAGCAACCACGATGGTGTCGTCGATGCCAATGACGAACGCTTCGATGAGCTGAAAGTGTGGCGTGATGCCAACCAGAACCACCAGACCGACGACGGTGAGCTGATCGGCCTGGCCGAAGCGGGTATCGCCAGTCTCGGTACCGGGTACACGGTGCTGGGTGAGGTCGATGGTGCCGGCAATCTCCACCTGGAGCAGGGCAGCGTGACGATGAGCGACGGCTCCAAGGCCACCATGTCCGATGTCTACTTCAATGTGGCGCCGGGCGATGAAGGGGACCTCCCCTCCATCGACGAGCTGCTGGCCCAGGCTGGTGATTCGCTGGCGGAACTGCTGGGAGAGTCGGAGACGCCGGCTGGGGGTGAGCCGGCGGCCACCGGTACAGCCGACGCACTCGACACCAGCGGTGCCGATGCGCTCAAGCAGCTGGCCGATGTCTATGACCAGCAGCCGACGGACGTCGATCCGCTGGGGTAGGCCGATGGATGGGGCAGGGACGCCCCGCTTGCCGCAAGCAGTGAGAGAGGCCCGGATTCTTCCGGGCTTTTTTCATTCCGCCGAATGCGGAAGATCTCGCCGCTTCCCCATTGTGTGTGGTGGCGCTCCAACAGGGGCCATGCCGGGCCGTTCGTCCGGTGGTGCGACGGCCAATCAGTGAACCCGGTGCTATCGCCGGGCGACCGTTGCCGTAGAATCGGCGGCGTGTCTTTGCTGACGGCAATCACCATGGAGGGTCGTTTTGTCGCGCCATCACCGACTTTTTCTCAGTAGCCGGATGAAAAAGACCATCCTGGGCTTTTTCAATGGTGGAAACAGAAAACGTGATCTCCGGTTTTCCCATCTTTTCAATGGGTTGGGGGAATCGCCGATGGCGGTGCGTTTCCGTATCGCACGCCCCGTCGTTCGGGCCGCGTCGTTGACGATGCTGCTCTCTTTGCCACCATTGTCCTCGTCGGCGCCGTTGCCCGACGTGGTTCGCCAAGTGCTCGAATCACACCCCGATGTCGTTTCGGCCGCGGCGCTCGTCGATGCTGCCGATGCGCGCATCCGCCAGTCCCGCTCCGCCTATCTGCCTGCCGTCGGGCTGAGTTACGAGAACAGCCGCAGCACTGAGGAGATCTCGGGCGCGAGCATCGACCGTGATGTGGATCGGCTCGATGCGACACTGCGCTGGAATCTCTTCCGGGGGTTTGCCGACCGTCATGCGGTGGCCTCGGCGAGCGCGCGCAAAGCGGCGTCCGCCGCTGAACTCGATGCCGCTCGGGAGGCACTGACGTTGCGAGTCGTGGAGGTCTATCTCGACGTATTGCGCAACGAGTCGCTGGTGGCCGTATCGGCGGCGCAGATCGAATCGCTCGAGGCGCTGGTGGCGCGTGTGACGACGCGCGCCGAAATGGGGCGCATCTCCAGGGTGAATGTCCACCAGGCCAATACACGGTTGGTGCAGGCGCGCAACCGCCATTTTCAGTTGCGCGCGGCGTTGGAAGGTGCCCGGTTGCGGTTCAGGGAGATCACCGGCCTCGCACCCGAAGCACTGGCGCTGCCCGAGCTGGACGAGACGATCGCGGACCAGCCGGTGGCGTCGCTCTATCGGCGCGCCATCGAAGGCAATCCCCGGGTGGTCGCGGCGCGGGATGCGGCCCGGAGCCGGGAGGCGGATATCGGTGTGGCACGGGGCGAGCTGCTGCCCACCGTCGATCTCGAGTTGCGCAAGCGTCTGTCCTCCGATGTGGCGCCGGAAAGCAGTATCGATATCGACTCCTCGGTCCGCGTCACCGTCAACTATGCCTTTGAGCTCGGTGGCGGCAGCCTTGGTCGCAAGGCCGAAGCGGTGAGTCTCAAGGTTTCGGCCGATGCCCGCCTCGCCTCGCTGGAGCGGGAGATTCGCGCCGATCTCGCGGCGGTGTCGCGGCAACTGGTGGAGGATCGCAATATCGCCCCCAATCTGGAGGAGAACGTCGATGCCGCCAAGGCGGTGGTGGAGGCCTACCACCGTCAGTTCGATGCAGGCAAGCGGACGTTGCTGGATCTGCTGATCGCCCATGCCGATCTCTATGAAGCCGAGGCGGCGGTGCTGGAGAACCGTTTTCGTCGCGCCGCGATGGTGGCGCGCATCCATTTCCAGATGGGGCAGTTGCGGCGTGTGTTGCTGGCCGGGGAAGAGGCGGCCACCGACACCTGATGGGGGCATAGTATAGTGCCAGCAGGCGTCGTCGGGTTGCGGTAGTCGGTCAGTCGGCCTCGCCGCCAAACAGGTCGATCAGGCGGGGCAGAAACCGCTCCAGCTCCATTGCCATCAACGTAAAATCGGCGTCGAACCGCGCGGCGGCATCGGCTTCGCCCTGTTCGGCGGCCGTCTCCAGCAGTTGGTCGCTGAATTTCAGGCGCTTTATCGTGAAGTCTTCGGCGAGGACGAAGCCCAGCTTTTCCTGCCAGTCGAGCCCGAGCTTGACGACCGCTCTCCCCGCTTCGAGGTGGCTTCGCACTTCGTCGCTGACCAGATCGAGGCGGCGGCAGCGTACCACGCCCCCTTCGTCTCCCGGCTCTTTCAGTTCACACTCATTGCCGATCGTGATCTCCGCTGGCAGGTTGGCCGGTGTCTCGAGCCATTGCGTCAGCCGGTCGGCCGGTGCGTGACGGGGGCGGATCAGGCGCAGCGGCAGATCGTTCACTGTCTTGTGCAGCAGCGTCGTGAAACTATCGGCCCGCTTGGCGCTGGCAGCGTCGATGATGAGCAACCCTTGCTGTGGCAGAATCAGCGCCCAGGTGTTGCTCGCCCGGGTAAAGGCTTTCGGCGTCAGATCGAAGACCACCTCGTCGCGGATGGCGTCGCGCTCGGCCTTGCGCAGCTTGCGCATTTCCGCCGTCTCGATGGCTTCCACCCGTTCGCTGACGAAATCGCGGATGACGCTGGCTGGCAGGATGCGCTCCTCGGTTTTCTGGCAGATCATCATTGCCCCAGCGCCGGCATGGACCAGCATCTCGCTCAGCTTCCCCATCGGCGGTGTCCAGCCGGTGCTGCTGAGCGCATGGCTGGGGCAGGGGGTGAATGGCTTGGCGCCGAGAGCCTCCTCCAGCGTTTCGGCGGTGTAGGGAAATCCGGATTCGAGGCGATAGACGATCAGGTTCTTGAACCACATCTGGGCGGTGCTCCGTTGGTCGGGGCGCGGCAGTTTACCCCAACGAGAGGAAAAAATGATGGTGACCGGACCGGCAGGCGAGCCCCAGCGGTTTGCGAGGGGTGTCTCACGATATGGCGGTGTATTGCTGGAGGCCGCCCGGGATGCGCTCGGGCTCGTCGAGGTGGTGCGTCATGGCCGACGCCGGTCGCTGCATTTTGGCAGTGCCGTCGAGCAGGCCAGCCATCTCCCCGAAGCACCGGACCGTCTGCAGTTTGGTTACAGCCGCGACCTGGTGCTAGGCACCATTTTCCCGCCGGCCGCCGAGCAGGTGCTGCTGCTCGGCCTGGGGGCAGGCACGGTGGCCCGCTACTTGTTGTGTCACTCGGAGGAGGGGTTGAGGCTCGATGCCGTCGAATATCGCGAGATCGTCGCCGATATGGCCTTCCGCCATTTCGATCTGCCGGTCGATCCCCGTCTCGAGATCTACATTGCCTCGGCAGGCCACTATCTGGACGTCGTCGAGACCCGACGGGATGTGATTCTGGTCGATCTCTACGACGCCGACGGAATGAATGCAGAGGCCCAACGGTGGTCGTTTCTCGAAAGCTGCCGTGCCCGGCTGGCGCCGGATGGCGTGGTGGCCATCAATTTGTGGCGCACCGATCCGGCGGCATTTGCCTTCATGCTGGCGCAACTGCGCGAACTGTTTGGTACGGGGTTGTTGCGGGTCGATGCCGACGATGCCAATTCGGTCGTCTATTGTTTTGCGGCGGGGCCGCCGTCGTTGCGGGATCCAGTGGTCCGGGCGCGGCTGTTGCGCCGGGTCGAGGCGCTGGGGTTTGCCGGGGAGGCGTTTTTGCGCCGCCTTTTCCCAGTCGGCGAAAAAACTGAGAACTGACGCAAGGAAAAACGTTGGCGTCTTGCCTAGACTGTCTGACAGACAATCCAGTTGGGGTGACGAACGGTCCAGTCGGGTTTCCTCTTTGCTCCTTCTGTTTCGTTGGTTGTTTGTTTTCAAGCGTTTGATCAGGGAAAGCAGTCCCACCTTTTGCGACAACGGCTCCGGTTCTTCGTGACCATGTTTTGCAGGCATTGATCGAGGTGTTGTCGTGGAAGACGTTATGAGCCCATCGACCTTCGATGCCCCCTGGATTGTCTCCCTCCTTTGCCGTTACCGGACCGCCCCGGCGTCGGGTTGGTTCCAGCGGTCAGGCGGCCGTTCTGATCCGGCTCTTCTCCACATACTCCTCTGCGCGTTGGCCGATCTGCTCTGATCGCGATGAGGTTTCCTGAATCATGTCGCTGCTGTGCTGCAGGGTTTCGTTGATCGTCTGGATGTTGTTCGACAGCATTTCGATGCCCACGGCCTGCTCCTTGCCCGAGACCGAGATCTCCGAGATCACCCTGCCGACCTTCTCCATTTCCCTCACCACCTGATGGAGGGCTTCGCTGGAGAGGTCGATCATCCCGGCGCCATTCCGTACCTTGTCGATATTGTCCTGAATCAGTGCCTTCACCTCGGAGGCAGCGGCCGAGGTGTGCTGGGAGAGGTTGCGGACCTCATCGGCCACCACGGCAAAACCCTTGCCCTGGTCACCGGCATGGGCGGCTTCGACCGCGGCGTTGAGGGCCAGCAGGTTGGTTTTGAAGGCGATCTCGTCGATGACGGTGATGATGTCGGCGATTCGTATCGTTGATTCGTCGATGACCGACATTGCCTCCACCGCGTCGTTGAGCGCCGAGCGGCTCTTCTTGACCTGGGCCAGCACGTGCTCGGTCATGCGGTTGGCGTCGACGGTGTTTTCGGCGTTGTTTTTCACCAGGCTGTTGATTTCGGTGAGATTGGCGGCCGACTCTTCCATCGAGCAGGCTGCGTCGCCGAACCGTTGTGCCAGGTCGTCGAGCCGGGAGACTAGGCTGAGCAGTTTCAGGACGGTGTCGTTGGCATCGACGACATCGAAACCCAGCTTGATTTGTACCATTCGTAGCCGCCGCATGACCTGTCCCAGCTCGTCCTCCCCGATGGGGTCGATCCAGTCGAAGAAGTTGCCTTCGAGTATGCTGTCCAGCTTTTTCGAGAGGGTTTGCAGCGGGGTCGCCAGCCGTTGACGGATGGTGACCGCCAGCAGTGCCAGGGGTAACAGAGGCAACAGCAGCATGGTGGCTGCCAGGCTGGTCGGAGCGCCGGCGGCAATGGTGCCGATCGCCAGCAGTTGCAGCAGGGTGGCACTGGCGATCAGTGCCGCGAAACGATGCCGTCGCCACCACGTCAGGGGTTTGTCGAAGGGACGGTGCCTGGCCGGCCTGTCGGCCTGCTCTTGCCACATTTGCTGGTAGCGCTGCTCGGCTTCTTCGATCTGTTGGGCGCTGGGCTTGGTGCGCACGGACATATAGCCGGTGATGCGCCCCTTTTCGAAGATGGGTGTGACATTGGCATAGACCCAATAGTGGTCGCCATGCTTGGTTCGATTCTTCACCAGTCCATGCCAGGGCTGCCCGCTCTGAATCGTGGTCCACAGGTCGGCAAAGGCGGCGGGCGGCATGTCGGGATGGCGGACGATGTTGTGGCTGCGGCCAAGGAGCTCCGTTTCGGAGAAGCCGCTGATACGGATGAACTCGTCGTTGCAGAAGGTGATGGTGCCTTTCAGGTCGGTCTTGGAGACGAGTATGGTTCCGTCGTTCATCGGAACCTCTCTTTGGGTGACCGGTTGGTTGTTTTTCAAGGTGTTGCCTCCATGGCACGATGCCGCGTGTGACGTTGTCCGTTGTGCTGTGTGTCCGGCACCAGTGTAGTGGGATCATATTGTTGCGGCTTTGTGACTGATTCACAGCCTGATGGAGACGCGTTATCGTTTCGTCGAGATTGCGACCGATTTCTATGACCCGGTGGACGATCCGGGTGAGGAGGCACGATGACGACACAAACGGACGGGGCTGTGTCCCGGGAGGCGCTGAAAAGCCGGTTGGAACCGTTGGGGGACGCCTGGCGACTGCGGGCGCCGGCGCTCGAGCCGATGCTGGCGGAGATCGTCGAGGGGTTCCACCGCTGGCGTGATGCGCCGGATACCCGCAAGACGCATCTCTTCGGCGGGCGCTACGAGAACATCTATATCGCCCGCGAGCATATTCCGGCATTGGGGCCGGTGCTGGATACTGCAGTTGCCGCAGCGGCAGCCATCAGTGGGGTGCGTGAGCCGTTGCGGGTGGGGTTCTGGTTCAATGCGATGGCGCCGGGGCAGGGGACGACGTTGCACACCCATGATGATGACGATGAGGTGTTGTCGGGTGTTTTCTATGTCACAGCGCCGGAAGAGTCGGGCGACCTGCTGCTGGGGGCGGTGGGTGCACAAAAAGCCGTGGCGCCGATCGAGAGTGCATTCGTCTTCTTCTCACCGACCTTGCCCCATGCCGTTGGCGAGAATCGTTCCGGCGGTCTGCGACTGTCGATCGGGATGAACTTCGGCGTTGACCGTGAGGCGGAGTGACGGGCAGCGGCCTGCCCGTCACATGCTGGCGCCGGCCTATTGTGGTGGTTTCTGAAACAGTTGTTGCAGAAGCTGCTGACTCTCCGGCGGCATCTGCTGCATCATTTGCTGCATCTCCTTCATGGCGTTGCCCATCATCTCCTCGACCGTCGTGCGCTTGTAGTCGGCCGGTAGCCGGAACAACTCGCCGTCGAGCTTGGCGTGCGGGTCGATTCTGGTGACTTCCATCTCCGTCCTGCCGCTGGCATCGACATGCTTGAGCGGCATGCCGAGGTTGGGCAACTGCTCGCCCAGCGAGGTGGCGGCGAGCTCGCAGGGATCCTGCATGCCGCGTGCCATGGCCGCCATCGGGCCAGGTAGCAGCTCGTCGAGGCTGCTGAGTGCAGCGAAGTTCTGGACCAGTTTGCGAATCTCCTTCGATTTGGCCGCCGTCGCCGAGATGAATTCGGTGCCACAGTTCTTGTGGCCGGCCTCGAGCCGGTACTTGGTGGTGCCGTAACCGGCGATTTTCGGGCCTTTGCCTGTTTTCGTGATTCTGGCCTCGATCGGGTGCTTTCGTCCCTTCGTGTCCTTGGCGCGGAGATCGAAGACCATGATGGTCCGGTCGTCGGGGTCGACGACGTTCATCTCCCCGGTCTTCAGGTTCCAGAGCTGGTATCCCGTCTCGCCCTTGCTCTGCATCCGGGCCCAGTCGCCCTTGATGCTGATGGTGTCGATGCCACCGTCGGCGTTGCGTTGCTGGATGATGGTGTCGGCCATGGCGGGGATGGTGCAGCCGATCAATGCTGCGGCAAGAATGGTCTGGCGCATGGGATAGCCTCCCGGTAGGGTTGATGGATGGTTCGGGCGGCCAGCCAGCAATGCCCGCTGCGGGCACTGCGGTTCGGGGCCCGTCGTCGCCTCCCGATTATAGGCGGGGCCGAGCCCGTGAATGTGAACTGCTTATCGGAATTGCGTATGAACGAGACCGTCGTGCTGATACACGGTATCTGGATGACCGGAGTCGAGCTGTTGCCGTTGGCGGCCCGGCTCAGCCGCGCCGGGTATCCGGCGCGGCTGTTTCACTATCACAGCCTGTTGCGGACGCCGGCCGACAATGCCGCGCGCCTGGATGCCTTTCTCCGTGGTATCGATGCCGATGTCATCCATCTGGTGGCGCACAGCCTTGGCGGGATCGTCGTATGCCATCTCTTCGATCGCTATCCGACGCAGCGGCCGGGGCGTGTCATCATGTTGGGGACGCCGCTGCGGGGTAGTGCCGTTGCCCGTCGCTACCATCGTTTGTGGCTCACCCGCCCACTGTTGGGACGCAGCACCGTACGAGGTTTGCTCGGCGACGCGCCCTGCTGGTCGGGGGCGAGGCGGCTGTGCATGATCGCTGGCAATCGCGGGATCGGGATCGGCCGGCTCCTGCCCGGGGAGCCGTTGGGGCCGGGGGATGGAACGGTGGCGCTGGCCGAGACACGCCACCCGGCCGTGAGCCGGCACCTGGAAGTGCCTTTCAGCCATTTCGGCATGCTGTTTTCACGGGCCGTGGCCGATGCAGTGGTCCGCTGTCTGACCGATGGGGATTTCTGAGCCCTGGGGTCGCCCCCCGGGAGGGCTTGCCGTCCCCGCTTCCCCAACAGTATCAGGGTATTAGCGGTTGCTTATACCCTCTGTTTATAACGACAACAATATATTCTATTTAGCATCTCGGTTTCCCTGGTGTACATTGCACGCCCAGTGATCATTGGGTCCAGAGGTTCCCTGCGCCGGTACTTCTGACGGATACGGAAGATCGCGGGCAGCAGGCGTCGCAGCGCGGCAGGCCGGAGCCGATGGTCGCGGGCCGGGCGGTCGGTGGACCCGGCATTGCCGATACCTGTGGGTCGAGGTCGTCGTTTTTTTGGTCAAACGAGTTTCACTAGCTTGAGTTAAGGAGTATCTGAAATGTTGACAAACCCCTTCGCTGAACTCTCAGCGTATATCTCGCCTGGCATGATGCAGGCATATGTCGTCCTGATGGTCATTCTCGTCATAGGCGGGACCATTCTGGACATGGTGCACAAAAAGAGCGCCAAGTACTTTTTCAAGAACGCCGAGGAGCAGAAGAAGCTCGCCACGCGCACCGTGAGTGGGGGCGAAAAGATCTCCCTGGCGCTGAAGACGCTGGGCAAGGAGGTGCTGACGTCCGGTGAGTTCTCCAACCCCAAGCGTCGCGCTTCTCACCTGATGATCATGTACGGGTTCATCGTGTTCGTCATTTCCACCGCGGTCATGATCTTCGGCTACGCCACTTCCAAGGATGCCGGCATCTGGCCCCTGCTGTGGCACCTCGGTGCGCTGTCGCTGGCCATCGGCGGCTACTGGTTCTGGTTCGGCATCCGCGTCGATGTCTATTCCGAGGGTCTGCCCTGGTACAAGGTCGGCCGTGACGACATCTTCATCGTCTCCCTGCTGACCACCTCCACTTTCGGTCTGCTGTGGTCGTTCACCCAGGGCTCAACCGCAGGCTGGATCTTCTTTGCGCTGTTCATCATCGCGGCCACCACCCTGTTCGGTACCGTTCTGTGGTCCAAGTTCGCGCACATGTTCTTCAAGCCCGCCGCCGCCTTCCAGAAGCGTGTCGCCTGGGCCGACGGCTCCCGCGAGAAGCTCCCGGACGTTCCCGAGCTGAGCTCTCCGCAGACCAAGCAGAAGTTCCCCGATATCCCGACTTACATGGGCGACAATCCGCCGAACATGGGGCTTGGTATCAAACGCGAATCGCCGAACCACTACTGAGCACGGCACTTTTACGAATCTTCCAAGTTAATAGAGGTTAAGTTATGCCTACGTTTGTATACATGACCCGCTGCGACGGATGCGGACACTGTGTAGATATCTGCCCGTCGGACATCATGCACATCGATGAGGTCACTCGCCGCGCATACAACATCGAGCCGAACATGTGCTGGGAGTGCTACTCCTGCGTCAAGGCTTGCCCGCACTACGCCATCGACGTTCGGGGCTATGCGGACTTCGCGCCGCTCGGCCACTCTGTCCGTGTGCGTCGTGACGAGGAGAAGGGTGTCATCGCCTGGCGCATCATCTTCCGCAACGGCAAGAAGGACTGGGATCTGCTGGCGCCGATCACCACCAAGCCCTGGGGTACGGCCATCCCGAACCTGCGGCAGGTTCCGCCCCCGAGCCAGGAGCAGCGCGACAGCCAGCTGCTCTACAACGAGCCCAAGTACATCCGTCTGGACGATGGTGATCTCCACACCCTGGAATCCAACGGTCTGAAAATGAAAGAAGGAGTCTATTACTGATGACTTACGAGACTATTGTAGAAGACGATATCGACGTACTGGTCGTCGGCGCTGGCCTGGGCGGAACAGGGGCTGCTTTCGAAGCAAGATACTGGGGTCCGGACAAGAAGATCGTCATCGCCGAAAAGGCGAACATCGACCGCTCCGGTGCTGTTGCCCAGGGCCTGTACGCCATCAACTGCTACATGGGTACCCGCTTCGGCGAGAACAACCCCGAAGATCACGTCCGCTATGCGCGTATCGACCTGATGGGCATGGTGCGTGAGGATCTGCTGTTCGACATGGCGCGCCACGTCGACTCGGCGGTACACCAGTTCGAGGAGTGGGGTCTGCCGCTGATGCGCAATCCCAAGACCGGCACCTACCAGCGTGAAGGTCGCTGGCAGATCATGATCCACGGTGAGTCCTATAAGCCGATCGTCGCCGAGGCGGCGAAGAAGTCGGCCGACAAGGTCTTCAACCGTATCTGCGTCACCCATCTGCTGATGGACGAGAACAAGGACAACCGCGTCGCCGGCGCCGTTGGTTTCAACGTCCGTACCGGCAACTACCATGTCTTCAAGTCGAAGACCGTGGTCGTAGCCGCCGGTGGTGCTTCCAACATCTACAAGCCGCGTTCCGTTGGTGAGGGTGCCGGCCGTGTTTGGTACGCGCCGTGGTCCTCCGGTTCCGCCTATGGCCTGTTGATCCAGGCTGGCGCGAAGATGACCCAGATGGAAAACCGTATCGTACTGGCCCGCTTCAAGGACGGTTACGGCCCGGTTGGCGCCTACTTCCTGCACCTCAAGACCTACACCCAGAACGGTTATGGCGAGGAGTATGAGTCCAAGTGGTTCCCGGCGCTGCAGGAGATGGTGGGCAAGGAGTATCTCGACCCCGAGGCATCCCACCGCACGCACCGTCCGATTCCGACCTGTCTGCGTAACCACGCCTTCATCAACGAGGTGAATGCAGGTCGTGGTCCGATCCACATGGTCACGATGGAAGCCTTCCAGGATCCTCACCTCGAGGAGATCGGTTGGCACAACTTCCTCGGCATGACCGTCGGTCAGGCCGTTCTCTGGGCTGCCACCGACGTCGACCCGAAATACGAGAACCCCGAGCTGACCACTTCCGAGCCGTACGTCATGGGTTCCCACGCCACCGGTTGTGGCGCATGGTGCTCTGGTCCGGAAGATGTCTCCCCGCCGGAATATTTCTGGGGCTACAACCGGATGACCACGGTAGAGGGTCTGTTCGGCGCCGGTGACGCCGTCGGCGGTACGCCGCACGCGTTCTCCTCCGGCTCCTTCACCGAAGGTCGTCTGGCTGCGAAGGCTGCTTGCAAATACATCGACGATGGCAAGGCCGAGGGCATTCGTGTCTCCGACCAGCAGATCGAGATGCGCAAGAAGCAGATCTACAAGCCGCTGGAGACCTACCGGATCTACCGCAACGAGATCGTCGCCGGTACCGTCAACCCGCACTACATCAACCCGCGTCAGGGTCTCGATCGTCTGCAGAAGCTGATGGACGAGTACTGTGGTGGTGTGACCGTGAGCTACATGACCAACGACAAGCTGTTGAACATTGGTCTGAAGAAGCTCGCCATCCTCGACGAGGACTGGGAGAACGGCATCGCTGCCGAGAACATCCACGAGCTGCTGCGTGCATGGGAGCTGAAGCATCGTATCCTCACTTCCGAGGCCGTGCTCCAGCACACCCTGTTCCGTGAGGAGACACGTTGGCCCGGTTACTACTACCGTGGCGACAAGATGAAGCTCGACGACGAGAACTGGCACGTGCTGACGGTTTCTCGCCGTGATCCCGAGACCGGTGAGTACACGATGGAGAAGGCTCCGCTGTACCACATCGTGGGAGACGACGAGTAAGTCGGACCCGACAAGGGCGCAAGCCCGCGTCAACCGAAAAGGCCAGCAAGCGATTGCTGGCCTTTTTTATATGAATCGTGGCAATATCGCGCGGTTCACAACCGTGCGACGGAATTCAGGAGAGTTTCATTATGAACATCATCGACAAGACGGATGAGGAGCTTCGGGAGATTGCCGACCCGTTGTGGGCCGATCTGATCAAGAACTCGAACAAGGGCAACTACGGGAAGTTCATCCGCAACTTCTCCCGCACGCTGATCAGCAATTTTACCGAGGTGGAGCTGGGCAAGCAGTTCGCCCGCGCCAAGATCACCAAGAACCTCTCCAAGGATCCCGAGTTTCTCGGCATCATCCGGCGGGGCGAGCACGTCACTGTGTTGTACAAGCAGAAGAACGACAAGATACCCGGCGAATGGCTCGGGCGATTGGTGCTTGGCTACGAAGATGGCGAGATCAAGATCTTCGGCGCGACGATATTCTGATGACCATGAGTGAACAAGACGTCATCGCGGACGGCAAGTTCGTCGAACTCAAATATCGGGTGGTGGACAGCAAGAGCGGTGACACGCTGGTGCAGATCGACTACCCCGTCAGCTACATTCACGGGCTGACCGACATCCTCTCGGAAGAGGTGGCGGCCGAGCTGGCCGGCCGGCGAGCCGGCGATACCATCGATGTCCCGATCGACTGCAACCTGCTCTACGGACCTCGTGACGAGGGGCTGGTCTTTACCGACCGGATCGAAAACGTGCCGGAGGAGTATCGCAAGGTGGGCACGCGGATCGTCACCGAGAACGAAAAGGGCGAGGTGCGTGAATTTCTCGTCACCCGGGTCGACGAGAAGACCGTCACCGTCGATGGCAACAACCCGCTGTGTGGCCGTGAAGTGATCTTCAAGCTGGAGATCCTCACCGTCCGTGACGCCACCGAAGAGGAGGTGGAGGCCGGCGGAGCGGTGGATGCCAATCCCAGTGTCGAAGAGATCCTGGCATCCTCGGAACAGACACCGACCCAGTAGTCGAGGGCGATCGGTGCGTTCCTTCCTGCGCGCCGTGCGGGGCGCCCGCCCGTGATAAGATTTTGATCCCCGAGCGGAGAGAGAGAAGATGGCTGGACATAGCAAGTGGGCCAATATCAAGCACAAGAAGGCTGCCAACGACAAGAAGCGCGCCAAGGTCTGGACCAAGCTGATTCGTGAAATCACCGTGGCGGCGAAAGAGGGCAAGACCTCGGATCCCGCCGCCCACCCGCGGTTGCGCCTGGCGGTGGACAAGGCGCTGGCCGCCAATATGCCGAAGGACACGATCGAGAAGGCCGCCAAGCGGGGCGCCGGTGAGACCGAGGGCGCCAACTACGAGGAGGTGGTCTACGAAGGCTACGGCCCGGGCGGCGTTGCCGTCATGGTCAGCTGCCTCACCGACAATCGCAATCGCACCGTCTCCGAGGTTCGGCACGCCTTCTCCAAGGCGGGCGGCAACCTGGGCACCGACGGTTCGGTAGCCTATCTGTTCACCAAGACCGGTGTCATCAGCTTTGGGCCCGGCGCCGATGAGGACGCCATCATGGAGGCCGCGCTGGAAGCTGGTGCCGAGGACGTTGTCACCAACGACGATGGCTCCATCGATGTGCTCACCACGCCGGCCGACTACCAGTCCGTCAAGGACGCCATCGAAGCGGCCGGGCTCTCTCCCGACAACGCCGAGGTGACGCTGCGTCCCGACACGTTGTCACCGCTCGACGTCGAAACCGGTGAAAAGGTCATGCGGATGATCGACCGGCTCGAAGACCTCGACGATGTACAGGAGGTCTATACCAATGCCGACATTCCCGATGAGGTGCTGGAAAACGCCTAGGCCCGCTGGCCGGATGCCGATTCTCAGCCCTGCGGAGTCGCGCCGGTGATTCGGGTTCTCGGCATCGATCCCGGCTCGCGGGTCACCGGTTACGGAGTCATCGACAGCGATGGCCGCTACAGCCGCCATGTCACCAGCGGTGCCATCGTCGTCGATGGCGAGACGCTGGCCGACCGGTTGGGCCTGATCTATCGTGAGGTCAGTAACGTCATCGAGGATTTCCGGCCGGTCGAAATGGCGGTCGAGAAGGTCTTCGTCGCGCGCAGCGCCGATTCCGCCCTCAAGCTCGGCCAGGCCCGGGGCGCGGCCATCTGCGCCGGTGTCATCCTGGAGCTGCCGGTGGCCGAATACACCGCCAAGGTGGTGAAGAAGTCGGTGGTTGGCACCGGCGGCGCGGACAAGGTGCAGGTGCAACAGATGGTCAAGACGATGCTCAATCTCCAGGGCCGGCTCCAGGCCGATGCGGCGGATGCGTTGGCGGTGGCGCTCTGCCACGCCCACACCGCGGCCTCCAACCGCCGGCTGGCCGAACTGAAGGCGTTGCGATGATCGGCCGCCTCCGAGGGACGCTGCTGCAAAAACAGCCGCCAGCGCTGTTGCTCGACGTCGGCGGTGTCGGTTACGAGGTGCAGGCGCCGATGAGCACCTTCTTCGAGCTGCCCGCCACCGGCGAGCCGGTCACGCTGGTCATCCACTTCCATGTCCGCGAAGACGCACAGATTCTCTATGGCTTTCTCACCGAGGCCGAGCGCAGCCTGTTTCGCCAGCTGCTCCGGGTCAACGGCGTCGGTGCCAAGATGGCGCTGGCGATTCTCTCCGGCATGAACCCGCAGGAGTTTCGAGTTTGTGTCGAGAGTGGCGATCAGGCGGCGTTGGTGCGGCTGCCGGGTATTGGCAAAAAGACCGCCGACCGGCTGATCGTCGAGATGCGGGATCGCGTAGCCGCCATCGAGTTGCCGGAGGGTGGCCTCGCCACCGGTGGTCCGGCCCCGGCGCCGGCCGAGGATCCGGTGGCCGAGGCGACGCTGGCGCTCGAAGCGCTCGGTTACCGGCCGCAGGAGGCGGCCAAGATGGCGAAGAAGGCGGCGACGCCGGGAATGGGCAGTGAAGAGATCATCCGCGCGGCGCTCAAGGGGGCGTTGTGAATCGTGATCCATTGATCAACCCGCTGCCCGAGCCGGGCGACCAAGGGGCGGAGGTGAGCATCCGGCCGCGCACGCTGGCCGACTATCGTGGCCAGCCCCGCGTCCGCGAGCAGATGGAGATCTTCATCGGTGCGGCCCGTGCGCGTGGTGAGTGCCTGGACCACGTGCTGATCTTCGGCCCGCCAGGGCTTGGCAAGACCACTCTCTCCAACATCATCGCCCACGAGATGAATGCCAATCTCCGTGTCAGCTCCGGCCCGGTGCTGGAGAAAGCGGGCGATCTGGCCGCCATCCTCACCAATCTGGAGGAGGGGGACGTGCTGTTCGTCGATGAGATCCACCGCCTGAGTCCCGCCATCGAGGAGATTCTCTATCCGGCACTGGAGGACTTCCAGCTCGACATCATGATCGGTGAAGGGCCGTCGGCGCGATCGATCAAACTCGATCTGCCGCGCTTCACGCTGGTTGGCGCCACCACCCGCGCCGGCTTGCTGACCTCGCCGTTGCGCGACCGTTTCGGCATCGTCCAGCGATTGGAGTTCTACAGCCGCGATGATCTCGCCCACATCGTCACCCGGTCGGCGCGGATCATCGGTGTCCGCATCGACGAAGGGGGGGCGATGGAGATCGCGCGCCGCGCCCGGGGCACGCCGCGGATCGCCAACCGGCTGCTGCGCCGGGTGCGGGACTACGCCGAGGTGAAGGCCGACGGTCATATCGACAAGGCGGTGGCCGATGCCGCGCTCAATATGCTCAATGTCGATGTCCACGGCTTCGATTCGATGGACCGGCGGGTGTTGCTGGCGATCATGGAGAAGTTCGACGGCGGGCCGGTGGGCGTCGATTCCATCGCTGCCGCCATTGGCGAGGAGCGCGGCACCATCGAGGACGTCATCGAACCCTATCTGATTCAGCAGGGCTTCATGATGCGCACGCCGCGCGGCCGGGTGGCCACCCGTACCGCCTACCTCCATTTCGGTCTTCAGCCGCCGGCGCAGGATCTGTCCGGTGGATCGGACGATCTGTTCGGGGAGGGATGAGCCACCCGGCCTTCGGCGCAAATTATGACATTTTTGCAACAATAGGCATTTTTACAACAGTTGCGTTACACTGATAGATTCGTTCAGGGTCGAAGCGAGTCAAATGGAAGCGTTCTGGTGGCCGGTCAGGGTCTACTACGAGGACACCGATGCCGGTGGTGTCGTCTACTATGCCAACTATCTGCGGTTCATGGAGCGCGCCCGCACCGAACTGTTGCGGGCCGGCGGCTTCGAGCAGGACCGGCTGCGCGAAGAGAGCGGGGTGATCTTCGTCGTCAAGGCGGCGAAGATCGACTACCGCAGCCCCGGTTTCTTCAACGACCAGTTGCGGGTCTCGGCCGAAATCGCGGGCTGGGGAAGAACCAGCATCACCTTTCAGCAACGGGTGATGCGTGACGAAACCTGCCTCGCCGAAGCCGAGGTGGTCGTGGTCTGCATCGACGCCGGTCGTTTCCGGCCCCATCCCATTCCCGAAGCGATAAGCGAGGCGTTTCAGCGTGTCAGTTGATCTTTCGATACTCGAACTCGTCGCCGGCGCCAGCCTGGTGGTCAAGGCGGTCATGCTCATTCTGTTGCTGGCGTCGCTGGCATCGTGGACCATCATCGTCATCAAATGGCGTGAGATCGGCCGTGCCCGGCAGCGCACCGATGAGTTCGAGGAGAAGTTCTGGTCCGGTGGCGATCTCGAGGCGCTCTACAAATCGGTCAAGACCCGGGGCGAGACCCAGGGCCTCGAAAGTATCTTCGTCGCCGGTTTTCGTGAGTATCTGCGCCAGCTCAAGAGCCGCAGCGCCTTCATCGGACAGATCGACATGATCTCCCGCTCGATGCGTGTGGCGATGTCGCGCGAGGTGGACAATCTGGAGAGTTCGCTGGCGTTTCTGGCAACCGTGGGCTCGACCAGCCCGTACATCGGCCTGTTCGGTACGGTCTGGGGCATCATGAACTCCTTTCGCGCCCTGGGGGATGCGCAGCTGAACACGCTGTCGGCGGTGGCGCCGGGCATTGCCGAGGCGCTGGTGGCCACCGCCATCGGCCTGTTCGCGGCCATCCCCGCCGTCATCGCCTACAACCGCTATTCCGACGACGTGGAACGGTTGATCACCCGCTACGACAATTTCGTCGAAGAGTTCATCACGCTGCTGCAGCGCCACTCCGCCGCCAAGGGGGGGAGCTGATGGCGCACCGTCTCCGCCAACGTCGCAAGCCGATGGCGCAGATCAACGTCGTGCCCTATATCGACGTGATGCTGGTGTTGCTGGTCATCTTCATGGTGACCGCGCCGATGATGCAGCAGGGCGTCAGTGTCGATCTGCCGCAGGCGCAGGCTCAGCCGGTCACCGAGGAACCGAGCGAACAGATCGTCGTTGCCGTCGATGCCCAGGGACGCTTCTTCCTCGACGAGGATGGCCCGGAAGGGTTGCCGATGAGCGCCCGGGCGCTGACCAACCGGGTGGCCGACCTGTTGCGGGCACGGCAACAGAAACAGGTCTATGTGCGCGGCGATGCCGGTGTGGACTATGGCCGCGTCGTCGAGGCGATGGCGGCATTGCAGGCGGCCGGGGCCGAGAGTATCGGGTTGATCACCGAGCAGCCGGAGAAGAAAGACTGACGTCATGTGGGATCTGATCAGAAAACATCCCAAGTCGGTGCTGGTGGCGGTGCTCATCCACCTGTTGCTGCTGGCGTTCTTCGTCGTCAGTGTCGATTGGCACCGGGATACGCCGGTGGCGGCCCAGCCGATCAAGGCGCGGGCGATCGTCGATCCGAAAAAAGTCGCCGAGCTGGAAAAGGCGGCCGAGGCGGAACAGCGTGAAGCGGAGCGCAAGCGCTTGGAGGAGGCGCAACGTCAGGCGGAGTTGGAGCGCCAGCGTGAAGAGGCGCAGCGTCAGGCCGAGCTGAAACAGCAGATGGAGGAGAAAAAACGCCAGGCGGAGCTGAAGAAGCGGGAAGAGGAGAAGCGCCGTCAGGCCGAGTTGAAGAAGCGGGAAGAGGAGAAGCGTCGCCAGGCCGAGTTGGAGAAACGCCGGGAAGAGGAGCGGCGCAAGAAGGCCGAAGCCGAGAAGCGTAAAAAGGAAGCCGAGCGCAAACGCCGTCTCGCCGAGGAGAAGAAACGCAAGGAGGCCGAGCGACGCAAGCGTCTGGCCGAGGAGAAGCGCAAGAAGGAGCGGGAGCGTCTGGCCCGGCTGGAGCAGGAAGAGGAGGCGCGCCGCATGGCGGCGCTGATGGCCGAGGAACAGGCCGAGCTGGAGCGTGCCCAGATGGCCGGTCTGCGCAGCCAGTACATGGGATTGATCAAGTCGCGCGTCGAGAGTCGCTGGTTGCAGCCGCCGGGCGGTGTAACGGGCAGCTGCCGGGTCAAGGTCAAGCAGGCGTCGACCGGCAAGGTCCTCGATGTCCAGGTATTGTCTTCCGCCACCTGCAACGAAGCGATGCGTGATTCGGTGGAAAAAGCCGTCTGGCGGGCCGATCCGCTGCCACGCGCGCCCGATCCGCGAGTCTTCGACCGCGAACTCAATTTCACTTTCGAACCACAGACCTGATCAGGATATCGCCATGAGGAGTCTCAACAAGGTTTTTCTGGTGCTGGTGTTGCTGTTGCCGCTGACCACACAGGCGGCGCTGGACATTCGCATCACCCAGGGTGTCAGCGATGCCGTGCCGATCGCCATTGCGCCATTCGCGTGGGAAGGGGCGGGGGCGCCGCCGCAGCGGGTGGGTGACATCGTCATGGCCGATCTCAAGCGCAGCGGCCGTTTCGAGCCACTGTCGCGGGACAAGTTCGCGCAACCCGACCCCAGGCCCGACAACGTCGATCTGTTCGCCTGGCGCAATCACGCCATCGACTATCTGGTGGTCGGCAAGGTCATCGACAACGGCGGTGGCAGCTACAACGTCCAGTTCCAGCTGTTCGACACCGCCGCCGGCCGCCAACTGGCGGGCTACAACATCCCCGCCAGCGGCAGCGCGCTGCGGATGGCGGCTCATCAGGTCAGTGATCTGGTCTATGAGGCGATCATCGGCGTGCGGGGGGCGTTCAGCACGCAAATCGTCTACGTCACCTCGCAGAAGGGCGTGCGCAACAGCTACAAGCTCCAGGTGGCCGACTCCGACGGCTACAACCCACGCACCATCTTGAGTTCCAAGAGCCCGATCATGTCGCCCGACTGGTCGCCGGACGCGAAGAACATTGCCTATGTTTCATTCGAGAACAACCGGTCGGCCATCTATATTCAGGATGTCACCACGGGCCGGCGGTATCGTGTCACCAGCAAGCGCGGTATCAATGGCGCGCCGGCCTGGTCGCCCGATGGCACCCGGCTGGCACTGACGCTGTCGGAGAGCGGCACGCCGCAGATCTACGTGCTCAACGTCGCCACCCGCAAGCTGACGCGGGTGACCAACGATCGCGCCATCAACACCGAGCCGGTGTGGATGCCGGATGGGCAGACCATCGTCTACACCTCCAACCGTACCGGCAAGCCGCAGTTGTACCGGATCTCCGCCAGTGGCGGCAGCCCGCAGCGGCTCACCTTCGAGGGGGAGTACAATTCGGCGCCGACGGTCTCGCCAGATGGCAAGAAGATTGCGATGATCAACGGCGATGGCGGCCGGTTTCGCGTCGCCCTGCTGCATCTCGACACCGGTGAGACGCAGATTCTCACCAAGGGCCGGCTGGACGAGTCGCCGAGCTTCGCCCCCAATGGCAGCATGATCATCTATGCCACCACCGAGAACGGGCGTGAGGTACTGGCGGCGGTCAGCGACGACGGGCGTGTGCATCAGACTATCGTGCTGGAAGAAGGACAGGTGAGAGAGCCCGACTGGTCGCCCTTTCTCAACTGATTGGAGCCGTGGCGGGCAGAACTCCCGCCCCGAAAGCGGAACGAAAGCAGCGTCATGGACGCAGGAGTGAATCGAAATGTCATACAAGGTATTGAGTGTGTTGCTGGTCGCCGTGGTCGCGGCCGGTTGTGCGGGCAACAAGACCAAACCCGAAACCAAGATCGAGCGGGGCACGACCGCCAGCTCCCAGAACAGTGCCTCCACCGCAGGCACCAGCGTGGGCGCTGGCACCGCGACGGCCCTGCCGGGAGAGGGGGGCAGCGGAACGCTGGATCCGTTCTCCGATCCGGCCAGCCCGCTGAGCAAGAACATCATCTATTTCGACTACAACAGCGCCGATGTCACCGATATCGACATCGTCAACGCCCATGCGCGCTATCTGGCCGAACACCCCGACGCGCGGGTGCGCCTCGAGGGGCATGCCGACGAGCGTGGTACCCGGGAGTACAACGTGGCCCTCTCCGAGCAGCGCGCCTACGCCGTCAAGCAGCTGATGCTGTTCCAGGGCGTGCGCCCGGCACAGATCAGCATCGTCGCCTATGGCGAGGAGCGCCCGCGGGTCTATGGCCACGATGAGGCCTCCTACCGCGAAAACCGCCGGGTCGAGATCGTCTATGAAGCGAAATAATCCGATAGCGGCGGCGGCCATCGGGGCGCTGCTGGTGGCCCTTGCCAGTGCGCCGGCCGGCGCCTGGATGAACAAGGAGGAGAAGGCCAGGGTCGAACGGCTCGAGCAGCGCGTGACCGATCTGGAACGGCGGCTGCAGCGGGCCGAGCGCCTGATCGAGAGTGGCAATCTGCAGAAGATGTACATCGAGCAGGAGCGGATGGAAGGCACCCTCCGGGGCCTGCAGGGACAGATCGAAGAGCTGCAATACAAGCTGCGGCAGATGGACAAGAACCAGCGCGAGATCTTTCTCGACTTCGACCAGCGTCTGCAGCAGATGCGTTCGGCTCCGTCCGCCGGCTACTCGTCGGGGGGTGGTGTCGAGCAAGAGGCGGGCACGCCCGATGGCGCCATCGACGCGGCGCCACAGTTCGACGAAGCCGCCCAGTACAAGTCTGCGTTCGACTATCTGAAGTCCCGGAACTTCCCCGCGGCCATCGAAGGTTTCCAGGCCTTCCTCCAGCAGTGGCCGTCCAGCACGTTGGCCGGCAATGCCCAGTATTGGCTCGGTGAGGCCTACTACGGCAATCGTGACTACGCGGCGGCCGCTCGGGAGTTCGAGAAAGTGCGTTCCCTCTACCCCGACAGCCGCAAGGTGCCGGATGCCAGCCTCAAGCTCGGCTACAGCTACTATGCGCTCAAGCAGTGGAAAAAGGCGCGCGAGGTGCTCGAAGAGATCCGGCAGGCCTATGCGGACACCCCGGTCGCCGGCCTGGCCGCCGAGCGCCTCAAGCGGATGAAGCTGGAAGGGCACTGAGAGACCCGGGGGCCGGCGGCGCCACAAGGCCGCCGTCGTTTCCGGCGCGCCGCTCTCCGCTGGTGCCAGCCGTCGGCTCGATGACATTTTTTTGCTTTTCTCCCCCTTTTTGGTTGACCGGGTGGCCAAGCAGCGTATGATGGATCGCGCTTTGGCCAGTTGTGAAACTGGACGGCAGGAACGCTCCGCAAGGGGCAAATTTTGAAGACAGGGGTGCAGCGTGCCGGCCATCCGCCGCGTTCATCCCGCAATAGAGTAGTTAGAAATATGTCAGAAGTAATCGAAGGCACCGTTAAGTGGTTTAACGACGAGAAAGGTTTTGGTTTTATCGAGCAGGAAGGTGGCAAGGACGTCTTTGTTCATTTTTCCGCGATTAACGGTGAAGGTCGCAAGTCTTTGTATGACGGCCAGAAAGTAACCATGGAAGTCACCATGGGACAAAAAGGCCCCCAAGCCGAAAACGTAACGCCCCTCTGAGAATCTTCCCGGCCCGTTCTCCGGGCCACGCTCGGGTCATCGGCCCGAAGCCAACATGAGATTCTGACGGTCTGTCAGTCAAAGCAGCTCCTCCCCAAGCGGGAGGAGCTGACGAAATCTCCAATCTCCCCCGCATCTATCGCCGCTTCAGCTTACGGGCTGGATGTTCTCCCCTTGTCTCCCATCGATCGCTTCGTCGCATCGCGCCGTTGCCGCGTGCTCGCTGGTGGGCGGTTTTCCCGGTCGTCGTCGATGCGGAGCATGAAGTCGACGCCGCTGGAGATGGGGGTGTCGAACGTCAGGCCGATCGTGCCGGCGGGTTCTGCCGACAGCCCCAGGGTTTGCAACTGCCGTGGGTCGATGCGCACGCGGTAGTCTCCGAGTGGCAGGCCGGAGAGCAGGTAGAAGCCGTCGAAGGCGCTTTCGGTCTGTTTGACCACGTGACCGTCGGCGTCGACCGCCTGCACGATCACCTTCCCCACCGCCTTGTCGCCGGCCGGGTTGCGCAGATAGATCGTGCCATCGATTTCACCGCCCGGCACCACGGCGAAGCGAAGCCGGGCGGGGTGGCCCGGACGGGGAATCACCGACCACCCTTCGGTGGCGGGCATCCACAGCGGATCGTCCAGGCTGAAGTCGGCAATGGCGATATCGATCGGTTTATAGGGGAGCAGACGGTCCAGGAGCACGACGCCCGATTCATCGGTTGTCGCCGGAAGTACCCGCTGCCCCGGGCCGAGCGCGAACTGTACTCCCGACAGTGCCTCCTCGCCCTTGTCCCAGCGATTGTTCTGATCGCGGTCGAGAAAGACTTCGGCCGCCACGAGGGCGCTGCCGGCCAGCGGGCGCGAGCTGCTGAACCAATTGCCCGCCAGCGGCTGACGTCCCAGGCTGCCGCGCCATTCGAGCGTCAAACGGTATCCGCCGCCGCTGTCGATCTCGCCGCCCAGCGTCAACAATCGACGATCCGACTCGTGCCTCAGAGCCAGCCGGATGCGGCTTCGGTGTTGTTCCATGGCGTGATGGAGTTGAAGACTCACCCCCATCGAGCGGAACTTGCCAAGCTCGAAGCTGGCGCTCAGCCGGGTCGGTTCGCGCTCGGGCGAGAGGCGGTACTGCATCTGGCCACGAAAACCGATCCGGTGGGTGCGGCCGCTGAATGTCAGTTCGCCGCTTTGGATCGTCGTGGCACTGGTGCCGCTCTGCTGGGACAGGGTGTTGGTGATCATCAGGTGGCCGATGCGCAGCGCCAGCCGTTGGTCGATCCGCAGGCGCTCGGCGCCGGAGAGGGTTCGCTGACGGCCGACGCCAAGGCGCAGGGTGGCGGGTGTTTGGTGGAGCAGTGGGATACGGGTATCCAGTTGCAGGTGCTGGCTGAGGCGCAGCGGATCGTCGGCATCCGCAAAGGCCGGGCTGAGAAAGTCGTCGAGATGGATCTGCCGGGCCGAGAGATTGAAGGGGCCCAGACGCCATTGGGCCGATGCCTGCCATGCCGTCCCGGTGTTGGAGCGGGTGACGTCGATCCCGCCGTAGAGTGAGTGGGCGAATCCATAGAGCCCCGCGCTGTGGTAGAGCCTCTCCTGGCCGTTGTCCAGCGGCAGCCGGACCAGGGCCAGCCGGGAGGAGAGTCGATGCGTCAGCCCATGGTCGAACTGGAGCAACGCCTGGGTGTCGCCATCGCCGGCGTCACTGAGCACCATCCGGTAGTGGTGCGTGCCCGGCCGCGTGAGGGTGTCGCCGAGGATGAAGTGCCGGCGCTCCTCCCGCTGCTCTCCCCGGGGACCGTGGAACAGCAGGCGGAAAAAGTTGTGCCCCAGCAATAGAGGGATATTGTCGAACCGATAGCGCCCGTCGACCGGCGCGGGCTGGTAGTCGATCAAGACGTTGTTGCGATACAGCTCCACATCCCAGCCGTCCGGCAACGCTCCCTCGAAATCGTGGCGGTCATAGAGAGACTGTCGATACAGTGGCAGGGAGCCGATGGTGATCCCCGGCAAGGGATCGCCGCGGGGTGTGATCAGGGGGACGGCGGGGAAACCGATGTGCCCGATTGCAACGCGGGTGGCCCGCAGTGGGCCCAGCAGGCCGCCGTCGGGATCGGTGCGATCGAGCGTCAGCCGTGCATCCCGGCCGGGCTGATCGTCGTCTCCGGCCAGATAGAGTGACGATCCCATCCGCAGCAGATCGCCCGTTGCGTGGATGGCGTAGCGGTAGCCCCAGGCTTGGTCGTCGTTGCCACCCTGATGGCTCAGGCCGATGGTGGCGTCGATGAATGGCGGACTCCAGAGGCGGTAGGGTTCGTCGTGACGGGGGAGGCGCGGGGCCTCGGGTGCCAGCTTGCCCCGGGCGTGGCGGATACGCTTTTCCCGTGCCATCCGTTGCTGCATCGGCAGAGGACGCGTCGGCAGGATTCGCAGTTGCAGGGCGTAGAGGTCGATATCGAACCGCAACGGCAGCCACTGCTGCAGCAGCGTCGACTCGACATAGATGTCATCGGGGAAAATGGCCACCTTCGATGGATCGTAGGTGGCCCGTTCTCCGGCGAGTGTGACCTCCGCGCGGCGGGTGTCGAGGAAGAAACGGCGCTCGGGGTCGAGGATGAAGCCGCTGGCGGTGCCCTCCTCGGGGGTGGTGGCAATGGCAATGCCGAGCATCTCTCCAAGCATGCCGAGCGGCAGCACCAGTCCGTCGCCTTGCTGGTAGGCCAGCAGAATCTCGTCCAGCGGATGGTGATCGACACGCACCTCCAGCATGCGCAGATCGTTCTCGTCGGGCGTTTGCCATTCCGGCGCGGACGGTGGTGGCTTGGCGGGCCATGCGGTCAGTGGCAGGGAGGTGAGCAGCCAGACCGTGAGGCAGCGGAAGAAGCGGGTCATCGCCGATCAAAAGGGCGGGGCAGTGTGCCCCGCAACAACGGCTACTGGCGGATAGCCGAATGGCTCAGGGAAGCCTCAGAACGGCTTCGGCGAGGGGGGAGCTGTCGTCGTCTGCCGACTGTTCCCGATAACGGACCCGGAGTTCACCGTGCCGCAGCTCCGTGCCGGCGGGGACCGCCAGTGGCAGACGGAAACGGCGCCGTTTGGCCGGTGGAAAGACCGACACCCCGTTGGCCCTGCCCACCGTGATGGCCCCGCCGCCGGAGCGGGGGTGGAACTCGACGATCACATCGCCGTGCAAAGAGCGGTTGCCACTGTGCTCGAAGACCATCTCCAGCGTGGTTCCGCCGTCATCGGTCGGCTGCAGGGAGAGCGTCGACAATGCAACGTCCGCCTCGGTTCTGCCGTGACGCACGATCACCGGAATGGAGATGGACATGACCGGCCGGAGGTGAATGGCAATCTCTTCTTTGTGGTCGAGTTGCCGTTCTATCCCGTCGTCGTCTGCCGAGGGCAGTGCGGTGAATGTGAGATAGGAGCGGTATTCGCCATCCGCCAGACCGGCGGGCTTGCGCAGCAACAGCCTGACGGTCTGGGGCTTGCCCGGGGGCAGCACCACCTGGCGCGGCGAGAATCGCACCATCGAATCGCTGAATGCCTCGCCGGGTTGTGGCGTGTCGATGGTTTCGTAGTCGCCCTGCTCCGTCATTCGTTTCCGTGTCCAGGCGATGCGGTAGGTCTGGGGTGAGGTGCCGCGGTTGATCAGGGCCACTCGCGCCTTGCGCACGTTGCCCTCGAAAACCACCCGGGTGGGCGAAACGGTGATGTCGCCAATGGCCAGGCAGCGGCTGGGGGTCCAGATGACGGTCAGTGCGACCGTCATGGTCACGAGTGAAAAGATACCGGCAAAGCGGTCTCGTTTTTTCCGATCCATCGGTGGGGGCTCCGTTCTGGTTTGGAATGGGTTGGGGGTTGGCGGGTATCGGGGTCGAAACGGGGCGCTCCCGTCGGGGAGCGCCCGTCATGCCATCGTGTCTTAGTTGTAGACGACTTCGACGGTAAAGCTGCCGGAGTAGGAGCCGGCGGCCTGGTTGGCGTCGATATTGAGCTGTGCGCCGACATTGAATGTCTCCACGCCGGTGGCCGGAATCGTGCCGGTGGCGTTGTGGGTGAAGCTGTTGACCGTCAGGGTCGCGCCGCTGGCGTCGGTCAGTGTCACGTCGCCTGCCGGCATCGTGATGGTGTAGCTCTTGTTGGCTTCGCCTTCCAGATCGAAGACGGCGGCGGAACCGGCGTCGGCACCGAGCGTCACATCGCCGGAGGTGACGGTGCGGGTGCCGTCGTTGGCCAATGTGACCACGCTTGCCGCCGTTCCCGGCGCAATCTCGCCGAAAGAGAGCGGTGTGGTGTTGGTGAGAGTGATCGGCGCGTCGGAAATGGTGACCGAGGCGGTGGCCGTGGCGGTGGCCGCGGAGAGCTGGCCGGCCGACAGCATCATCAGGCCCGTCATCGAGAGCAGACCAAGCGGGGTTGTGAACTTCTTTTGGATAGACATGGTTGTTACCTTTTTACTGTTTATTGGTTGGTTGTCGATGAGCGACTATCCTTTTCCGAAAGAGCTAGCTCTTGGTGGCTAGTCGCTTCCGATGCGGGGCGAACTATATTCGCGGGTTCTGATGTTGGTCTGGATGGAAATCACGCTTTTTCCGGGGATATGGGGGGATCCCGGATAGGATGTCGGCAGAGGGGGATGAGCGGTATGCGGTTCACACTTTGTGACAGTGTAAACCGCAACCTGGTGAAATATAAGGACTTTTTGTCAAGAATTGTAACGTGGCGAGGGCTGTGCCGGGCCAGGGGGGCATGCTTCGGCCGCCCTGGCATGCCGGGCCGTCGTTACCGTTGGTCGAGCGTGCGGCGGATCGTCTCCTCGGCTTTTTGCGCGGCCTCCTTCGTCTTCTGCGCCGCGGCCTGGGCCTTCTCTTTCGCTTCCTGCATGGTCTTGAGCGCCGCTTTTTTCGACTCACTGGACATGGCCATGACCGATGCCTTGAGCAGCTCCGCCTCGGGGACGTAACTGCCATTCAACAGCATCTTGTAGGGTGCGCTCTCGTATTCCGATTCCAGATAGTCGTCGGCCACGTGATCGACGACGGTCGGCTTGAAGAAACAGCTGGCGGTGGTCTGTGGAGAGAAGAGGTCGATGCGCAGCTCGCCGTCGTCGACGACCCGGTCGGGTTTTTCCCAGCCGATGCTCTTGTTGCCGGAGAGGGCGGTGGCGATCTGCTTGCAGGTGTCGCCGAGCGGATCGTCCGACTGGGAGCAGCCGCTGATGCCGGCGGCGATGGTGGTGGCGAGCATGAGGGTTCTGAGATTCATCGTCGGGCTCCGAAACGAGTGGCTGTCGGGGGCGATTGTAACGCAGCGGGACAAGCGGGTTTGTAAACTCTATGATGAAGGGGGTTCGCAATGCTGGAGGTGTGTCGATGTCAGGTTGGGGGTGTCCGCACGAGGCGGGTGGTGTCTGTCAGCGGGTCGAGGGACGCCGCTGCGATCCGGGAATGAAGGGTTGCGTGCTGGCGGGGCGTTTCATTTTCAGTGATCCGGCCAAGAATACGAAGCGGGCGCTGCGGGACAAGGGCGGCCGCCGGATCGGGACGAAGCCGAAGCGTCAGCCGTAACCCAGCCGGTTGGTCGCGTCGATCCGCAGCAGCAGATTGCGGAACGGCAGCAGTGCGGTGTTGGTCTGTTCGACGATGGCCATGAATGGCAGCGGTTTGCCCGTCAGCCGGGGGTTGGCCGGATCGATCGACCGTTTCAGCTCGGCGAGCGAGGCGGCCAGCTTCTCCACGAAGTCGTCGCTGCTGTCGTCGAAACGGATGAGGCCGCGCAGATCCTCCACTTCGGCAATGGCCTGATCGATCAGCGCCAGGTATTCTTGCGCGTCCTTTGCCTGTGGCTTGGGGCCCGAGGGAAACATGGCAATGCTCCGAAAATCGCAAAAACCCTATTCTGAAGTCTTCGCCCAGCGATGAAAAGAACGTTTTGCGTCGCCCCCATGCTCGACTGGACCGATCGCCATGAGCGCCGTTTTCTGCGCCTGATCTCCCGTCACGCGCTGCTCTACACCGAGATGGTGACCACCGGTGCGATTCTGCACGGCGATCGTGACCGTCATCTGGCGTTCGATGCGGCGGAGCACCCGGTGGCGTTACAACTGGGGGGCAGCGACCCGCGGGCGATGGCCGCCTGTGCCCGTATCGCCGAGGACTACGGCTACGACGAAGTGAACATCAATGTCGGTTGCCCCAGCGACCGGGTGCGCAATGGCGCCTTCGGCGCTTGTCTGATGGCGACGCCGGTGGTGGTGGCCGATTGCGTCGATGCGATGCGGGCGGCCACCCGCCTGCCGGTGACGGTCAAGCACCGGATCGGCATCGATGAGCAGGACGACTACGAACACCTGGAGCAGTTCGTCACCACGGTGGCCGCCGCCGGCTGCCAAACCTTCATCGTCCATGCCCGCAAAGCCTGGCTCGAGGGGCTCAGTCCGCGGCAGAACCGGGAGGTGCCACCGCTCAATCACGAGCGTGTCTATCTGCTCAAGCGCGAGCATCCCGATCTGGAGATCGTCATCAATGGTGGCATCCGCAGCCTCGACGAATGCGACCAGCATCTGCGCCATGTCGATGGCGTCATGCTGGGGCGCGAGGTCTACCACAATCCTTTTCTTCTGGCCGAGGTGGATAGCCGTTATTATGGCGATGATCATCCCGTGCCCGATCGTCACCAGATCGTGGCCGACCTGCTGCCCTATATCGAAGAACAGTTGCGCAAGGACATCTACTTGAGCCACATCACCCGTCATATTCTCGGCCTGTTCCGCGGTCAGCCCGGCGCGCGCCGGTGGCGTCGCGTGTTGAGCGAGCGGGCGCCGCGACCCGGTGCCGGTGTCGAGGTGGTCGAGGCAGCCTGGGCCGAGGTGCGCCGATGAGGCCGCTCGGCCCGTTGATGCTCGACATTGCCGGCTGCGAGCTGACGCAGGAGGAGCGCGAGATTCTCTGTCACCCCGTCTGCGGCGGCGTCATCCTCTTTGCCCGCAACTACCACGATCCGGACCAGTTGCAGGCGCTCACCGCCGCGATCCACGAGCTGCGCGAGCCTCGGCTGCTGATCGCCGTCGATCAGGAGGGTGGACGGGTACAGCGGTTCCTCGAGGGGTTCGCCGCGCTGCCGCCTTTGCGCCACCTCGGCGCTGGCTATCGGCAGGATGCCCGCCGCACCCTGGCGCGGGTGGAGAGCGCGGCCTGGCTGATGGCCGCTGAAGTACTCTCCGCCGGTGTCGATTTCAGCTTTGCTCCGGTACTGGACATCGACCACGGCCGTAGCGAAGTGATCGGCGACCGCGCGCTGTATGACGACCCCGAGGTGGTTGCCGAGTTGGGCGCGGCCTATCTCGCCGGAATGCACCGGGCCGGCATGGCCGGTGTCGGCAAGCATTTTCCCGGTCACGGTTACGTCACCGCCGATTCCCATGCCGCCCTGCCGCTCGATGAGCGCCCCTGTGGCGAGATCGCCGCCACCGATCTGCTGCCGTTTCGTCGACTCGTGGCCGCCGGGCTCGATGCCGTCATGCCGGCGCATGTGGTCTATTCCGACTGTGATCCGCGGCCCGCCGGCTTCTCCCCCTACTGGTTGCGTGACGTATTGCGTGGCGAACTGGGTTTCGACGGCGTGATCTTCAGCGACGATCTGTCGATGCAGGCGGCAGTGGAGATGGGGACGGTGGAAACGCGCGCCCTTCAGGCGCTCGATGCGGGGTGCGACATGCTGCTGGTCTGCAACGACCCGCCGGCCGCCATCACCGTGCTGGAAGCGCTGGAGCGGGCCGAACCGCCCGCCGGCTTGGCGCGGCGGCTCGACACCATGCGTCGCCGGGCCGCGCCGCAGTGGCGGGATCTGCACGACAGCCGGGTCTGGCGGCAGGCGCTGGCGGCTCTGGAGGGTGCCCATGTCCCGGCCTAGATTCGGTGTTGCGTTGGGTGGCGGAGCGGCCCGTGGCTGGGCCCATATCGGCGTCTTGCAGGCGCTGATGGAGCTTGGCCTGAAACCCGACGTGGTCGCCGGCACCTCCATCGGCGCCCTGGTCGGTGGTGCCCATGTCACCGGCTATCTCGACGAGCTGGAGCGGTGGGTTCGGTCGCTGAGCTGGCAGGAGGTGCTTGGCATGCTCGACCTGCGCCTCTCCGGCGGGCTGATCGGCGGCATGAAGGTGATCGGCCGTCTCGCGGAGGGAATGGAGGGCGTCGATATCGCCACGCTCGAGACCCCTTTCGGCGCCGTGGCCACCGACATGGAGACGGGGCGCGAGGTCTGGCTCCGGGAAGGCGCGGTGCTCGATGCCATTCGCGCGTCGATCGCGCTGCCCGGCCTGTTCAGCCCGGTGATGCGGGAGGATCGCTGGCTGGTCGATGGTGGCCTGGTCAACCCGATCCCGGTCTCGCTCTGCCGCGCGCTGGGCGCCGACCTGGTCGTTGCCGTCGATCTGACGCGGCTGCCCTATGTGCGCAACCAGAAAGGCCGCAGGAAGAGTGGCCGTGAGATGAAGACAATGCTGGAGCAGTGGCCCCAGGCCGACCGCATGTTCAACCTGCTGCAAAGTATCACCAATCGCCTGCAGCCAGGGCGGGACGAGGAAGAGAAAGCAGAGCTGCCATCGATGATGGAGGTGATGATCAAGAGTCTCGGCATCATGACCTCCCGGATCTCCATGAGTCGTCTCGCCGGTGAACCGCCGGAACTGTTGGTGGTGCCGAAGATCGCCGACATCAACCTGATGGAGTTTCATCGCGCCAACGAGGCCATCGAGGCCGGCTACGAAGAAACCATGCGCCACCGCCCCGAGCTGGAGAACATGCGCCGTTTCATCCAACCGGACGAGGTGGAGTGATGTCGGATCGTCCCCGGCATCCGGCGCCGCCCGAGACCTTCGCGGAGCTGATCTACTCCCGTGCACAGATCGACGCCGCACTGGATGAACTGGCGGACGCCATCACCGGGCGGTTGGCGCAGCGGTTTCCACTCGTCGTCAGTGTGCTCAATGGCGGCCTCATCGTGGCCGGCCACCTGCTTACGCGCCTCGATTTTCCGCTGGAGGTGGACTATGTTCACGCCACCCGCTACCGTGGCGCCCGCACCGGCGCCGACCGGCTGCACTGGCTGGCGCCGCCGCACAACGCGCTGGCGGATCGCCACGTTCTGCTGATCGACGACATTTTCGACGAAGGCCACACCCTTGCGGCACTGGAGAAATACTGCGCCGACAAGGGCGCGGCCAGCGTCGCCTCGGCGGTATTGCTGAAGAAGAACCACCCCCGGCCGGTGGCCGCCATGACCCCGGCGTTCATTGCGCTGGAGGTGGAGGATCGCTACGTGTTCGGCTTTGGCATGGATGTGGACCACGAATGGCGCAACGCCAACGGAATCTACGCGGTCAAGAGTGGCACGGTGGCGCCGGCAGGCCGTCGTGTCGATTGACAATGAGGAACAACGGAAAATGGAAAGAATCGCCATTATCGGAGGCACCGGGCTCACCGAAATACCCGGCCTGGAAATCGTCAAACGCGAAGTGATGCACACCCCCTATGGTGAACCGTCCGGTGTGCTGACCATCGGCAACCTCTATGGCCGCGAAGTCGCCTTTCTTGCCCGGCACGGCTACAGTCACCGCATACCCCCGCACATGATCAACTACCGAGCCAATATCTGGGCGCTGAAGGATCACGGCATCACGCACATCGTCGCCTTCGCCGTCACCGGCGGTATTCGCGCCGACATGCGCCCGCCCAAAATCGTCATTCCTCACCAGATCATCGACTATACCTACGGCCGGCAGCAGACCTTCTTCGAGAAGGATCTCAGTGAAGTGCGGCATATCGACTTTTCCCAACCCTACTGCCCGCGGCTCAGACAACGAATCTGTGCCGCGGCGGAGAAAGCGGGCGTCGACAGCATCAACGAGGGGGTCTATGCCGCGATGCAAGGCCCCCGTCTGGAGACCGCCGCGGAGATCGACAGGCTCGAACGTGACGGTTGCGATATCGTCGGCATGACCGGCATGCCGGAAGCGGTCCTCGCCAAGGAGCTGGACATCTCCTATGCCGCCATCTCCGTCGTCGCCAATCCGGCCGCCGGGCGGGGTGATGAAGAGATCACCATGGAGGGTATCCGCGCCAATGTCGCCAGAGGGATGAAGGATGGCGCGAAGATCCTGCAGGCGCTTTTTTCACGTCGCGACGCCGAGAGGGGCTGACGCCACCGTCATCTGGGTTGGTCATCAAAGTGCTGGCGCGTCACTTCTTTGTTGCCACCGCCGCATTGGTCAGTTTGTCCATCGCATCGCTCACTTTTTCGATGGCCATGCACCCATCGACGTGGAAATGCCTCTTCAGCGTCGCCGGGTCGTGATAGATCAGCCAGTTGTTGCCGTCGTTGTCGGTGTAGGCGAGCACCCGTAAGGGCAGGTCGAGGCCGGCCGCCGGGTCGTGATTCATGATGCGGGTGCCGACGGTGGGATTGCCGAAAATCAGCAGCTCGGCATCGTTCATGTCCATCCCTGCCTTGTTGGCATTCGCCTTGTGGTCGATTCTGGCAAAGATCGTCATCCCTTTCTGTTTGACGATCTGCTCGAAACGGTCGATGGTTTGTTTCGGCGGGTAGGGGCTGGCTTTCCGTATCACGCCGGGGTCGGCGACGGCGGTGACTGTGAGCGCCAGCAGCAACAGGGTGGCCAGAATTTTCATATCGGTTCTTTTCCTGAGTCGGGGTACAGTGGTTTCTACGGTCGTCACGGCGCGCCGGTTGCGTCGTCAGCGGTCGGGATCGCCGTGTTTCTCCAGCGCCTTGACCAGTCTGGGAATCTGCGACAGTGCCGGTGCGCCGTCCATCAGCAAGGCCAGTGGCATCACCTCGAAAACCTGTTGCCTGCTGGCGCCATAGTCGAGCGCGCCACGGCAGTGCAGGCGGATGTGGCGGCCGGACTGACGCACCAGGGCGATGCCGAGTGCGATCAGCTCGATCTCCTGGTGTTTGAGCGCGTGGCTGGCGAGTACGAACGCCAGCCACGATTCTTTCCAAGAACGCCACAACCTCTTGTCGTCACCGGGGTCGGCCTGTAGAAAGAGATGGATGCGCCGGACCTGTTCCAGCTCCGCTTCGCCGGCGCCCAGCCGGCGGGCCTCTTTTTCGTGAATCTCGATGCAGCGGCGACATCGCTTGTCCAGGGCGATGCCGTAGGTAATCAGTTCCTTGTCTCGCCGCTCGATGGCGCCCTTCTTGGTGCTTTCCTGCGACAGCTCGCCGATGATTTCCAGAAACTCGCCCAGCCCGTAGGAGCGGGCGCGCTGGAGTGATGCGATGAACTCCTCTTCCATGACCAGTGCCTCGATGGGTGGAAGGCGGCCGGTGCCGCCGCGCTTGCCGTAGACACTACCGGTATCGCCTGGTGCCTGTCTTGAGTCAGGTCAATTGGGGCGATGTGAAATGCCGGAGCTGTCGGGCGCGATGCTATCGTCGTGCGGCCGGTGCTCGATCGGCCAAAACACCCCCCGTCATTGCGAGCACCAGCGAAGCAATCTCCCGGAAGGTACTCCCCCCGCCAGAAGATCGTCGCGCTGCGCTCGCGATGACAGGAGCATCATGGCCGTAGGTTGGGCAAAGCGCAGCGTGCCCAACACGCTGCGGCTTCGTGGCAATGCCGGTGGCATCGGTTTCGCGCCTCGTCGATCACGGCATTCTTCCCCACCACCCACACCAGTAGCCGTAGGTTGGGCAAAGCGAAGCGTGCCCAACATCCAGCGGCTTCGTGGCAATGCCGGTGGCATCGGTCTCGCGCCTCGTCAAGCGCGGCATCCTTCTCTACCACCCGCACCGGTAGAT
>CAZTOZ010000038.1:0-24472 GCA_964614535.1 uncultured Thiotrichales bacterium | reverse complement strand
CCCGAAGCCGTGGATCGTGGCCGGGATCTCGAACCAGCCAAATACCGATAGCGCCTGACCATCGGCGGTGGTGATGAGGTAACCACTGACGACGGTGGCCGCCATCAGGGCATAGAAGAGTCGGTGTACCCATACTGCCGTGCGCCGCTCCCAAGGCTTGCCCAGGATTTCCGGGTGCGGGTTGGACAGCCGCCAGCCGAGGCGGAAGACAAACAGCGCAGCCACGATCGCGCCCAGGCCGCGATGCAGGTCCGGGGCCTTTTGATACCAGGGATGGTAGTAATCCAGACCCACCATGTACGTGCCCAATGTAAACAAGCCGATGATGAGCACGGCCATGATCCAGTGCAGCAGCACCGAGACCAGACCGTAGCCGTTCGGGTCGTTGCGTAGCTGCATGCGCGTCATCCAGGCTCGCATGCTGCCGTGTGGGCAGCCAGCCTCATGGTGAATGCCGGATCCGGTATTCCAGCCCAGCGATCTCTGTTCGTCTTACTGTCTGGCACACTCCCAATATAGGAAAGACAGGGGGAGAATGCCCGCAAGACTGGACGGACAAGGCACAGGTCGTGTCGAATGAGCCGGCGTACTGACGGAAACAGATACCTCTTCCCCGCTCCCCAATGCGCCACCCTTACAGGAACCGATGATACCGGTGGGTCGGCATGGCATACCCGCCATCATAGGAGGAGATGACGGTCTGGGGGCTTGCGCGCCGCCACGCCAGCCCCTAGACTTTCCCTGCCTTCCACGCGGGCGTAGTTCAATGGTAGAACGGGAGCTTCCCAAGCTCTTAATGAGGGTTCGATTCCCTTCGCCCGCTCCACTTTCTCCCCTTGTCACGTTCCCCGATCACGGCTTCTCCGTCGATTGAATGCCGCGTGAAAACAGCGGGTAGAGCGCCGGCAGCACGAACAGCGTCAGCAGCGTGCTGGAGGCGAGCCCGCCGACGACCACGGTGGCCAGTGGGCGCTGCACTTCGGAGCCGACGCCGGTGGCCAGCAGCATCGGGATCAGACCGAGGGCGGCGATGCTGGCGGTCATCAGCACCGGGCGCAGGCGGGAGAGGGCGCCGCGAAAGACGGCCTCGTCCATGGTCTCGCCGCCGTCGAGGTTCTGGTTGATGGCGTTGACCATCACCACGCCGTTGAGCACCGCGACGCCGAACAGGGCGATGAAGCCGATGGAACCGGGCACGGAGAGGTATTGCCCGGTGAAATAGAGCGCGGCGATGCCGCCGATCAGTGCCAGCGGGACGTTGAGCATGATCAGCAGCGCCTGTCCCACCGAGTGGAAGGCGAAGTAGAGCAGCAGAAAGATCAGCCCCAGCGACAGCGGCACGACGATCGTCAGCCGCTGCTGGGCGCGCTGCTGGTTCTCGAACTGGCCGCCGAAGACCACGGAGTAGCCGGGTGGCAGGTCGATCTCGTCGGCGATGCGCCGGCGCAGTTCGGCCACCAGCCCGCCCATGTCGCGTCCCTCCACGTTGGACTGGATCACCACGCGGCGCTGCACGTCGTCGCGGCGGATCTGCGGCGGGCCGGACTCGATGGCCACCTCCGCCACCTCGCCCAGCGGCACCCAGGCACCGCCGGGGGCCTGCAGCAGCAGTCGTTTCAGCGCCGCCACGTCGTTGCGGAACGGTTCGGCCAGGCGCACATGGATGTCGTAGCGTTCGTTGCCCTGGATCACCTGGCCCGCGCCGACGCCGCCGATGCCGTCGGCCACCAGATCCATCACCTGCGCCACCGGAATGCCGTAGCGGGCCAGCACCTCGCGCTTCGGACGGATGGTGAGCTGCGCCTCGCCGGCGATCTGCTCCATCTCCACGTCGCGGGTGCCCTCCACCTGCCGCGCCAGCCGCTCGATCGCCTTGCCCTTGTCCGCCAGCACCTCGAGATTCGGGCCGAAGAGCTTGATCGCCAGTTGCGCCTTGACGCCCGAGAGCAGTTCGTCGACGCGGGTGGCGATGGGCTGGGAGAAGGTCAGCAGCAGGCCGGGGTGCTCGGAGAGCGCCGCCTCGAACCGTTCCTGCAATTCGAAGCGGTCGGTGGCGCTGGTCCATTCGCCCACCGGCTTGAGTCCGACGTAGATCTCCACGTTGGAGACCGGCTCCGGGTCGCCGCCCAGCTCGGGCCGGCCGACGCGGCTGGAGGCGTAGAGCACCTCGGGAAAGGCCATCAGCCGCCGTTCCAGCTCGGCCGCCACGCCGAGCGCGGTGTCGAGGCTGGCCGACGGGGCCAGCGTCACGCGGATGTTGATCGTGCCCTCCTCCAGCTCGGGGACGAACTCGGTGCCCAGCCGCGGCAGCAGGAACATCGCCCCGGCGAACAGCAGCAACGCCGTCAGCACCACCGCCCAGCGCGCCTTCAGGGCAAGTCGCAGGGCGCGCCGGTAGAGCCATTCGAGCGGCCGGAACAGGGGACTCTCGCGGTGCCGAACCGCGTGGCGGAAGCTGTAGGTGGCCAGCGCCGGGATCACCACCAGCGCCACCACCAGCGAGGTGATCATCGCCAGCACGATGGAGACGGCCATCGGCTGGAACAGCTTGCCCTCGACTCCTTCGAGCGTGAACAGCGGCGCGAAGACGACGACGATGATGATGACCGCGTAGAACACCGGCCGGCCCACCTCCCGCGCCGCCTGCTGGATCCGCAGCGCGATGCCGTGGCGGTCGGCGGCGGCGTCGAAGGGGTCGGGGTCGCCGGGGGCCACCTCCTCGCGCACCGCCTCCAGGTGCTCGGCGTCGGGCCGGGTCAGATGCTTGAAGATGTTCTCCATCATCACCACCGAGCCGTCCACCATCATGCCGATGGCGATGGCCAGCCCGCCCAGCGACATCAGATTGGCCGACAGCCCCCACCAGCTCATCGCCGCCAGCGCCAGCCCCACCGACAGCGGCACCGAGATCAGCACCAACAGCGTCGCCCGCAGGTTGAGCAGAAACAGCAGCAACACCACGACGATCAGCACGAAGGCCTCGATCAGCGCCTTGCTGACGGTGTGGACGGCCCGCTCGACGAGATCGGCCTGGTCGTAGAACGGCTCCAGCGCCACCCCGTCGGGCAGCGCCTGGCGGATCGCCGGCAGGCGCTCGTGGATCGCGTCGATGGTCGCCTTGGTGTTGGCGCCGAGCCGCTTGAGCACGATGCCGGCCACCACCTCGCCGAGCGCCTCCGGCTCGCCGTCGGTGTTGCGCCGGGTCATCGTCACCGCTCCCTGGCGGATCTCGCCGCCGAAGGCCACCTCGGCCACATCGCGCACTTTGACGACGACGCCGTCGGCCGCCTTGAGCGGAATGTCGCCGATGTCGCTCAGCCCGTCGTCGCCGGCCCGCACCCAGCCGACACCGCGAATGACGAGCTGCTCGGCGCCCCGGTCGAGATACCAGCCGCCGGCGTTGCGGTTGTTGGCCTCGATGGCCGCGGCGATGTCGCCGATGTCGATACCGTAGGCCAGCAGCCGGCGCGGATCGACGTTGACCTGGTACTGGCGCACCTCGCCGCCGTAGGAGAGCACGTCGGTGATGCCGTCCACCGGCAACAGCAGCAGCTTCACCACCCAGTCGTTGAGGCTGCGCAGGGCGATGGCGTCGTAGGCGGGATCGTCGGCCCGCAGGATGTACTGGAACACCTGCCCCAGCCCCGAGGTGTTCGGGCCCATCTCCGGCGTGCCGACCCCCTCGGGGATCCGCTCGCGGGCGTCCTGCAGCCGCTCGAACACCAGCTGGCGGGCGAAGTAGATGTCGGTTCCCTCGCGGAACACCACGGTGATCACCGACAGCCCCGTCTTGGAGATGGAGCGCACTTCCTCCACGTCCGGCAGGGCGTACATCACCGCCTCGATGGGGTAGGTGATGAGCTGCTCCACCTCCTCGGCGGCGAGGCCGCGGGCCTCGGTGTTGATCTGCACCTGGACGTTGGTGACGTCGGGAAAGGCGTCGAGGTTGAGACGCGGGATCAGCAGCGCCGCGGCGGCCAGCGCCGCCACCAGCCCCAGCACCACCAGCAGCCGGTTGGCCACCGACCAGTCGATGAGTCGATTCAGCATGGCTCGCCCCCCGTCAGTGGTTGTGCACGGCGAAGCCGGACTTGGCCAGCTCCGATTGCACGAAGAAGGCGCCGCGGGTCACCACCCGCGTGCCCGGCGCGAGACCGTCGATCACCGCCATGCCGCCCACCTGCCGCAGCAGCGTCACCTCCCGCGGCTCGTACCGCCCCGGCGCCTGCTCGACGAACACCTGCCAGTCGCCGTCCGGCGAGCGCAGCACCGCCGCCAGCGGCAGCGCCAGCACCGGATTCGATGCCGTGCCGGCGTGGATGCGAACGGTGACGAACTGCCCCGGATGGAGACGGTCGTCGGGGTTGGGGATCTCGATGCGCACCGCCAGCGTGCGGGTGGCCTCGTCGATGGCGTGGTGGATCTGCACCACCTTGCCGTCGATGCGCCGTCCCCGCGCCTCCACCTCGGCGGTGGCGCCGGGGGTGATCCGGGTGGCGGCCTCGGGCCGCACCCGCGCTTCCACCCAGAGCCGCGACTCGTCGGTGATCTCGAACAGCAGTTGCCCCGGCGCCACCATCTGCCCGAGCACGAAGTCGTCGCGGATCACCGTGCCGTCCTGCGGCGAGAGCAGGGTGAAACGGCCGTCGGCGGCCCGCCCGCCGCCGTTCTGCAGCCGGTCGGCCTGCCGCTCGGTCATGCCGTAGGCGAGCAGTCGGGCGCGGGCCTGCTGCCAGGCCACCTTCGCCTCCAGATAGCGCCGTTCCGAGACCACCTTGCGGCCGAGCTTCGAGACGCGCCGCCACTCCTGCGCCGCCACCTGCGCCTCGCCCTGGGCCTCGGCCATCGCCACGCTGGAGAGCGTCACCAGCCGCTGCCCCTTCTCGACCCGGTCGCCGAGGCGGGCATGGCGCTCCACCACCTGGGCGGCGATCCGCGAAGTCACCTGGCTGGTGGCATAGGCGTTGAGCCGGATCTCGCCGGGCGCCTCGATCGACTCGGCCAGCGGCCGGGGCGTCAGCGGTTCGACGGCGATGCCGGCGCTCTCGCGTTGCTGCCGGTCGAGGGTGACGCCCTCCTCGTCGTCGTGGCCGTGTTCGTCACCGCCGTGGTCGTCGTGTTCCTTCGTCGGGTTCTCGTCGGTATGGTCGTCCTGTTCCTTTGCGGCGTTCTCGCCGGCGTGGTCGTGATCGTGGTCGTCCGCCGCGCCGCCCAGGTCCGGCAGGGTGAGCAGCGCCAAGAGCAGCAGGGGGTAGAGCATGACGGTGGTGCGGATCATGGTGTGTTTCCGTGGTTGGGTTGAGGAGGTGGTGACGCCGGGCCCCATGGCCCCGGTGCGGTCGGTCGTGGTGCCGGTGGTCATCGGGCACCGCCTTCGGCGTCGGTGCCGAGCCATTGCAACAGCTGGCCCGAGGCGGCCAGCCAGCCGACCCAGGCATCCCAGAGGTCGCCATGCAGTTCGACGGCGGCGATCCGGGTGTCCAGCGTCTGCTGCACCTGGAGCAGATAGTCGGTGCTGCCGATCTCGCCGGCCCGCCACAGCTTTTCCAGCAGGGCGATGCGTTGTGTCAGGCTTTGTTCGCCTTCGTCGCGCCAGTGCCGCCAGGCACCGGCCATCAGCCGGTGGCGCTGGCCGGCGGTGGCCCGTTCCGCATCGAGCGAGCGCTCGATCTGCCGCAATCGTTGCCGCGCCTGCAACGCCTCGGCGCGCGTGGCCTCGACCTCGTCGTCGTAGCGGTTGCGCACCCGCAACGGCAACGACAGGTGCAGGCCGATCACGCTCTGCTCGTCCTCGCGACCGGCGGCGATGCCGACGGTCGGGTCGGTCTTGCGCTGCCGGTCGGCCGCCTCCACCTGCTGGCGGGCGGCCTGGAGCGCCAGGCGGGGGGGGTACAGCCGTGGATGGCGATCGTCGTCGTTCGGGGTCGGCAGGTGGCCGATGTCGGTGGGCAGCGCGACGCGCTCGGGTGGCGGCTGGCCGGTGGCGCCTCGGTAGTCTCCCTCGGCTTCGGCCAGTGCCGCCCGGTGGCGGGCCCGTTCGATGGTCGCCTCGGTGAGCGACAGCCTCGCCAGTTCCCATTCGGCGCCGGCGATGTCGCCGGCGCGGTGGCGCTTTTCGGCCAGCTCGGCGAAGCGTTGCATCGTCTCCACCCGCTGGGTTGACAGCGCCACGATACGGCGCAGCGTGACGACCCGGCCGATGGCCCGGAGCAGTGCGGCGCTCTTGTCGTGCCGCAGCAGCGTCAGTTCGGCGCGGGCGGTTTCGACGGCGGTGTCGGCCAGGGCCCGCAGTGCCCCGCGCTTGTCGTGCCAGTCGAGGGTCTGCGCCAGGCCGATCGTCACTGTGGTGGTGTCGCCGTGCTCGCCGTCCAGGGCCAGCTCGGGGTTGTTCAGCGGCTTGGCGGCGCCGGCCTGCCGTGCCTCGGCGGCGGCGACGGCGGCCTGGGCCGCCCGGAGCTCGGGATCGTCGGCCAGCGCCCGTTCGATTACGGCGGCCAGCGGGTTGGCCGTGGTGATGGATGGCAGCGCCACGAGCAGGCTCAGACAGGCGAGCCGCCCCGGCAGGTTGCGGAGAGTGGATGGCAACATGATCGTCTTTTCCGGTTGAAGCGTGGTCGTGCCGCTCGCCGGCCGGCGGCCGAGTGGCGCGTCGGGCTGGCGAACGACTGGGCAACGGCGGGCAGCGAGGCTGCCCAGGGCAGGGTCAACCGGTGATCGGTGGGCGCAGCGGGGTGGCGAGGGTCAGTGAACGGGCGTCGATGACGGCGATGGCGTCGGGGGTGACGGTGTCGATCTCCAGACCCGGCAGTGGCTGCTGACCGAGACCGAGGAGGTGGACGGCGCCGTGGCAGCAGTGGTCGCCATCGTCGCTGTGATGGTCGTCGTCGGCGGGTGGGAGGTGGCCGGTGGTGACGGCCGCCGTGTCGCCCGGTTGTCCATGCAGGTCATAGGCCAGCGCCATCCCGTAACCGAGGATGGAGGTGACCAGCCAGACGAGGAGCAGGCGACGCAGCATGGAGAGACGATGATTGCGGATGTTGCGTTCAATGTACGGGCCGGACATGCCAGCGTCAACCGTGGTGGCGCCGTAGGACTGGAGCGACGAAAGATATTCGGCCCGGGCGGTGGCTGGTCAGGCCGGGTCGGTGGCGGAATCCTCCAGCGCCGGGAGCCGGCCGAGGATGTCGAGGATGATCCGGCCGTCCAGCGGGGTGAGTTCATGGCCGCTGGGGCTGACGATGAGGTGGGCGCGTCCGGCCAGTGCCGGCACCTGGTTCATGTCCTCGCTCCACGGTGGCACGACGCGGTCGCCCTGGCCCCGGACGACGGAGAAGTAGTGAATCGCGGGGTGGGGCTGCCGGTTGAGCCAGCCGAGCAGGTTCCAGCCGGTCGGTGGCAGCATGTCCACCAGCGCGCCCCGGGAGCGCCGCACGGTGTGGTAGATCCTGCCGCCGAAGAAACCCTTGATGATCCGTACCGGCCCGGCGTCGCTGGTCTTGCGCAGCGCGGTGGCCGCCAGCGGGGTGCCGACGTGGGGGCTGGCGATGGTGATCAATGCGTTCACCTCCGGGACGCCACCGCGTACCAGCGCCATCCGTGCCACCACGCCGCCGGCCGAGTGGCCGGCGAGAATGATCCGCTCTCCCGGATGGCGGGCGGCGATCTGGCGCAGGAAGCCGTTGAGCACGTCCGCCTGGAACGTCACCGGATGCGCCCAGGGGATGTCCACGGTGTAGGTCCGGTTGGTGGCCGTCTGTCCGGCGCTGTTGGGCTCGAAGCCCAGCGGGCCGAAATGGCCGGCAAAGGGCCAGCCGTTTTGCTGCAACTGCCAGACGATGCCGTTGCGATGCCAGGTCTGGGCGCTGCTCAGATAGCCGTGGATCAACACCAGCGAGTCGGCGTTGGCGGTGGTGGAGAGCAGCAGGAGCAGCGTGCCGGCGAGCAGGTTTTTCAGGCGCATATCGGTCACCGTGGCTGTGTGGATGAAGGTCGGGTGGCGAGCGCCCGGCCGATCGTGGCCGGCCGCCCTCCGATGGCCATTATATCCCCGCCTGTGCCGAATCGGCCGCCCGGCGGGGCGGCCGGATCGGTCAGGGAGGCGCCGGCGCCGTTTTCGGCATCAGCAGGTAGAGCCGGCCGGGGTGTTTCATCGAGCTGGCCAGCCGCTCCGCCTCGTCGCCGGTGCCGAAGAAGACGTCGGCACGCACGTGCCCCTTGATCGCGCCACCGGTGTCCTGGGCCAGCATCAGCCGCTGCAATGGCCTGCCGTCGGGATAGAGGGTGTCCAGCCAGACCAGCGAGCCGAGCGGGATGACGCGGCGATCGACGGCGATGCTGCGCAGGTCGGTGAGCGGAACGTTGAGTGAGCCGCGCGGGTTCTCGTCGGCATTCTCGCGCAGCGTGAAGAAGACGTAGCTGGGATTCTCGTTCAGCAGCTTCTGCGCCTTGTCGGGGTTGGCGTCGAGCCAGCGGCGGATGGCGAACATCGACACCTGCTCCAGCGGCAACTCGCCCCATTCGGCCAGCTTGCGGCCGATGGAGACGTAGGGGTGGCCATTCTGGTCGGCATAGCTGACACCGACCACGCTGCCGTCGTCCAGCCGCACCTTGCCCGAGCCCTGGATCTGCAGGAAGAAGCCGTCCCACGGGTCGTCCAGCCAGAGCAGTTCATGGCCCTCGAGTGGTCGTTGCTCGCCGTCGATGGCGGCGCGGTCGAAATAGGGCACCACGCGGTGACCCTCCAGCCGTCCCCGCACGCGCTTACCCTTCAGTTCGGGAAAGAGCGCGTCCAGCTCGATCCGCAGCAGTGAATCGGGGCGCCGGTAGAGCGGGTAGCGGTATTTCTCCGAGCGGGTGCGGCTGCCGTGGAGGATCGGCTGGTAGTAGCCGGTGATCAACCCTTCGGTGTCGCCGCCGCGGCCGGCGACGACATGGGGTTCGAACCACTGCATCAGAAAGGCGCGGATCGCCGCTTCGCTGTCGCCATCGACCCGCCGGGCGGCATCGCAGAGTGCTCGCCACGGCGATTCGCCCTTGCGCACCATCCGGGGACACTGTGCCAGCACCGCCGGCCAGGCCTCGACCAGGCGGTCGCGTTCCCAGCCGGGCAGTGCCGTCCATGGTACCGCCTTGCCGATGCCGGGTTCGGCCGGCGGGGGCGGTGGCGGTTCGGGGGCGAACCAGTCGCAGGCGGTGAGCAGTAGCGGCAGCAGCAGCGATGCCAGGTGGCGGGAGCAGCGGTGAATCATTGGGAAGAGAGGGTGGTTCGCGGGTCTGCTATTGTACCGCCTTCGATCTGGAATGGATGCGAATCACTGTGATTTCGACCGGCGAGGCCAGCCTGTTCGCCAGCGCGCTGATCTCCTCGACGATTCTGCCCGGCGGTTCGGAGGCGCTGTTGGGTTATCTCGTGGCCCGGGGGAGCGACGAGCCGTTGCGGCTGCTGCTGATCGCCACCGTCGGCAACACACTGGGCGCGCTCACCACCTGGGGTCTGGGCTACTGGCTCGGCCGTTTTCGCGGGCCGGCGGCGGTGTTGCGGCGGGTTCCGGCCGCCACCATCGCGCGGCTGCGGCGCTGGGGCGTGCCGCTGCTCCTGTTGAGCTGGTTGCCGCTGGTCGGGGATGGTTTCTGCCTTGCCGCCGGCTGGCTGCGCCTGCCGTTTCCCGCTTCGGCGCTGGCCATCTTCGTCGGCAAGTTGCTGCGCTATTGGGTGGTGATGCAGGCGGCCACGGCGTTGGGGTGAGCGTCAGCGGAAGCGGTGGCAGGCGGCGCAGCTGCCGGCGATATGGCCGGCGAGAAAATAGTTTGGCGGCTGTTTCTGCGCCTGCTCGCGCGCCAGCGTCACGTCGTCGATGAAGGCGCTCATGTGCTTGTCCAGCAACGGATCGGTGGTGTAGCCCTTGCGGGTCTGAAGTGACGATGCCAGCCTCTCCAGCACCTTCAGTTCACCGACCACCGTCCGTTGATCGACCGCCTGCGGTGACGGGGCCGAGCGGATCGCGTTCTCCAGCCGGCTGACGGCGTCGGCCATCTGTCGCATCGCGCCGGTGACCGTGCTGCGGTCGATATAGGTGATGTCGCCGGGATAGGTGAGTTTGCGCACTTCGGAACAGCCGGTGGTCAGCAGCAGAAGGGCAGCGATGGCCAGCAGTCGTTGTCCTGTGACGGTGGTTCCGGGTATCGGCATGGGGACTCCTTGACGGTGAGCGGATGGTGTAAGGTTCACAGTATAGCCGGTAGGGGGTTGGGAACGATGACAAGGCGTCGAACCGTGCATGGCGTGGTGATCGGTTGGCTGTTGATACTGTTGCCGCAGGCGGTTGCGGTCGCCGGCATCTACAAGTGGGTCGATGCCAACGGCATCACCCACTATTCGGAGTCGAGCCCGGAGGACGTGCCCGCCCGGGAGGTGGAGATCGAACCGCCGCCGGTGATCGACAGCAGGGAGCGGGAGCAGCGGCAACGGCGGATCGAGCAGGCCTACGACGAGCGCGGCCGGCATCTGGAGGCGGTGCGTCGCAGCCGAGAACAGAAGCGCCAGGCCGAGGCCGACGAACGGCGCCAGCGGCGTGAGCAGTGTGGCCATGCGCTGGTGCAACTGCGGGTGCTGGAGAAGGCGCAGCCGGTCTATCGTGACGAGGAGGGCAATCTGCATACCCAGCGTTCGCCCCATTCGGCCGCCTATCAGGGCAAGCGGGTCTACCTCGACGACGAGGCCCGCAAGGCGGCGGTGGCGCGGTTCGAACGAATCGTCGGCGAGCGTTGCGATCGCGACGAGCCGTTGGCGCAGCAGACGCTGGCGCGGTTGCTGGCCGACTATCACGAACGGCAGTGCCGGGCGGCTCGGGATCTGCTGGTGGAGCTGACGCGGATGGGTGTCGAGCGCCGCGCCCAGGACCGGATCGGCGTGGAGCAGGATGTCGCCCGGCACTGTTTCCAGGTGGAGAAACGCTGACGGCAGCGCGCCGAAGAGCAGCCCGTGTGCGGTGAAGGTCGGCGCCGCGCCAGCTTGCCGAGACCGACCCCGCGCCGATTACAACCGAGAATCCCCCCATGGTTTCATCTTCCGCCGACATGCTGGCCGGATTGGACCGGCTCACCCCCACCGAGATCGCCACCGCGCTGGCCATGCGACGACCGCCGTTGCTCGATCTGCCGGAAGACGATTCGGCCACTACTGCGCCTCGTCGTGCCGCTGTGTTGCTGCCACTGGTTCGTGTCGACGACGGCTGGTCGTTGCTGTTCATCCGCCGTGCCCGCTCCGAACGTGACCGCCACAGTGGCCAGGTGGCGTATGCCGGCGGCATGTGGGAGCCGGGGGATGCGTCGTTGCGGGAGACGGCGTTGCGGGAGGCCGGGGAGGAGATCGGCCTGGTGCCGGCCGATGCGACGCTGCTGGGTGAACTGCCGCCCCATCGCAGCATTGCCGGCGTCGAGATCACCCCGGTGGTGGCGACGATGCCGTGGCCCTATCCGCTGCGGTTGCAGAGGGCGGAGGTGGCGCGGGTCTTCACGTTGCCGCTGGTCTGGCTGGCCGACAGCGCCAATTTCGAGATCGTCGAGCTGCATCTGGCCGACGGCTCGGGTCGTGGGCGCTCGGTTTCCTATCGCCAACGGGCGGGCGAGCGGCTGTGGGGCGCCAGCGCCCGTATCACTCTCTCGCTGGTCGGCTGTCTGCGCAGCCATTGTGGTCTGCCACCCCTCGTCCCCGGCCAGTGAGAGGCCGGGACCCGGTGGCGGCTACCGCTTCTTCTCCACCTTTTGCGGTGTCGGGTGGAACTCGGCCCGCCGGTTCTTCGCCCGGCCCTCTTTGGTGCGGTTGTCGGCGATCGGCTCGCGCTCGCCGCGGCCCTCGTAGGCCAGCCGCTGGCGGTCGATGCCCTTGATCATCAGATAGTCCATGGCCGCTTTCGCCCGTTTCAGCGACAGGATGAGGTTGTATTGGTCGCTGGCGCGGTTGTCGGTATGGCCGACGATCAGCAGCTTGACTTGGGGATAGGTCCGCATGACGTCGACGATGCGGTTGAGGCGGCTGCGGGCGTCCGGGGTCAATGCCGCCGAATCGGTGGCGAAATGGATCGGTTCGAGAACGAGGGTGATGACCTCGGGTGGTTGGGGTTTCGGTAGCGCGGGTGTCGGTACCGGCTGTTGGACTTCGGCGACTTTCGGCGCGGGCGCGGCCGTGATCGGTGGTGGTGCCTGCGGCTCCTCCTTGCCACCGAAGCGCTTGACGAGGCTCATCGTGATCATCGTGGCGTCCTTGTCGATGTAGTCGTATTCGCCACGAAGGGAGAAGTCGTTGTCGAACTGGTATTCGAGGCCGATGCCGGCATAGATCTCGTAGTCCTCCACCTCGCGGTAGGCGATGTTGCCGCTGTTGTCGATCTGGCCGTAACCGAGCCGGCCGAGCAGGGAGAAGCCGGAGACGTTGTTCGGCAGGTTGGCGACGACGCCGACGCCATAGCTGTTGTAGTCGATGTCGGCGCCGTTGGAGATCGAGGCCGAGCCCATCCGCGCGCCGAAGCCCTCCACCGACAGCCAGTCGAGCAGGTCGTAGCCGAGCACGAACTTGAAGACCTTGTCGTTGTTCTCGTCCACGCGCAGCGGCAGGTTGACGATCTTCGGTTCGAGATCCGACATGCCGAAGCCGCCACCGAGATAGAACTGCCCCTGTTCGGCCTGGACCGTGGTGGCGCCGAGGCCCAGCAGCGTTGCCGCCGCGATCAGCCGGCGACGCCGCAGGGCGAGCGGCAACAGCGCCAGGGCGAACGGCAGGCCGAAGCCGCCGACGCCGCCGTCGAGGCGGGTGAGGATCTCGCCACGGTTGGCGCCGCTGTCCCCCAGCACGCCGCTCTGCCCTTGCTGGCGTTCGCTCTTGAGTGTCACCTCGGCCGGGTCTTCGTCGGGGTCGTTCGACGGGATCGACAGCACTGTGCTGGCTTCGTCGCCCGGGGTGAAGTGCATGACGATGGTGCAGCTCTCTCCCGCCCCCAGCGATTGCGTGCTGCAGTTGTCGGTCACGATGGTGAAGTCGGGGTTGGCCGGGTTGGCGATATTGCCGATCACCAGCGTGCCGGTGCCGTTGTTGGTGACGGTGATGGTCCGCTCGACAGCGGCGCCGCCCGGTGTGAAGGGAGAGAAGCTCACGGTGTCGGCGGGATTGCCATCGACGCGGATGTCGATGTCCGGGGTGCCGATCGGTACGCATTTCTGCAGGCTGACGCGGGTCATCGCCAGGTCGTTGCCGTAGCTGGTCTTCAACGGCTGGGCGTCGTGAATGGCGATCTTGATGGTGTCCTTGCCACCTGGATTGGCGGTGACGGCGATACGCTGCCAGCGGTCTTGGGTGGCTTCGTTGGCGCAGTCGTTCTGGACTGGATCGAGCGGTCCGCCAGCGTCACAGACCGGAAAGAGGTTGCCGGTCTGCACGCCATCGATGTGCAAGGCGAGCTGGGGCGCGGCGGCGCCGACCGCCTGTTGTCCGGGGGCCAGCGCGTTCGACACGTAGGCGCTGAAGGCGTAATCGGTGTTTGGCTCCAGCCCGCCGATCTCCTGCTCCCACAGCTTCGATGGCGCGCCGGCATCGACCCCGTTGTAGGCGAACCAGCTGTCGATGGCCGGGACCGGCGGAAGGCCGGCGCCGGGGTTCGGATCGCCCGGAAAGGGCGCCTGTTGGACGATGCCGCCGAGATCGACGTTGCCATCGATGATCGAGATGGCCGTGGTCGGATAGGGTGAGCTGTTGGGCGGATTGCCGTCGGTGGGGTATTGCCCCCGCGGAAACTTGAACGGGATGGCCGTGGTGAAACTGGCGTAGCCCTGGACGAAGCTGCCGTCGGTGACCTTTTCGTTGCCGTCGGGAACGAGGCCGGTGGGGCACCCCAGCTCGGCGAGCAGTGGCTGGGAAAACAGCGCCAGCGCGGCAACCGCCGCCAGACGGTGGGAGTGAGTCGTCGGGTTGAACCGTTTCATCGGGTATCGTCCTCCAGAACTGCAAGCCAGCAATGGGCGGGATGTGGGGAATCGTCACTATCTGACAATGTTCGTACAGATTCTATCCCAACAACCTTACCCGGGATTGTGACGTTTTCGATACATTTGGCGGCACGAAGCGCGCAAACGGCAAAATTTTGTCAGCTGTCGAGGAATCGCCGGATTTCCGGCAGTGCCTGGTCGAGATGGTCGAAACCATGGCTGCCGCCCGGATAGAGGATGGTCTTGCCGGGCCGGTCCTGGTAGCGGTCGATGGCGAAGGCTGGCGGGATCACCTCGTCACCCGCGTCGACCAGCAGCAGCGTCGGCGTGGTGATGGCCCGTCGTGGCACGTCGTAACGGGCCAGTGCCGACCAGTCGTCGCGGCTGAAGTGGAAGGGCTGGCCGGTGATGCTGTTGACGTTGGCGCCGATCCATGGCTCCAGCGGCGGCTGTGGATCGAGGGCCGGATTGAACATCACCACCTTGTCGATGTCGTCGCGTGTGGCCGCGAGATATTGGGCATAGTAGCCGCCCAGTGAACTGCCGATCAGCGCGATGGTCGATTCGGGGGCCTGCTGGCGAAGCTCGTCGAGGATCCGGCCGATCGTTTCGACGGCGGTGTCGGGCCGGTGGGCCGGGTAGTCGGGAATTGTCACCGGCAGGGGCGCCAGCGCCGCCTGTAAGCGGTTGGCCTTGTGTGACGCCGCGGCGCTGCTGAAGCCGTGGAGATAGAGCAGTTGCATCGGTCAGTCGGTTTCGAGTCCGTGAATGGTCTCGAGCAGTGCCCGGGTCTTGCCGGGTGCCACCAGATCGGCCAGCGTGTGGCCCTTCAACGTCTGCAGGTAGGCGCCGACCGCGCTGGCGAGTAGCCGGTTGAGGTTGCAGGCCGGCAGCAGCTTGCAGGCCAGGGCAGTGCAGTCGATTGGCACCAGCGTGGTTTCCAGCCGGCTGACCACTTCGCCGATATTGATCTCGCCCGCCGGCCGCGCGAGGCGGATGCCACCGCCCTTGCCCCGCCGGGTGACGATGTAGCCGAGCTGTCCCAACCGGTGCACCACCTTGACCAAATGGTTGCGGGAGATGCCGTGATCGGCGGCGATGTCGCCGAGCTGGGCGAGCCGACCCTCGTCGAGAATGGCCAGGTACATCAGTACGCGCAGGGAGTAGTCGGTCTGGCGGGTCAGTTGCATGGTGTCGGTTGTCAGCGCGGTGCGGCGTGATATAACATGCATCCATTCTACATCTTTAGAGGTGCGCTGGAAAACTGTATGAAACGGTATGGCGTCAGGGCGTTGCAGCGCGCTGTTTCCACCGTCGAGAACCCCGCATCCCCGAACCCGAGGCTCGCCCATGCTCAAGATCGAACAACCCGTCACCGACAAGACCGCCTTTCTCAAGCTCGGCTTCCGGCCGTTCTTTTCCGCCGCAATGCTCTATGGCGTGGTGGCGATGTTGCTGTGGATGGGGATCTACTTCCAGCAGTGGGCGCTGCCGGCGGCCGCCTATCCGGCGACCCTTTGGCACGGCCACGAGATGGTCTTCGGCTTCGGGCTGGCGGTGATCGGCGGATTCCTGCTGACCGCGGAGATGAACTGGACCGGGGTGCAGACGGTGCGTGGCTGGCCCTTGCTGGGGTTGCTGCTGCTGTGGCTGGCGGGCCGGGTACTGGTGCTGTTCGTCGGTGACGGCGGGCTCCTCTTGCTGGCCGCGGCCGATCTGCTGTTTGGCGTGCTGCTGACGGTGGCGCTGCTGCATCCGATCGTCAAGTCGCGGCAGTGGCATCAGCTCGCCTTTCCGGCCCAGGTGGGCGCGATGGCGGTGGCCAACCTGCTGTTCTATCTCGGCCTGACCGGGGCCTGGCCGCCGGGTCTGCGGATCGGCCTTTACGGCGGGTTCTATCTGGTGCTCTCGGTGATCTTCACGATGGGTCGGCGGGTGATCCCGTTTTTCATCGAAAAGGGCCTGGGTTGTCCGTTCACCGCGCGCAACGACAGGCGGTTGGATGTGGCCGTCGTCGCCGGCTTCGCCCTCTACGTGGTGGCGGATCTGGTGGCACCGACCGCCTTGGTCACGGCGTTGCTGGCGCTGGCGATGTTTGTGCTCCACGGTTGGCGGTTGCTGGGATGGCACCATCCGGGGATCTGGAAGAAGACGTTGCTGTGGACGCTCTACCTCGGCTACTGGTGGATCGTACTGGGCTTTCTGCTCAAGGCCGTCGCCATCTTCGCCGGCATCTCGCCGTTTCTCGCCATCCACGCCTTTGCCTACGGCGGCATCGGCCTGATCACCATCGGCATGATGGCGCGGGTCACGCTGGGGCATACCGGCCGCAACGTCTTCAGTCCGCCGGCGGTGCTGTTGCCGATCTTCGCGCTGCTGGCAGCCGGCGCCGTCGTTCGTGTTCTACTGCCGTTGCTGGCCGGCGCCCGCTACGATCTCTGGGTCGGCCTGTCGCAGCTGTTGTGGGCTGCTGCCTTCGCCGGCATGGTGGTGCTCTATCTGCCGATGCTGATCAAGGTACGGATCGACGGCCGGCCGGGATAGGGTGCCCCGGCTCAGCCGCGATCGTGCTGGATGACGAAGTCCCGGAAGGCGTCCACCGAGCCGACGAAGACGCGGAAGAACTCGGTGACGTGCTCCGGCGTCATGCCGGCGTTCGCCAGCAGGTCGGATTCCAGCACCGGGTCGTTGTCGTCGTCGAGGTAGGCGCGGGAGAGGCGTTTGCCGCGATTCCATTCGTTGATGTCGTCGCTCGTCAGCTCGACGCCGCCGATGATATAGACGGTCTGCAGGTCGCCGTCGTTGTTGTTCAGCAGCAGATAGGAGCGGCCATTGATCTTGACGCGGACGATGCCGGGTTTGAGGATGCCGACGGCGCCGTAGCCGTCCTGTTTGAGGATCTCGACCAGCTCGTCGTCGGTGAAGCGCTTCCTCAGTTCGGTGTCGGCCACGGCCTGGCTGGCGAGCAGGGCGGCCAACAGCATGTAGATGAGGGTAGTGAGGGCTCTCATGGGTCTCTCCTGGTTGCAGTGATCGTGGCCGCCCGTTCTGGGGGCCGTCCTGTGACCGCTATCGGCAGATGCCGCCCCATGGCCAGCCTCGGCCGGCGTGGGGCCGATCGACGGTACGACAGGCCGGATCAGTCGTCGCCTCTCATCACTTCGAGCAGTTTCGCCGCCGCGAAACGGTGTCCCCGGGCCGACCAGTGGCAGTTGTCGCCGTAGTAGTCCTGGAATTGGTCGCCACGCATCGCCTCGGCCATATTGATGCAGCGCAGGCCACGGCGCTCGCAGCTTGCCATGATGGCGCGTTCGGCCACCAGATTGTCGCGCTCACCGTCGAAACAGTGGCCGATGAACATCGTGATCAGTGTGCCCCCGTTGGCCGTGACGGCGTCGTTCAGACTGCCGAGCAGTGCGTCGCTGAGTTGGGCTTGTGGTTCGAAGTCGTCGCCCCAGCCCAGTTTGGCCCCGATCTTACGGTGCAGCCACCGGATCGCCTCGATCAGCCTTGGCGAAAAAGGGTGTGCCAGCCGGCCCGATGTCTCCAGACGTTCGGGGGGAGGCACCGGCACGCCTTGCAGGCGCAGCGACGTGTCTTCGACGCTGAACCACGGTTTCGGCAGGTTCCTGACCGGCAGCGGGTTGGTGAAGAACTTGTCCACTGCGTAGCCGAGCACGACGAACCTTGGCTGGCGTTGCCGGGCCTGCTCTTTCCAGACCAGCAACGACTGGTCGATGCCATGGGCCGTCACCGCGGCGTTGACGACGGTGGCACCGGTGGCCTCGGCGAGCCGCGCGCCGAAGGTTTCATCGTCGCCCACGCCGAGGCCGTAGGTGAACGAATCTCCCAGCAGCACGATCTCGAACGCCGCATCGGTCGGGTGAGTGGGCGTCCGGCGATGGCCGTCCGCGTCGTGATGGATGCCGTCGGCGTGGAAGTCCGGCTTCATGCGCCATCCCAGCGCCGGATCGTGGATCAGGTCGTCTGGCAGCAGCCGGTCGGCGCCCCGCGCCGCCAACTGCTGGCGCAGTTGGGTCTTCCAGTAGGCCGCATCGTATGGGAACAGGAAGGTGGTCGGAGGCGTCAGCAGCCGTAGTGCGATTTCGGCGCCGATGGCCCCGAGCAGCAGCAGAAGCAGCAGGCGTTTGAGTGGGGAGCCGAATCGATGTCGGATATTGGCGGGGGAAGGATTCATCGGCACCAGCGGAGTGATCGGGTCCGCGAGTATAGAAAGCCCCTTGGGCGCCGGGTAGGGGCGGCGGTCGATAGAGTGAGCCGCGTCGCATCGCCCGCCCCTTCGTCCGCCGGATCGTGGTGGTGGGTAGTGCCTGGCGACGATTCGGGGATGCAACGCGCCGGGGTTTCTGAAACAATCGCGGCGCTTCCAGCCGGCTGAGACCCGACCGTGATGACTACCCCGTTGGCGACCCGCCTGCGCCTTTCGGCGCAAAAGACGATACGACTGTTTCTGCGGCTGTTTCCGGTGCTGCTCGGTGTCATGCTGCTGTCCAGCCTGATCATCGAGCTGATCCCGACGCTGATCGAGCATGGCGCGCTGGGCCACGGCGCGTTCGTCGACATGCTGATCGCCGACGCCATCGGCAGCATCGCGGCGGCCCAGCCGGTCATCAGTTATCTGCTGGCCGGCGAACTGCAGCAGGCCGGGGTGGATCTCTATGCGGTGACCACCTTCATCATCGCCTGGGTGACGGTGGGCATCGTCCCGCTGCCGGTGGAGGGGATGATGCTGGGCTGGCGGTTCGCCGTCTGGCGCAATGCCATCGCCTTCGTCATGGCACTGATCGTGGCCTGGCTGACCGTGGTGATGGTCGATGCGCTCTGATCGTGCGCGTCACCGCGGCTGGCTCTTTCTCGGCGCGGTCTGCCTGCTCTATCTGCTGGTGGCGTGGTGGTTTCCGTCGTTCGGCGAGGCCGGCATCGCGCGTTTCCGGCGAATGGTGGTGGAGTTGGCGCCAATCTTTCTGCTGGTCTTCCTCTTTCTCTGGATGACCGAGCTCTTCACCGGCGTCACCGGCAGGCTGGCCGCCATGACCGGCCATGGCAGCGGCCTGCGGGGATGGATCGTCGCCATCGGCGCGGGCGTGCTCTCCCACGGGCCGATCTATCCGTGGTATCCGCTGCTGAAGAACATGCGCGAGCAGGGGATGCGGCCGGCACTGGCGGCGGCCTTTCTCTACGCCCGCTCGATCAAGCTGCCGTGGCTGCCGCTGATGGCCTTCTACTTCGGTACCACCTATATGGTGGTGCTGACACTGTTGATCCTGCTCTTCTCCGTGTTTCACGGCTGGCTGGTGGAACGGATCGTCGGCGAGAGATAGGTGCGTCGTCGCGTCGCCAGCTTCAAGCCCTCGCCGTAGAAGACGTCGCGATAGCTCAGATAGATGGCGCAGGCGATGATGGCCACCAGTGGAAACAGCGAAATGCTCACCAGCGTCCCCATCGCCAGCACGATGGCCAGCAGCGCGGTGAGCATGGCCATGTAGAGGTTGCGGGCATAGGCGCGAAACCCCAGCGCGATCGCCCGGCGCGCGGAGAGCCGCTCCAGCGCCAGCAGTGGCAACGTGAACCACAGCACCGGGCCGACCGAGACAAACCAGAGAAACAGCATGATCAGCAGCGTGTTGGCCGGATCGAAACTCAGCGGCGAGGGCGTGGCCGTGGCGGCCGTGCCGCCGCCGTCGAGTCGTGCCAGGCCGCGCAGCATCCAGCCGATCATCTGGGCGATGAGAAAGACCAGCGGCGCGGCCAGCAGCGTCGCCCGCGCCAGCGGCCAGCCGCCGGGCAGGCCGTTGGCGCGCAGGATCTCGACGACCGCCTGATCGCGCTCGGCGGCGAACGCCAGCACCACGCCGCAGGCGAGCAGCGCCGGCACCAGCAGAAACTGCGCCACCGCCCAGAGGCCGTGATCCAGCGGCAGCAGCACGGCCACCAGCAGCACGAACCACAACGGCTTGCGGGTGCTCAGCGTCAACCCGCCCCGGAACCAGCGGAGAATATGTGACGGCGGCACGGCGTGGGGTTCCAGTTCCATCGCTTCAGCCGTTCCTGGGCTGCGTCTTCTCCAGCACCCGGGCGGCCGCCACCATGCCGAAGGTGGCGGTGACGACGACGCTGGAGCCGTAGCCGGTGGCGCAGTCGAGGGTGGTGCCGGCAGTGCCGGGTTTCTCGTGACCGACGCTGCCGTCGGCGCGGGGGTAGAGTGGCTGCTGGGTGGAGAAGACGCAGTCGATGCCGAAACGCCGCCGGGGATTGCGGCTCCAGCCGTAGCGGGCGCGCAGCCGGTGGCGCACCTTGGCGGCCAACGGGTCGTTGTGGGTCAGCGTCAGATCCTTCACCGTCACCGTCGTCGGGTCGGTGAGGCCGCCGGCGCCGCCGGTGGTGACGATCGGCAGCCGGTTGCGTTTGCACCAGTAGATCATCGCCGCCTTGAAACGAATGCTGTCGATGGCGTCGATGACGTAGTCGTAGCCACGGCCGAGGTATTTGTCGAGATTGTTGCCGACCAGCAGATCGTCGATCGGATGGCAGCGGCAGGCCGGATTGATGGCGGCGATGCGTTCGGCCATGACGGCCACCTTTTGCCGGCCGATGGTGGATTCGAGCGCATGGATCTGGCGGTTGATGTTGCTGCGGGCGATGTCGTCGTTGTCGAGCAAGGTGATCTCGCCGACGCCGTTGCGGGCGAGCGCTTCGGCCGCCCAGGAGCCGACACCGCCGATGCCTACCACCAGCACGTGCAGCCGGGTGAAGCGCTCGGCCGCGGCGCGGCCATAGACCCGGGCGGTGGCGGCAAAGCGGTCGTCGTCCACGGCGGTCGCGCTCCAGTGCTCAGCCGGTGTTTTGCAGCCCGGCGGCGATGCCCGCCATCGTGATCATCAGCGCCTGCTCCAGTTTTTCGTCGTAGTGGTTGCGGTCGCGGTGGAGCAGTTCGGCCTGCAGATAGTGCAGCGGGTCGATATAGGGATTGCGCCAGTCCACCAGCCGTTTCAGTTCCGGGTTGTCCTCCAGCAGGCAGCCCGAATCCTTGAGCTTGAGCACCGCGTCGGTGACGATCTCCAGACGGTGGCGCAGATCGTCCCCCAGTGGTCGCATCCGCTCCGGCGCCAGCCGTTTCTCGTAGTAGGCGGCGATGTCCGCCTCGGCCTTGGCCAGCACCATCTCCAGCAGGTCCACATAGGCATGGAAGAATGGCCACTGCTCGTACATCTCGTGGAGCAGGTCGAGCCGGCCGTGTTCCATCGCCTCGGCCAGCGCGGCATCGGAGCCGAGCCAAGCCGGCAGCATCAGACGGATCTGCGTCCAGGCGAAGATCCACGGAATGGCCCGCAGACTCTCGACCCCGCCATCGACGCGACGCTTGGCCGGCCGCGAGCCCAGCGGCAGCTTCGACAGCTCCTGCTCCGGGGTCACCAGGCGAAAATACTCGACGAAGTCGGGGTGCTCCTTGACCACCGCGCAGTAGTGCCGGTGGGCGGTGGTGGTCAGCGAATCCATCTCCTGGCGCCACTCCTTGCGTGGCTCGGTCGCCGGCATCAGCGTGGCCGACAGCACGGCACTGGTGTAGAGCTCCAGATGGCGGATCGCCAGCTCCGGCGTGCCGAACTTGAAGCGGATCATCTCGCCCTGTTCGGTCACCCGCAGGCCGCCGTTCACCGAGCCGGGCGGCTGCGACAGAATCGCCGTGTGGCTTGGCCCGCCGCCCCGGCCGACGGTGCCGCCGCGACCGTGGAACAGCATCAGGTGGACGCCATGCCGGCCACAGACGCGGGTCAGCTCCTCCTGTGCCCGGTACTGGCCCCAGACCGCGGCCAGCTGGCCGGCATCCTTGGCCGAATCGGAGTAGCCGATCATCACCTCCTGGTGATCGTCGGTGTAGTCCCGGTACCAGTCGATGTTGAGCAGATCGTCGATGCATTTGGCGGCGTTGTTGAGGTCGGCCAGCGTTTCGAACAGCGGCGCGATGTGCATCTTGTGCTGCACCCCGGCCTCGCACAGCAGCAGGATCACCGCCAGTACGTCGGAGGGCTGCGCCGCCATCGAGATGACATAGGAGCCGAGCGCCTGCGGCTCGGTCCTGGCGATGACCTGGCAGGTCTCCAGCACCTCGCGCACGTCGGCGGACGGCCGCCAGCGGCGCGGGATCAGCGGCCGCTTGCTCTGCAGTTCCCGCAGCAGATAGGCCTGCTTGGCCTCCTCGCTCCACTCCGAGTAGGTGCCGAGCCCGTAGTATTCGGTCAGCTCGTCGAAGACCTGGGCATGGCGGTCGGCGTTCTGCCGGATGTCCAGCTTGACCAGCTCGATACCGAAGCAGGAGAGGCGGCGGATGGTGTCCTCCAGCGGTCCCTCGGCGATGATCTGCATGCCGCATTCGCACAGGGAACGGTGGCAGAGCATCAGCGGCTCCAGCAGATGCTCGGTCTTCCAGATCAGCACCCGCGGCTTGAGCACCGATTCCCCCTGCATCTTCTTCTCCAGCCAGTAGCGCGTGTCCTCGAGGGCGACGATGAGACGGCGCAGCAGCGTGCGGTAAGGCTCCGACTCGTTGGGTCCGACGCGGCGGCGCAGTTCGTCGCTGCATTCGCTCATCGACAACTCGTTGCGCAGCTGGATCAGATCGCGGGCGAACAGGCCGGCCGCCACCCAGCGGGCGCGCAGCAACACGTTCTCGGTGACCTTGGCGGTGACGTTGGGGTTGCCATCGCGGTCGCCGCCCATCCACGAGGCGAAGCGCACCGGCGCGCAGTCCAGCGGCAGCGGCCTGCCGAAATGTTCCAGGCATTTGTTGCTGACCTGACGCAGAAACTCCGGCGCCGCCTGCCACAGACTGTTCTCGATGACGGCAAAGCCCCATTTGGCCTCGTCCATCGGCGTCGGCCGCTGCTGGCGGATTTCGTTGGTGTGCCAGATCTGGGCGATCAGCTCGCGCAGGCGGTGGTAGTGGTCCTCGCCACGATCGATGGCCTTGAGACAGTCGTTGATGGCGCTGTACTTCATGATCAGCGTGCGCCGGTTGACTTCGGTGGGGTGAGCGGTCAGCACCAGCTCGATGCGCATCTGGCCGAGCGTGTCGAAGATCGTCTCGGCATCGACCCCCTGGCTCTGGAGCCGGCCGAGCACCTGGCCGAAGGCACTGACCGAGTCCAGCTCCGACAACACCTGCTGATTCTTCACCCGGTGGAACTCCTGGGCGATGTTGGCGAGGTTGAGGAAGTGGGTGAAGGCCCGGGCCACCGGCAGGAACTCGTCGTCGGAGAGCGAGGTCAGCTCCTTCAGCAACGCCTCCTGGGCGTCGCCGCCGCCGTTGATGCGGGCGTTCTTGGCCAGCTGGCGGATCAGCTCGATCTTGTCGAAGACCTCCTGGCCGAGGTGGTTGCGGATCGTCTCGCCCAGGCTGTCGCCCAGCATTCTCACGTTGTCGCGCAGTGCGTCGTAGCGTTGTGTCATCTTCGGTCTGCTCCGTTGCCGCTGGTGGCGGGCCCGCGGAGCGTGTTCCCGCGGGCGTGTCGGCTCTCTGGTTGGGCGTTGTGGCGGTTTTGGGGCGGGGAGTTTAGCAAATCACCGATACAGCGTCAGAAACTGCCCCCGGGGAACCTCGTGCTCCCATCGGGGCGAGGCACGGTTCAGCCCAGGTGCCCGCAGGCGCTCAGTGGCGCCAGCCAGAAATGGATGTCGCTGCCGGCGAAGGTCTCGCGCAGGCGTTGCAGCAACGCCTGCGCGGACGGTTCCGGCAGATGGGTCTGGATCATCCAGCCGCGGCGGTAGCCTGCCACCTTCTCCGCGGCGCTCATGCCGTGTTCGGCGCCGCCATGACCGTTGACCGGAAGGCTGACGAAGCCAGTGATCTCGTGCTGTTCCAGCAGCCAGTCGCTGACCGGATCGGCCAGGGGGGGCGGCAGGATCAGCGTCAGCAGCGCGTCGGCGGGCGTGGCAGGCGAAGTGGTCGCGTTCATTGGGCATCTCCGGGGTTGGCGTGATCGCCGGCGGCAAAGGCGAAACGGCGGTAGAGGATCGGCAGCAGGATCAGCGTCAGCAGCGTTGCCGAGATCAGTCCGCCGATGACGACGATGGCCAGCGGGCGCTGGATCTCCGAGCCGGGGCCGGAGGCGAACAGCAGCGGCACCAGCCCGAAGGCGGCGATGCTGGCGGTCATCAGCACCGGTCGCAAGCGGCGCCGGGCCCCCTCGACGACGACGTCGTGGAGCGGCTTGCCCAAGGCCCGCAACTGGTTGAAGTAGGTCACCATCACGACCCCGTTGAGCACGGCGATGCCGAGCAGGGCGATGAAACCCACCGAGGCCGGTACCGAGAGGTATTCCCCGGTGAGCCACAGCCCGACGATGCCGCCGATCATCGCGAACGGGATGTTCGACAGCACCAGGATCGCCTGGCGTGCCGAGCGGAAGGTGGTGAACAGGATCAGGAAGATCAGGCCGATGGCCACCGGCACGACGATCGACAGTCGCTGTGCCGC
>CAZTOZ010000037.1:0-6822 GCA_964614535.1 uncultured Thiotrichales bacterium | reverse complement strand
CTGTTCACTTCTTGTTAAAGAACACCCCAAAACTTCTCTTCGGGGGAACGGTCCATTATGCGACTCAGAAACCCGTTTATCAAGCCCAAATCGCTCCAGTCCCTTACTCAAATCCACCCCTTCTCCAGGCATCAATCCCAGCCCCGGGGCAGCGAGGTCGCGTATTATAGACCCATAATCAATACTGTCAACACACCACAGGAAAAATATTTCGCCCGCCGACTAGGTCAGGGTGATGCGTGCCAACCGACGCTTACCGACCTGCACGACCGGCTGCTCTCCAGCCTTTAGAATCAATGACTTGTCGGTAACCCTCTCACCATCGACCCTGACCGCGCCCTGCTTCAGCATACGCAGTCCCTCGGAGGTGCTCTGGACCAATCCGGCCGCTTTGAGCACATTGGCGATCGGCAGGCCTTCTGAGCCCGCCTGCACTGACTTCTCAGGTATCTCATCCGGCAGCGCGCCCTTCTGAAAACGGGCGACGAATTCCTCTTGTGCCCTGGCGGCGGCCGTGGCGTCATGGAAACGCGTGATGATCTCGCGCGCCAGCTCGAATTTGACGTCTCGCGGGTTGCGTCCGCCGGCCACTTCATCCCTCAACCTGGCAATCTCCTCCAGAGGGCGGAAGCTCAGCAACTCGAAGTAGCGCCACATCAATTCGTCGGAGATGGACATCAGCTTGCCAAACATATCCGTCGGCGCATCGTTGATCCCGATGTAGTTGCCGAGCGACTTCGACATCTTCTGCACGCCATCGAGGCCTTCGAGTATCGGCATGGTCAGCACCACTTGCTGCGGCATACCGTATTGGCGCTGCAACTCCCGTCCGACGAGCAGATTGAATTTCTGATCGGTTCCCCCCAGCTCCACGTCGGCACGAAGCGCCACCGAGTCGTACCCCTGTATCAATGGATAGAGGAACTCATGTATCGCGATCGACTTGCCTTCCCGGTATCGCTTGCTGAAGTCGTCCCGCTCCAGCATACGCGCCACGGTGTGCCTTGCGGCCAGCTGGATCAGCTCCGCCGAGGTCATCTTCGACATCCAGGCGGAGTTGAACACCACTTGCGTCCGCTGCGGATCGAGAATCTTGAAGATCTGTTCCTGGTAGGTCTGCGCGTTCCGCGCCACCTCCTCCGCCGTCAACGGCGGACGGGTCGCCGACTTTCCGGTGGGATCACCGATCATCCCAGTGAAGTCACCGATCAGAAAAAGGATCTCGTGGCCCAGATCCTGAAACTGGCGGAGTTTGTTGATGAGAACCGTATGGCCGAGATGCAGATCGGGGGCGGTGGGGTCGAAACCCGCCTTGATGCGCAGCGGCCGTCCCTCCTCGAGCTTCTCGACCAGATCCTCCTCCGGGAGAATCTCGTCCGCGCCTCGACGAATGAGCGCCAATGCATCTTCAATGGAACTGGGCATGGGAACTCCTCAAAACAGTGTCACAACCAGCCGGAAGGCCCGACACCATATCACGCCGCCAGCCTGCAAATCACCCCGCCACCGACAGGACTCAGAGCGGCTGCCAATCACCATGGCGGTTGACGTATAATGCAGCACGACCTACCCTCAAAACGATCAGGGAATTCCTTGTAAGGCGATGACTTGGAACAAGCACCTAAAGCGCCCCCGCACCATGGCAACCAGGGGCCGGCGGCACGACCTGACGCTACGTCATCCCTGGGTGATCCGTGGCCTGCTGTTCATCGTCACCGCTTCTGTGCTCGGTGTCGTTCTCGCCAAGACCCATCGTTCCCTCTCCGACGCCGCCCCCAGCGATCGAAGCGACATCGATACCATCCATGTCGCAATCCCCATCCCCGATGAAGGCGAAGACGGCCTGACCGGACCGCCGACACTGGGCAAGGCGCCCGAAATCGACCCGTGGAAACACATTACCGTCGAAAAGGGGGATACCCTCTCCACCATCTTCAGCCGCCTGGAAATCCACAGTCAGCTTCACGCCATCGCCTCCCTGCCGCAGATCGAGGCGTTGGTTAAGACCATTCGCCCCGGCGACCGCCTACAGATTCTGAAGGACAACGATGGCAAACTGGCTGAACTGATCTACCACAAGAGCCGTACCGAGCGGGTCCACGTCAAGCGCGGCACCGATGGCTACGCCGCCGAAAAAGTTTCAGATCCGATCGAAACCCGTCAGGCGGTCGCCGAAGCGACCATCAACGATTCGCTGTTTCTTGCCGGGATAAAAGCAGGTATCTCGGAAAACCTCATCATGCAGCTGGCCGAGATCTTCGAGTACGACATCGACTTCGCGCTCGACATCCGCTCTGGCGACCACTTCCGCATCATCTATCTGGAGCAGTTCGCCAATGGCGAAAAACTCAAGGACGGCCCGATCCTGGCTGCCCAGTTCATCAATCAGGGGAAGACCTTCTACGCCTTCCGCTACACCAACCCCAAAGGCGAAACCAGCTACTACAGCGCCGACGGCCGCAGCCTGAAGAAAGCCTTCATCCGCACGCCCGTCAAGTTTTCTCGGATCAGCTCCCACTTCAACCCGAAGCGCAGGCACCCCATCCTGCACACCGTCCGTGCCCACCGCGGCGTGGACTATGCCGCCCCCAAGGGTACCCCGGTCAAGGTGACCGGTGATGGCAAGGTCATCTTCGCTGGATGGAAAAAGGGCTACGGCAAGACCGTGATCGTCCAGCACGGCCGCCGCTACAGCACGCTGTATGCGCACCTCTCCGGGTTCAAGAAAGGCATCAAACGGGGGCGCCGCGTCAAACAGGGCCAAGTGATCGCCTTCGTCGGCAAGACCGGGGCGGCAACCGGCTACCACCTGCACTACGAATTCCGGGTCAACAACGTACACAAAAACCCCGTCACGGTGAAACTGCCCAAGGCCCCGCCGCTGCCCAAATCGCTACGGGCCGATTTCATTGCCAAGACAGCCGCATTGAAGACACAGCTGGAGCGCTACGCCGAAACCACCCTCTCCGACTGATGCCCGCCGACTGCTACATCGGACTGATGTCCGGCACCAGCATCGACGGCATCGACGCCGCCGCTGCCGTTTTCGAGGGCGGCTCTCCCGAACTGATCGCAGCATGCCACCACCCCTACCCGAAAACGCTACGATCCGAGCTGTCGGCACTGACCGCCGGTGACGGCACGACCACCCTCGAAACCCTGCTGGAGCTGGATCACCGGATCGGCAGCGCCTTTGCCGACGCCGCTCAACGCCTGCTGCGGCAAATCCCGGCCCGATACACCATCCGGGCGATCGGCTCACACGGTCAAACGGTATACCACCTCCCAGGCGGCCGTTACCCCAACACCCTGCAGCTGGGCGATCCCAACCTCATCGCGGAACGCACCGGCATCATCACCATCGGCGACTGGCGACGGCGGGACATGGCCGCCGGGGGCCAGGGCGCGCCACTGGCCCCCGCTTTCCACTGCGCCTTCCTGCGGCAGACCACCGACACCGCCGTGCTCAACCTCGGCGGCATCGCCAACCTGACGCTCATCCCCGCACATCGCTCGACGACACCGGTGGCGGGTTTCGATACCGGCCCCGGCAACACCCTGCTCGACCGGTGGATCCAGCACAGCCTGGGCCGCCCCTACGACGAAAGGGGCGAGTGGGCCGCCAGCGGTCAGCTCCACCGCCCACTACTCGATCGCATGCTCACCGATGACTATTTCGACCGCGCCCCCCCGAAAAGCACCGGGCAAGAACACTTCAACCTCCAGTGGCTGAACGAAAAGCTCGGTCACGAGCCAGCACCTCCCCCGCCAAACGACGTGGCCGCCACCCTGGTGGAACTGACTGCCGCCTCGGTCGCGGGAGCACTCCGCCAGCTCGGCGACCGCTATCATCCAACCACCCTCTATGTCTGCGGCGGCGGCGTCCACAACACCCATTTGATGGATCGACTGGCCGCCCACCTGCCCACGCTTCACGTGACCAGCTCGGCAACCGCCGGCATCGACCCGGATCAGATGGAAGCAATGGCATTCGCCTGGTTCGCCAGCAAGACACTGGCCCGGGAACCAATCGACACCACGATGTTCACGGGAGCCCGGGGCGCCAGGATTCTCGGCGCAACCTACGCCGCATGAACACCCGCCACGAAAAAGCCCGCCAAAGGCGGGCTTTTTCGTGGGCATGCCGGATGGCGGCCCGATTCGGCGCCTGGCGGCAACGCCGATCAGCCGGGGGAGAACGAGGAACCACAGCCGCAGGTGGTCTGCGCATTGGGGTTGCGGATCACGAACTGCGCCCCCTCCAGCCCCTCGGTGTAGTCGATTTCCGCGCCCGCCAGATACTGGAAGCTCATCGGATCGATCAGCAGGGTAACCCCCCCTTTCTCGACCGTGGTATCACCTTCCTGAATCTCCTCATCGAAGGTGAAACCATACTGGAAACCGGAACAGCCGCCGCCAGTGACGAAGACCCGCAGCTTGAGGTTGTCGTTCTCCTCCTCCTTGATCAGCTCGCTCACCTTCTTGGCCGCCGCATCAGTGAAGATCAGTGCAGGCTCCATCTCTTGCTCCTGCGCAGCGTTTTCAGTTGCAGACATAGCGGAAAAACCTCTTAACAATTGAGATGGATCGACTCTAGCACCGGCCGCCGAAACCGGTCAAGAAACCTTCCGGCCCCCCAACGACACCATCCAACGACAGCGGCGGCTTCAGCTGTTCTCGGCCTTCTTCGCGGCGTTGTCGAGATACTCGATCTGCCCCCGCTCCTCTTCCCGGTGCACCAGACTGCCGTTGACCGCCGACCCCACCGACATTTCGATCAGGTTGTAGTAGACATTGCCCTTGATCTGCGCATGCGGCAGCAGCTCCGCGTGCTTGGTCGAGAAAATATCGCCCTCGACCGTGCCATTGACAAGGATGTTGGCCACGGTGATGTCACCCTGAATCATACTGTCCTCGTCCAGGATCAACGTCGCCTCGTCGTCGCTCTCGGCGCGGACATTGCCGATGACAGTCCCTTCGATATGCAGCGTACCGGCGAAATCCACATCACCCCGGATCGTCGTGGTCTTGCCGATGACGGTATCAATTCTCGTCGACTTTCTCGCCTTCCTCTTTCCCAGTAACACTCTTCTTCCCCTCATTGACCGAGTTCCAGGAGAAACTCTGTTGAACCGACTGCTGTTTCTTCCCGTCCGGCATGACCTTGACCAGGATATGCGCCGGCTCGAAACCCGCGGGAATCTCCAGCTCTCCTTCCAGCGTCTGAAAAAACTGGAACTTGAAACGGGGCAAGCCCCCACCCGACGAGATATCCCGCCATTCCAGAGTACGGCTCTCACCCTTCTCGCGCCCCTGCAGGCGCAGCTGAATCCGGCCACTGACCGGCTTTCCCTTTCCGTCGACCCTGGCCACCACCAGCTTGTAGTGGTACACACCTTCCCTGTCCGCCGGCATCACCGAAAAACTGCGAATGCTGATGGACGACGCCGCCCCGCCCTTCTCTTCGGACGACACCATGCGCTTGTAAAAATCGAGTTCCTCCCTGAGATCCAGCAACTCCTTCTCGCGTTGGGCCAGCGTCGTCATCAACTCCTCGCCGGCCTTGCTATCGATTTCGCTGGAGCGAACCGCCCTCGCCAACTGCTCGCGCAGCACCTGGTTCTGACTCTTGAGATCGTCGATCGTCTGCCGGAGTTCCCTCGCCTCGGCCGCAGACAGTCCCGAGCCACCCCCCGACAACGACGACACCAACCAATAGCCGCTCACCCCGAGCAGAACCACCGCCGCCGCAAGCAACGGCCCCAACCAACGCCACACCGAAGGTTCGTCGTCCCGGTAGATCCGGATCACAGGCCTGGGCTTGCGGACATATCCCATCGGCCGGCCTCAGGGCGTCAACGCCACGACCTCCAGCCCCGCGCTCTCCTCAAAGCCGGCCATGAGATTCATGTTCTGCACCGCCTGCCCGGCGGCGCCCTTGACGAGATTGTCGATGACCGACAGTACGATTACCGTCCTGCCGTTGCGCGGCCGGTGCACCGCCATGCGGCAGAAGTTGGCACCCTTGCAACTGCGCGTCTCGGGATGCGCGCCCGCCGGCAGCACATCGACGAACGGCTCATCACGGTAGAAGTCCTCATAGATTGCCTGAAGCGAGTCACAGTCGGAAGTGAGATAGCTGTATAACGTGACATGGATTCCACGGATCATCGGCAGCAGATGCGGCACGAAGTCAAGCTCCACCGGCGCATCGATGAAACCGCTCAGCACCTGGCGGATCTCGGGCCAGTGACGATGCCCCGGTACCGCATAGGCCTTGAAGCTCTCCCCCGCCTCGGCCAGCAGACTGCCGACCTGCGCCTTGCGGCCGGCGCCACTGACACCCGATTTGGCATCCGCGACGATATGCTCCAGATCGATCAGCCGACTCTTCAACAGAGGCAGCAGGCCGAGCGTCGTGGCCGTGGGATAGCACCCCGGATTGGCCACCAGCCGAGCGCCGCGAATCGCGTCACGATTCAATTCGGGCAAGCCGTAAACGGCCTCATCGAGCAGCTCCGGGCAGGCATGGGGCATGCCGTACCACTGCGCCCACACCGCCGGATCCTTGAGACGAAAATCGGCCGCCAGGTCGATCACCCTTACCCCCGCCCGCAGCAACGCCGGCACCTCCTTCATGGCCGTGCCATTGGGCGTGGCGAAGAACACCACGTCACAATCGGCCAGGCGGGCGGGGTCGGGCGCCTCGAAATTCAACGAGATATAACCGCGAAGATTGGGGAACAGTTCGGCGACCGGACGACCGGCCTCCGCGCGGGAAGTGACCACCGCGACCTCCACCCCGGGATGACGCGCCAGCAA
>CAZTOZ010000036.1:0-37734 GCA_964614535.1 uncultured Thiotrichales bacterium | reverse complement strand
GCGCTTCGCCGACCAGCGTTTCACCGATTGCTTGCTCATGGACACCTCCCGTCGTTCTCACTCTACGACCAAATGTGTGTCCAGTTTATTCGGGGGGCATCCCAACAGGTCTTTCCACCGACCAATTCTTTGTTTTTCGCCATACATCACAAATACGTTTAGCCATTTTCATCACCCCCTATTGAAATGATTGCTTGTCATTCTTGATAGAGATTACGTTTACGATGGCCTCTATTTCATTTGTTGGAGTATTGAATGCTTCAACATAAGCCTCAAGCAATTTTTCTTCGGCACCTGCAAGCACACCATCAGCCATTGCAATATCAATAAGATTTGCGATAGCTATCAGCCGTTGTCTCTCATTCATGGAATCTGCTGCCAGCATTACGCACTCTTCTATAGACTTAATTTTCCATGCTTTGAAAGCAGTATCAAAGTCAGATCTTCTACCACCGCGATCAAGACGTTGGATAATTGCAAGCTCATCATCATCAACGGCACCATCAATAGCAACCATTGTGATGGCAGCTAATAGCAATCCACCTTGTGGTGTTAGCGTTATTTCTCCGCCACCCCCCAGTTTTCCAAAAAGCCCCATTTCGACCTCCTTAAACGTCCTCATCTTAAAGATTATTGCTAAGCACAGGCGATGAGGGTTAACCCTTGCCGTCGCAGTAGGGGTACAGGTCATCCAGTGCCCCTGCATAGATCCCCGCGTGCGGTTTTCCCACACCGGACTCTTCACACATACTTATTCACGCAACAAGACCACCTTTCACGCAAGCCCCCGATTCACTGTCTGACCGACCGGCTGGGCAGGTATCGAAAATACAAGGCGAGCTATTGTCAAATCTGGTGTACAGCCGCCTTGGCGGCGCCCTGCGAATGATCCTCTACTCGTTCGCCATCCTTGAATTTCACTCCCTCGACCACATCGGTCAGTAGCTTGTAGCCCCGGAGTCGTCGCCACTTGTTCTGCGCCACCTCCATCAGCTTCCAGGCCATCGCCAATGTCGTCATTCGATTGCCGAAGTTCTTGGTCTTCGTCGTCCTCAGATGCACTGTGGCAAACACCGATTCAATCGGATTCGTCGTCCGGATGTGCTGCCAGTGCACCGGCCGGGAAATCGTAGAACGCCAGCATCGCGTCCTTAATCCTTCACCAGGCACTCCATCGCCTTTGGATACTTGGCCTCGAAACGCTTCACACAGTGCCCGAAGGCCTTGCAGGCACCTTCCCAGGTCTCGGCCATCCAGATCTCGTGCAGGGCCGCCTTGACCTTCGGTTGTACCGACTTCGGCACCTTGTTCAGCACGTTGGCCGTCTTCGGCTTTGGCTTCCTGCGTCGCTCTACCTCCTCCATCCCTGGAGTCGTGTGCATCCAGCAACGCTGTTGAGACGTTTGGGGCCATTTCTTGGCAAGCGCCTTCCAGAACCCCAGTGCGCCATCACCAATCGCCAGCTTTGGCGGAACCGCCAGCACTTCCTTGCGGCCCGTGTCGTCCGAGCCTACGATCACCAGCAGGCAGAGCCGATCGTCCATGCGGACGTTGCTGTAGACCCCGTCGGCCCACACGTACACGTAGCGCCGCCGGCTCGGGTCACGCTGTTGCCATTGCCGGTAGTCCGCCTCCCAGCGCTTCTTGAGGCGGCTGACCGTAGCGGCCGACAGCCCGGTGGCGCCTTCACCCAGTAGCGCCTCCAGCGCCGGCTGCATCTCTCCGGTCGAGATCCCCTTCAGGTACAACCAGGGGATGAACGCCTCGATGTTCTTTGTCCCCTTCAGATACGGCGGCACCAGCTGGCTGTTGAACTTCACGCCCCGTCCGGAACGGTCTCGCACCGTGGGCACCTTGACCGGCACATCTCCCAGCCCCGTCTGGATGGTATCCATTGCGGACCATACTAGTATTAAATCATTAGCTCACTCAGAGGGCTTCATTTCGACAGGCCTGCAGCCATAAATGGAGGACATAACCACCCGTTGCCACCCATTTCTCTGGGTCGCGCCACTTGCCGCACGCGCCGTTATAGGCGCCGATCCGGCTCAACTTAAAAGCCCCTACTGCTCGGACGCAGCTGTAACAAACACGATCAATACATGGCTTATAGATCCCTATCCGCAACCGTGATGCAGAGCTTAATTGCTGAAATGTCCACAGCGGTTGACAAGGTGAAAACTTATTAACTATCCTGTTCAGCAGCATTTTAGGCACGGAAGCCCCCACTCATTCGGGTACACACGAAAAACAACTAAAGGGGTGTTATGTCGGCATATGAACTCGGTGTATTCCTAAGAAAGACTATCAACGACCAGCGACTATCCATTAGCGCATTGTCCCGCCAGACTTCTCTGTCGAGAGAAACGATCTATAAACTACTGCGAGGTGATGTTCGGGAGCCTGATCTATCGACGCTGATTCGCCTAAGTCGTGGACTGCGGGTCCACCCCATATTGCTCTTTCGCAAGCTCTTTGAGGATTGGGAGTTTTCTGAAAACGGTGAGAAAGGCGCCAATAAGCGGGACTCGATAGGTTTCCTGGGGGATGTAAACTATCCCGACTACAGCTTGGTTCCTATCAACAAACGATTCGAGAAGATCTGGGAGATTCAGAACATCGGGCATATCCCATGGGTAGGCCGCCGCATCATCTGTATTGACGAAGAGATCGAGATTCGCCCGAAATCACCTCGACTCTCCGGCATCAGCCGTCAACGCGGACTAGTTCCTGCTTGCAGGGAGATCCCGCTGCCTAGGGTTACCCCTGGGGAATCAATCAAGGTCGCGGTCGAATTACAAGCGCCACCCTACCCCTGCACGGCCATCTCCTATTGGAAAATGGTCGATGGCAACGGTGATTACTGTTTTCCCGAGCTGGAGGGGTTGTCATGTCTCGTTCAGGTTACTGGTTTTTGAAAGGCTCGATTGGCTGTTTCTGGGTCTTGCTACCTACAGCCATCCAGGGTGAAACGATTTCAGTAACAACTCCACAGCCGCCATCCAGGTCCAGCGAAGGCGGGCTCGACATTCATATCTGCTGTCCCAGCGGTTTTCTATCCACCCCCGTCGAGACAGGAAGTATCATTGACCAAACACTGGCCGACTCACCCGTATCCATCGGCATTCCCCCTATCGAGGATCTACCGGGTTCTCGGCTCGAAGATACGGTAACTTACATCCCAGGCCTTCATGAATCGACAAACCAGGCTGGTTATAGCACAGCCATTGCCGCTCGAGGTTTTCATACAGGGGGTGAAGTCTTTGTCAATGGGCATCGCGACAACCAACATTTCTATATTCGAGATTCTGCCACGATTGACCGGGTTGAGATTCTCAAGGGACATAGTTCAGTTTTATATGGATCCGGATCCCCAGGCGCCACCATCAACTATCTCACCAAGCGTCCACTGCGTATTACAGAACGGACATTAAGCGCCATAACAGGCAGTCAAGATTTCCAACGCATCGAATTTGACTCATCGGGATCACTAAACCCCAAAGGAACGATCACCTACCGGTTCATCACCGCAGCTCAGGACGGCGGCACGCTCTATAAGCATGTCGAAGACAAACGAATGGTGGTGGCACCTTCTTTTCAATGGTGGTATTCCGACTACGGATCACTGCGGCTTGAAACAGAATATGCCCGCGACCGTCGCCCGTTCCACTTTGGCACGGTCACCGTGGGCCACAAAGTCATTTACGATCAAAGCTATGTATTCCCTGAGGCAAATGCAGACAAACGTTATGGCCGCATCAGTCTTTATTGGAACCATCAGTTCTCACAGGGCATTTCTGCCTATTTCTCCGCCAGCCGATTCGAAACCCTCCGAGACGACACCCATATCGGATTTTATTCCAAGCTCGATGAATCGACACTCAGTGGATATTACCGCACGGTCCTTGACGACTACCACCAAACAAGTGCCAAATCCTGGGTCCGCTTTCAACACTCAAAGGGCAATGTCACCCATCACGCCCTGATAGGAGTCGAATACAACTTTGACGACGATGACGTAAAAAGCAAACGCAACATCGGCGGATTTACCTTGGATATATTCAATCCCGACTTCAATATCGATCTCAACAGCCTACCCTTAGTACCCAACGACTACCGTTTTGACAATACTGAAAAGTCCGCTTTCCTTTTCGACAGTATAGCACTTGACTCACGCTGGACAATCGATATTGGCGCACGATTTAGCCTCTACCGGAATAATTTCCGCCGCGCGGGTACCATCCATCACTTGTCCGACAACGACACGTTGTCACATTTTCTCGGAATAAGCCAACGCCTCACGGAGTCCACACACTGGCATCTCCATTTCTCAGAATCGTTCGAGCCCAACTGGGGAACTGATCGTAATGATGAATTTTTCGATCCCACCATCGGGAGACAAATCGAACTGGGCTTCCGCCATCATTTCACATCTCTGGAAGCAGAGATGTCCCTTGCAATCTATAGGCTAACCCAGTCTAACTTGCTGATACCTGACCCACAGGACCCAGAATTCAATACCCAAATGGGTGAACGTGAGTCTCAAGGTTTGGAATGGCACATGTTGATCCGTCCGCTCACCAGTTTGGATATCGACTTGGGATACAGTTATATTGATGCCAAAATAACCCGTGATGACAAAAACCAAGGCAATGCTCCCGCCAGCGTCCCCGCGCACAGCGGCGCAATACGCATAGACTACCGGCCTAATTTATTCCCAGACACCAAATTTACGGCCGGCATCGTTGCCCGCTCACCGATCTGGGTGGATGATGCCAACAGTTTCGAACTTCCCGGCTATGCCCGTCTCGACCTCGGAGCCAGTTTTCGTTACAACAACTGGGAAATGCAATTCTCGGTTAGCAATGCTCTCGATAAACAGTATGTTATCTATGCGTCAGCCGATGACGACATCTATCCAGGTGAACAAAGGCGAATCCGATTCAGACTATCGTACAAATACTAGAGCAAACCTTGTTATAGAGTCTCTCAAATAAATATAGCTACCAGAAAAATATTCTATGGAAGGAGTAGCAGGCGAGGTGTTCGTAGCGTACCAGACCCACAAGTGGATTCTATCGGCACAAAAAAGGCATTATTTTTTACGTATATCTTGTCTAAAATAGGAATTTATCGACATATTTCTATCATCTCATAAACTATTGTTTTCCCTGTAGAAGGCAAGGGATAACAGGGATCCAACCTATAGCAGATATTGTAATAATATACACCACTCTGCTACCATCTCTCCATGCTCTGGCTCGCACTCCACTTCCCCAGCTTTCCGCTGCAGGCCATCCAGTCGGCGGCGGGGGCGGTGCCGTGCTGCGTCCATGAGTCGCGGCGGGGTCGGGCATTTGTCGTGGCTTGCAACGGGGCGGCCCGGCGGGCCGGCGTCGAGCCAGGAATGTCACTGGCGGCGGCCCGGGTCTTGGCTGCATCGTTGCAGTCTCTGGCGCGGGACCAAGGGGCCGAGGAGAACGCGCTGCGCCGTCTGGCGTTGTGGGCGCAGCAGTTCACGCCGGTGGTGAGCCTGCAGCCACCGGACGGGCTGCTGCTGGAGGTGGCGGGAAGTCTCGGGCTTTTCGGTGGGCCTAATGCGCTCCGGACGCGTATAGAGGCCGCGCTAGCGCCCCTGGGGTTGAGCGCCCGGGCCGGCATGGCACCAACGCCGGCGGCAGCTTGGTTGCTGGCCCGCGCCGGATGCGGTGAGCTGGTGCGCGATCACGATGCATTGGCACGGGCGATCGAGCCGCTGCCGGTGTCACTGCTGATGGTGGGTCCATCGGTGACGACAGCACTGCATCAAAGTGGCATCGACACCCTCGGCGCGCTGCTGCAACTGCCCGACGATGCGCTGAGCCGGCGCTTCGGACCGGCACTGCCGCGACAGCTGGCCCGTCTGCTGGGCCGCGAACCCGATCCACGCCGGATCTTCGAGCCACCGGTTCGCTTCCGGAGTCGACTGATGCTGCCGGACAGCGTCACCGAGACGACACCACTGCTGTTTCTGCTGCGCCGCTTGCTGCACGAACTGGCGGGGTTTCTGCGCGGGCGCGGTGCCGGCGTGCAACGAATGGCACTGGTGCTGATCCCTCCCCAAGGGCCGGTGGAGCGGCTGACGCTATCACTGCTGGCGCCGAGCAACGACCCCGATCATCTGCTCAGGCTCTGGCAGGAGCGGCTCGAACGCCACCGACTCCAGGGGCCGGTCGAAGGTATTGAACTGAGCACCACGGCGCCAGTACCGCTGGCGCCCGGGAATCTCGACCTGTTCACCTCGAGCAGAGAGGCCGACGAGGACTTCACCCGCTTTCTCGAACGGTTACAGAGCCGCCTCGGCGCCGAGGCCATCCAGCGCCTCTGTGCCGTGGACGATCACCGCCCTGAAAAGGCCAGCCGGACACTGCCGTGGAACACCACGCCGACACCCCGCAGCCAAGATGCTTTCCCGCCGCGCCCCATCTGGCTGCTCGATCCACCGCGACTGCTTTGCGATGGCGGCCGACCACGGCTGCACGGCACGCCACTGACCCTGCTCGAAGGGCCCGAGCGCATCGAAAGCGGCTGGTGGGACGGTGACGAAATCCGCCGCGACTATTTCATTGCCCGCGGTACACGGCAGCAGACCCTCTGGATATTCCGCGAAGCCGGGGCGCGGCGGCGCTGGTTTCTCCACGGCTATTTCGGCTGACGCCCAAACCACCGGCCAAGGCGCCGGCGACGGACCGGCGGCGGCGCACAGGCCAGCGCCTGCCGCTCACGCCGCTGCGACATCCACATCCGCTTGTAGCCCTCGTTGCCGGTGAGAAAATCGATCTCGGCAACACCATCGACATCGATGACGTGGGCCATCATCCGCGCCGTGAGCAACGTGCCTGGCGAGTAGTTCCGCCACTTCTCGTCGTAGGCGAGACGAAAAATACTGGCCTTGCCACCAACCACGAACCAGAGCTGCGCTGCGGCCGGTTCGCCATCGACATACAGCAGGCCGAGGCGCGACCACCCGGCCGCCGAGAAGGCCGCGACCAGCCCCTCGAGAAAGGCGTGGTACTGCTCATGGGCCTTCCAGCTGGCACGATAGACACGGTGGTAGTCAGCCATCCCGGCCGGTACCCCGGCGCCGGTCAGGATTCGAAATTCACCATGCCGCTCGCGTTGCAGCTTGCGCCCCTTGCGGGTGATGGTGCTACGCAGCTGCGCCGGGCGCGCGGCCAGATAGTCGCCGTAACACCCCGTCACCGGACAGATCCAGTTGTAGAAACGAAAGCTGCGATCGCAGACGAACCCCTGCCGCGTCAGCGCCGCCTGGAACCGGCTCATCGTCTCCTCCTCGGCCCCGACCGGCTCCAGCAGCAGGCCGTCGGTCGCCATTCCACGCAGACCAGTGGCCAGGCAGTCGAGCACCTCGTGCCCTGCCTCGGGCGCCAGCAGCAGCGAATGGAGTGCAGTGTAGCGGTGGCGTAGTGATTCGAGCATCCCCGCCTGACGCCGCAACGGCAACAGCGCCAGCAACCGCTCGCCATCGGCCACGCCAGCCAGCACCACCGTCTCCCCGGCAGCGGAGAACGCCAGCAGATTCTCCAACCATGGGCGGGTGAGAAACATGCTGTGGCACTCGGCCTGACGGAACAGCGCCTCGCACCCGGCCGGCAACGCGGCCAGATCGGAATAGCAGCGAAACACCATCACCGGCGGTCACCAGCGGCTGCGCGGCGAGACTCAGTCATCATCCCTGGCCACGCCGATCCAGCAAAGACCGTCGGCCGTGGCGTCAACGGTGAGTTCGATGGGACGGCAACAGACCTGGCAATCCTCCACATAGCGCGTCTTCCCGGCCGGGGAGTCGAGCGACAGGGTGATGGTCTCGCCGCAATAGGGACAGGCGATAGCGGCGCTGTCGCCATCCGTTTGGTATTCGGTCTGCATGGAAACAACCCCTCGACAGGTGAATGTGTTTACACCAACCCGTACAAGGTGTAAATATCTACACCTATGAATGGAAATGAAACGCCCCCCGGCTATGCCGAGCTGCACTGCATCAGCAATTTTACCTTTCTGCGTGGCGCCTCGCACCCGGCCGAGCTGGTGGCGCAGGCCACGGCGCTGGGCTACCGTGCGCTGGCACTGACCGATGAATGCAGCCTCGGCGGCGTGGTACGGGCCCATGAAGCGGCAAGGACGACCAGGCTGAAGCTGATCATCGGCAGCGAGTTGCGGCTCGACGACGGCCCACGGCTGGTGCTGCTGGCCATGAACCGTGAAGGCTACGCCCAACTCTCGGCGCTGATCACCCGCGCCCGGCGGCGCGCGCCGAAGGGGGGATACCGTGCGCTACGGGCCGATCTCGAGCACGGGCTGCCAGACTGCCTCTGCCTGCTGATCCCGGCCCTGGAGGATGACGACGACACCCTGCGGCGCGACGCCTGCTGGCTGCAGGCACGCTTTCCCAAGCGCTGCTGGATCGCTGTGACGCGGCGGCTACTACCCGGCGAGCCGGCACGAATCGCGGCGCTGAAACGTCTGGCCACCGCCACCGGCCTGCCGCTGGTGGCCTGCGGCGACGTGCTGATGCACCAGCGTGACCGCCACGTGCTGCAGGATCTGCTCACCGCGATCCGCCTAGGCACCCCGCTCGCCACCGCCGGGCGGGCGCTCCAGCCCAACGGCGAGCGCCATCTGCGCCCCCTCGAAACGCTCACACGCCTCTACGAACCAGCCTGGCTCGAAGAGACCCTGCGCATCGCCGGACGCTGCCACTTCTCCCTCGACGAACTGCGCTACGAATATCCCGAGGACCTGGTGCCGGCGGGGACAACGGCCCATCGATACCTGCGCGAACTGGTGGAGGCGGGGTTGCGCCACTACTGGCCCGACGGACCGCCACCGAAGGTGCGCCGCCAGATCGAACACGAAATGACGCTGATCGGCGAACTGCGCTACGAACATTTTTTCCTCACCGTCCACGACATCGTCCGCTTCGCCCGCAGCCGCGGCATTCTCTGCCAGGGACGGGGCTCGGCGGCCAACTCGGCAGTCTGCTACTGCCTGCACATCACCGCCGTCGATCCGGCCCGCTCGAACATGCTGTTCGAACGCTTCATCTCACGGGAGCGCAATGAACCCCCAGACATCGACGTCGATTTCGAACACCACCGCCGCGAAGAGGTGATGCAATACATCTACGAGAAATACGGTCGTCACCGCGCCGCCCTGGCCGCCACCGTCATCCGCTACCGGCGCAAGAGCGCGCTGCGCGACACCGGCAGGGCACTGGGCCTGGACGAGGCGCAGCTGGCACGGCTCGGCCGCGCCCTGGTCTGGTGGGAAAAGGAGATCGACGACGATCAGCTGCGCGCCGCCGGCTTCGACCCGGCCAACCCGCAAATCCACCGCCTGCTGACGCTGGCGCGGGCGCTGATCGGCTTTCCCCGCCATCTGTCGCAGCATGTCGGCGGCTTCGTCATCGCCCGCGACGACCTCTCCCGGCTGGTGCCAGTGGAGAACGCCGCCATGGCCGGCCGCACCATCATCCAGTGGGACAAGAACGACCTGGAGACCCTCGGGCTGCTCAAGGTGGACTGCCTGGCGCTCGGCATGCTCAGCGTCATCCGGCGCAGTTTCGAACTGCTGCGACACCACGGGGGGCCGGCGCTGACGCTGGACCGCATTCCGGCCGACGATGCCGCCACCTGGAAGATGATCCAGCGCGCCGACACCATCGGCGTCTTCCAGATCGAATCGCGGGCACAGATGAACATGCTGCCACGCCTCAAGCCACGCACCTTCTACGACCTGGTGATCCAGATCGCCATCGTCCGCCCGGGCCCGATCCAGGGCGACATGGTCCACCCCTATCTGCGGCGCCGGCGCGGCGAAGAGCCGGTGCACTATCCCGGCAAGGCGGTGCGCGCGGTACTGGAACGCACCCTCGGCGTACCGATCTTTCAGGAACAGGTGATCGAACTGGCCATGGTGGCGGCCGGCTTCTCCGGCGGCGAGGCCGACCGCCTGCGCCGCGCCATCGGTGCCTGGCGCAGCAGCCGGCAACTGGAAGGATTCCGCCGCCGCCTCATCGACGGCATGCGCGCACGCGGCTACGACGAACGCTTCGCCGAACAGATCTTCGAACAGATCAAGGGCTTCGGCGAATACGGCTTTCCCGAATCCCACTCCGCCAGCTTCGCCCTGCTCGCCTGGGTTTCGGCCTGGCTCAAGTGCCACCACCCCGCCGCCTTCTGCTGCGCCCTGCTCAACAGCCAGCCGATGGGCTTCTACGCGCCAGCGCAACTGGTACAGGACGCCCGGCGCCACGGCGTCGAAGTGCGCCCGGTGGACGTCCGCCACAGCGACTGGGAATCGACACTGGAACAAACCGCCGACGGCAAACCCGCACTGCGGCTCGGCCTGCACCTGGTCAAGGGCATCGGCGAAAAAACCGGGCGGGAAATCGCGCGGCAACGCCCCTTTGCCGACCTCGACGACCTGCACCGGCGCGCCGGCCCCAACCGCAAGACACTACAGGCGCTGGCCGCCGCCGATGCGCTGCGCGGCCTGGCCGGACACCGCCACCATGCCAACTGGCAGGCACTGGGAATGGAAAGACAACACGGCCTGTTCGAAGACCTGCCCCAACCGGAAGAACACGAAATCCCCCTTCCCGCTCCCGACGAAGCCAGCGACATCGTCGCCGACTACGCCCATACCGGCCTGACACTGCGCCGCCATCCGATGGCGCTGCTGCGCAACGCCTGCCGGCGGCGCGGCTGGTCGTCGTCACGCGACATCGGCCAAAGCCACGGCAACCACTACGTCAGCACCGCCGGCATCGTCATCAACCGCCAACACCCCAACGCCGGCGGAACCATCTTCCTCACACTGGAAGACGAACACGGCCACATCAATATCGTCGTCTGGCAGCGCATCGCCAAAAAATTCAGCCCAGCCGTCATCCACGGCCGCCTGCTGGCGGTGCGGGGCAAAGTGGAACGCGACGGACGACTGGTACACCTCATCGCCGACGAAATCGTGGACATGACCCGCTGGCTCGGCCGGCTGGAAACACACTCAAGGGATTTCTGCTGACCCGAGAAAACGCTCATCCCTCCCCTGCCAAAGGAAAAAACATTTCCCTCCCCCTCCCAGGGGGAGGGCCAGGGAGGGGGTGAACGGCGGTTGGCATGGCGCCAGTGCCGCGATTTGCCTTCCACCATCTTTTCAATGCCGGGGTGCACAGGCTGCGCCTGCCCCCGCTTCCCAACCTTCTCCCCTGTCAGGGAGAAGGCACCGCTCCAGCAGGGGCCTATGCCGGCAGCCGTCTCACCGTGGCCTCTCCACTGTCGCGCTCGATGAGCACTTCCAGCTCACAATATTCATTCTCCTCACACAGCGGCGTCGGGTCGTCGGCGCAGCAACTGCCGGCGTTGACACTAAAGAAGAAGATCCCCGCCTTGATCCGCAGCAGACGATCATCGCTGTCCCGATGCAGCACGACGACGTCGAACGGGGTTTCGCTGACATAGCTGCCACGGGCCATGGCGCGGTGCAGCCCCAATACGTCGGCGCCAACCGCGCGGAGTTCTCGTTTGAAGACCGCGGTAAAGTCGTCCCGCGTCCAGGCCTGGAGGGTTTTTGTCAGGATCATCGTCGATGGCCGGTCTCTATTACAGGCTGTTGCCGGAGCCCTCGCGCCATCGCGGGGCGAGGCATTCCGTTGGCGTTCCATGGTAACCGATCATCATGATGCAGATCTTCCGCTTTCTTTTGCTCCTGCTGTTGAGCCAACCGTTGCTGGCGGCACCCGACTGGCAGCGGTTGACCCCGGAGCTGCTGGCCCAAGCCAAAGCGCAGAACCGGCTGGTGCTGGTGGATCTCTCGGCCGAGTGGTGCCACTTCTGCGCACAAATGGATCGCGATACCTGGCCCGATCCGAGGGTCCAGGCGACCATCGCCCGCCACTATCTGGCCGCGCGGATCGACGATGAGCGCCAGCCGGCGCTGGCCGAGAAGTATCGCCACTACGGCCGACCCGCCTTTTTCGTTCTCGATGCCGATGGCCGCGAGATCGCCCGCAAGCGGGGATATCTCGACGGGCAGTTCATGCACTGGATGCTCGAAGGCATCGCCGCCGAGGCCGGGCTGTGAGGCGGCGGACCTTTCTGCTGTTCACCACCGGCTTTGCGGTGATGGGGCCGACCGCGGCGCGGGACCTGCCCGGCGTCGCCCTGCTCCCCGATGCGGCGCTCGGCATCGACGACCACCACTGGCGGGTGATCGACCGGACGATGGACCATCTTTTTCCCGACGAGCGAAATGCCCCCGGGGCGGGGGCGGCCCACGCCACTGCATGGCTCCACAACGGGCTGCGCATGCCCGAGGTGGATGACGCACACCGCCGTTTCATCGGCGAAGGCGCGATCGATCTGGAGCGGCTCAGCCGTGAACAGGAGAAAAAGTCCTTCCTCGAACTGACGACGGCCCGGCGCGAGGCGGTGCTGCGCCAGCTGGAGCTGCGCCCCGGGGGCAAGGCGTGGTTGCAGGAGCTGCTGCGCTACATTCTCGAGGCACTGCTGTCCGACCCGGTCTACGGTGGCAACCCCGGTGGCACCGGATGGGCGTGGCTGGAACACCGGCCGGGCTTCCCCCGACCACCCAAAGAGAAGCGGTATTTTCTGCTATGAGCCATTCGAGCACGACCGATCACGATGTCTGCATCATCGGCAGCGGCGCCGGCGGCGGCCCGGTGGCCTATGAGCTGGCCCGCGCTGGATACGACGTGGTGGTGCTGGAGAAAGGCAAGTGGCTCACCGAAAAGGAGTATTTCAAGGACGAGATGGCCTGCTGCATCAAGGAATCCTACCTGGCCGACAAACGCACCGAACCCCATGTCGTCGAAACCGAAAAAGGAGACGGCTGGCGGGTCCGGAAGACCAGCGAATCGGGCTGGAACCTCTGGAACGGCAATGTCGTCGGCGGCTCCAGCAATTTCATGAGCGGCTTCTTCCACCGCCTCAAGCCGGTGGATTTTCGCCTGCTGTCGGAATTCGGCCCGATCGACGGCGCCGAAATGGCCGACTGGCCGATCACCTACGACGATCTGGAGCCCTACTACGACAAGGTGGAGCGCATCATCGGCGTCTCCGGCAAGGTGGTGGCGCACAAATTCCAGGAGCCTCGCAGCAGCAAGGACTTTCCCTACCCGCCAACGCGCGAACACCCACTGGCGGCAATGATCGACGCCGCCTGCAAGAAAATCGGCACCACCGCGATCCCGCTGCCACGGGCGATTCTGTCACGTCCCGATCACGGCCGCCGCGCCTGCGAATACAGCGGCTACTGTGGCGGGCTGGGCTGTGCCAGCGGCGCCAAGGGGAGTTCCCGCGCGGCGCTGCTCGACCGCGCCGTCGCCAGCGGGCACTGCACGGTTCTGCCGCAGTCCCATGTCAAAAGGATCACCAGCGACGGCAGCGGCAGGATCACCGGCGTCGAATACGTCGATCGCGACGGCAAGGCGCGGCGGATCGATGCCCGTATCTACGTCGTCGCCTGTCAGGCCATCGAAACGGCACGGCTGTTGCTCAACTCCACCGGCCCGAAATATCCGCGGGGGCTGGCCAATCGCAGCGGGCTGGTGGGCAAACACCTGATGTTCGCCGGCGGCGGCGCCGGCTCGGGCCGTATCGACTACGCCGATTTCGACGAGCGCACCGCCACCCTGCTGCGGGACAACGGCCCGTTCATCAACCGGACGATTCACGACCACTACATCATCGACGATCCCGATTTCGGCGCACGTGCCAAGGGGGGCGTCATCGATTTCGTCCACCTCCACCCCAACCCGATCGGCCGCGCCTACGGGCGCGTCACCAAAGGCGACCGGCTGCGCTGGGGCAGCGAGCTGAAACGGGATCTGGAGGGTTATTTCCGCGGCGGGCGCTATATCAAGATCGAAGCCTTCTGCGACTGGCTGCCCAATCCCGACAGCTTCGTCCGGCTCGACCCCGCGGTACGCGACCGCTACGGGATGCCGGTGGCGCGCGCCCGTTTCGGCTTTCACGTCCGCAACCTGCAGGTGGGCTGGTATCTGGCAGCGAAGGGGGCGGAGGTGTTGCGGGCGATGGGGGCGAAAAATGTCGTCAGTTTCGCCTCCGGCTCGCCACCGACGAATCTGGTCGCCGGCACCTGCCGCTTCGGTGACGACCCGGAAAAATCGGTGCTCGACGCCGACTGCCGCAGTCACGAGGTGGAGAATCTCTACATCACCGACGGCAGCTTCATGCCCAATGCCGGCAGCGCGCCGTTCACCTGGACGATCTACGCCAACGCGTTCCGGGTCGCCGACCGCATCATCGCGGCGCTGGGCGGCCGCCCTGACGACACCGCCCGGACATAGTGGATCAGTCCCAGACCAGCGGCGGTTCGTCCATCAGCGCCGCCTGCTCACGCAGCGCCAGGATATGGTCGTCCCAATAGCGCCGGGTGTAGAACCACGGAAACGCCATCTTGAAGGCGGGGTCGTCGGCGCGGCGGGCCAACCAGGCGGCATAGTGGATCATCCGCAGCGTCCGCAGCGCCTCGATCAGATGCAACTCGCGCGGATCGAAATCCCGAAACTGGGTATAGCCTTCGAGCAGGTCGGCGAGCCGCGCGGTGGCATAGGCACGATCCCCGGAGAGAAACATCCACAGATCCTGAATCGCCGGGCCGGTGCGGGCATCGTCGAAATCGACGATGTGCGGCGTCTGGTCGCGCCAGAGGATATTGGACGGATGGCAGTCGCCATGCAGCCGCAGCGTGGCGACGCTTCCGGCCGCATCGAAACAGCGCCGGATCCGTAGCAGCAGATCGTCCACCAACGTCGCGTAGCTGGTTTCGAGGTCGGGCGGGACGATGCCATTGTCGAGCAGAAAAGCGGCGGGCCGCTCACCGAACGTGGCGATGTCGAGGCGGGGTCGGTGGCTGAACTCCCCTGCCTGCCCGTGAAGATGGATCCGCGCAATGAAGCGCCCGATCATCTCCAGTTGCCCGGGATCGTCCAGCTCCGGCGTGCGCCCGCCACGGCGCGGATAGAGGGCGAAACGATGATCGGCCCAGTGGTGCAACGTGCCCCCGTCGGCATCGCCCAACGGCGCGACCACCGGTATCTCGTCGGCCGCCAGTTCGATCGTGAAACGGTGCTCCTCGAGAATCGCGGCATCGCTCCAACGACCGGGCCGATAGAATTTGGCGATGATCGGCTCACCATCCTCGAGCCCGATCTGATAGACGCGGTTCTCGTAGCTGTTGAGCGCGAGAAATCGGCCATCGGTGCGGTAGCCGACGCTCTCCACCGCATCGAGCATGGTGTCGGGGGTCAGAGTATGGAAGGCGGAGATCGGATCGGCAGCGCTCATGCGGCCATCATAACGATGATTGCCAGGGACGGGGGATTTTTTCGCCAACCCGCCTCGGTCGGCGACCGCGGCGACATCAATAGTCGAAATCGAAACGGCTGCCACCGGCGGCGTCCGGTGACGTGGTGATCACCTCTTCCCCCTGCCACGACTCGCCGCCACCGACGGTGCTGCCGTAGCGCCCGTCGTCGATCTCGGCACCGGTGGTGGCGGGCTGGAGACCGCCCCCATAACCGCCATCGCAGGCACCGGCCAGCGTCATGCCGTTGTCCGGCTCGGTGGTGATGCCCTCGCTCTCGGCCAGGCGACACTGCAGCGGGATGATCCGGGCGATCAGGTCGAAAATGCGGTTGCCGGGATAGCGCATCTGCATCTCCCGCGCCAGGCTGGCGTATTTGCACTTCTCCTCGTCCGGCATCTCCACCTCCATCAGCAGGACGCGGGCCGCCACCGGCGCGACATTGGGCGCGCTCTGGGCGGCCTGTTCCAGATAACTGAGGCCGAGTTGGCGATCGCCCGACAGCCCCATCATCTTGGCGCCCCATTTCATTCCCTTCGATTCGATCGAGCCGAGGTAGTAATTGAACAGGCCGAGGCCGAGCAGCGCGTCCTCGATCTCCGGGTGTTCAGCAACCAGGTTCTCCAGCGTCGTGTGGCCGGCACTGGCATATTTGTAGGCCTTGAGCGACTTGTCGTGCGCGAAGTAGATGGAACCGACGAATGCCTGGGACAACCCCAGCGCCAACCGCACCTGCGGGTCGTCGTCACCAGCCTGGATTCGCGCCCGCGCCTTCTTCACCGCGTCGATCAACGGCACCAGCGCGCGCTCCTCGACCGCGCGGTCGATCGTCGTCGTGGTGTAGGCACGGTTGAGGATGGCCATCGCCTTGAGAAACTCCAGCAGCGGATGCCGCGGGTCGCGGGCCTCCAGCTGGGCGATCTTCTGTTCGGTGCCGGCGACATCGAGATTGATCATTGCATCGATGATGGCGCGGGGAGAATCCGGCCCGCAGTCGGCAACAGCGGCGCCGCCGACCAGCGCCGCCAGCAACAAGGCGCCGACCGAACGACCGATTCGGGAAATTCCTTCGAGACTTCTCATGACTGTGGCTCCTGGGATGCCGCAACGGCGTGCGACGGGATTTTATCAGGCTGGAAAAAGCCGCCGCGCCGACCGGCGCAAACGATTGTCAACTGCCGGCTTCCGCGGGACGGGCCCGCCGCGCCCCGACAGCGCAGGCCGCGGCGAGGGTCAGTGTCGCCCCCGGCGCCACTTCAGCAGCAGCGAGACCGGGCCCGACAAGGTATAGACGAGAAAACCGGTGAACAACACCTTCGGCGGATCGAAGGCAATCAGCAGCAACGCCACCAGCGCCAGCAATATGCCCATGAACGGCACCTTGCTGCGGTAGTCGATCTCCTTGAAGGTGAGATACTTGATATTGCTGACCATCAACGCGCCGGCGGTGATGGTCAACACGAAGGCCGGCACGCGGAAGGTCTCACCGGAGAAGCCGGTATCGTGCCAGATCCACACCATGCCGATCATCAACGCCGCCGCCGTCGGACTCGGCAGGCCGGTGAAATAGCGCTTGTCCTCGTCGGGTGACGGCACGTTGAAGCGCGCCAGCCGCATCGCCGCCGCCGCGGTATAGAAAAAGGCCGCCAGCCAACCGAGCTTGGCCCAGCCGGGGCCGGCATCGTTGAGGTAGATGAGCGACCACTGGTACATCACCAGCGCCGGCGCCAGCCCGAAAGAGATGAGATCGGCCAGGCTGTCGTACTCGGCGCCGAACTCCGTCTGGGTATTGGTCATGCGGGCGACACGCCCATCGACGGTGTCGAGGATCATCGCAATGAAGATCGCGATGGCCGCCGCCGAAAAACGCCCGTCCTGGGCCGCGACGATGGCGTAGAAACCGGCGAACATCGCCGCCGTGGTAAAGAGGTTCGGCAGCAGGAAAATGCTCTTGTGCCGAGGCCCCGTCGCGTTGGAATCCGTCTGTTCTGTCATCTGCTCCCTATTGGCAACCGCCTGCCGGGCCGATTATACAGTCGGAAAGAGGCGTCCCGCAGAACCGGGACGCCTCCCGCCATCGGCCTGGGGGGCTCAGTTCTTGGCCTTGTCCACCAGCTTGTTCTCGCCGATCCACGACATCATGCCGCGCAGCCGGGCGCCGACCTCCTCGATCGGATGCTCCTTGCCGAGCCGGCGCTTGGCCTTGAGCGTCGCCGCGCCGGTCATGTTCTCCATGATGAACTCGCGGGCGAATTCGCCGTTCTGGATCTCCTTCAGGATCCGCCCCATCTCCTTCTTCGTCTCCTCGGTGATGATTCGCGGACCACGGGTCAGATCACCATACTCGGCGGTGTTGGAGATGGAGTAGCGCATGTTGGCGATGCCGCCCTCGTACATCAGATCGACGATCAGCTTGAGCTCGTGCAGGCACTCGAAATAGGCCATCTCGGGCGCATAGCCGGCCTCCACCAAGGTCTCGAAACCGGCTTGCACCAGCGCGGTGGCGCCGCCGCAGAGCACCGCCTGCTCGCCGAACAGGTCGGTCTCGGTCTCCTCGCGGAAGGTGGTCTCGATGATGCCGGCACGGCCGCCACCGTTGGCCGAGGCGTAGGAGAGCGCGATCTCCTTCGCCTTGCCGCTGGCATCCTGATAGACGGCGATCAGCGTCGGCACGCCACCACCCTCGGTGTAGGTGGAGCGCACCAGATGGCCCGGCCCCTTCGGCGCGATCATGATGACATCGAGATCGGCGCGAGGCTGGATCTGTTCGAAGTGGATATTGAAGCCGTGGGCGAAGGCCAGTGCCGCGCCCTGCTTGATGTTCGGCTCGACCAGGGCGTTGTAGAGCACCGCCTGATGCTCGTCGGGTGCCAGAATCATCACCAGGTCGGCCCCATCGACCGCCTCCTCGATGGGCTTGACCGGCAGGCCGGCCGCCTCCGCCTTGGCGGCGGAAGCCGATCCCGGACGCAGACCCACGGTGACATCGACGCCCGATTCCTTCAGGTTGTTGGCATGGGCATGCCCCTGCGAACCATAACCGATGATCGTGACCTTCTTGCTCTTGATGATGTCCAGATCGGCATCTTTGTCGTAGTAGATGTTCATCATGACGTTGCTATCCTGTTACTGAAATTAAACTTTGAGGGAAATGTCGCCGCGGGCGATGCCCATCGAGCCCGACCGCACCACTTCGATCACCGGCACGGGGCTCAGGGCTTCGAGAAAGGAGTCCAGCTTGCTGGCGCCGCCGGTCAGCTCGACGGTGTAGGCCGACGGCGTCACATCGATGATCTTGGCGTCGAAGATGTCGGCCAGATGCTTGATCAGCTCGCGGTGGCCGGCGCCGACGCAGTCGAGCTTGACGATCAGCATGCCGCGCTCGATATAGGGCGCCTCGGTCAGATCGAGCAGCTTGACCACATCGATCAGCTTGTTCAGCTGTTTCTTGATCTGTTCGATGATCTCGTCCGAGCCGTGGGTGACCAGCGTCATCCGCGACAGGCTGGGGTCGTCGGTCGGCGCCACCGACAGCGATTCGATGTTGTAGCCTCGGGCGGAGAAGAGGCCCGCCACCCGCGACAGCGCGCCGGATTCATTTTCCAGAAGTATCGAGATGATATGCCGCATGCCGCGCCCCCTATACCAGAATCATTTCGTTCTGACCCGCGCCGGCCGGGATCATCGGATAGACGTTGGCGTTCTGCTCAGTGATGAAATCCATGAACACCAGCTTGTCCTTCATGGCGAACGCCTCGCGCAGCGCCGGCTCCACGTCGGCGGGCTTGTCGATGCGCATGCCGACATGGCCATAGGCCTCGGCCAGCTTGACGAAGTCGGGCAGCGAGTCCATGTATGACATGGCATAACGGCCGGCGTAGAAGAACTCCTGCCACTGCCGCACCATGCCGAGGAAACGGTTGTTGAGGTTGACGATCTTCACCGGCAACCCATACTGCCGGCAGGTGCCCAGCTCCTGGATGTTCATCTGGATGCTGCCTTCACCGGTGATGCAGGCGACGGTGGCGTCGGGATGGGCCAGCTGCGCCCCCATCGCCGCCGGCAGGCCGAAGCCCATCGTCCCCAGCCCGCCCGAGTTGAGCCAGCGGTAGGGTTTGTCGAACTTGTAGTACTGGGCCGCGAACATCTGGTGCTGGCCGACGTCGGAGGTGATATAGGCATCGCCGCCGGTGACCTCCCACAGCTTCTCGACGACATACTGCGGCTTGATCAGCTCGTCGCCCTGCTCGTACTGGAGACACTGCTGCGCCCGCCACGCCTCGATCTGCGGCCACCAGCTGTCGTCGTTGGCGAAGGCCGGCGGCTCGCCGCGCTGCTGGATCTCGGCGATCAGCGCCTTGAGCACCGGATCGACCTCGCCGACGATCGGCACGTCCACCTGGACGTTCTTCGAGATCGACGCCGGATCGACATCGACATGGATGATCTTCGCCTCGGGGCAGAATTTCTCGATATTGCCGGTGACGCGGTCGTCGAAACGCGCGCCGATGGCAACCACCAGATCGGCATGGTGCATCGCCAGATTGGCCTCGTAGGTGCCGTGCATCCCCAACATGCCGAGAAACTGCCGGTCGGTGGCGGGATAGCCCCCCAGCCCCATCAGCGTGCTGGTGATCGGAAAACCGGTGAGCTTGGTGAAGTCGTGGAGCGACTGGGCGCCATTGCCGAGAATGACGCCGCCGCCGGAGTAGATGATCGGCTTTTTCGCCGCCATGATGAGATCGACAGCGCGCCGCACCTGCCCCAGATGGCCGGTCTTCTTCGGCTTGTAGGAGCGGATCTCCACCTTGTCGGGATAGTGGTATTCGGCCTTCTCCGCGGTGATGTCCTTCGGAATGTCGACGACCACCGGGCCCGGCCGGCCGCTGGAAGCGATATAGAACGCCTTCTTGATCGTCTCGGCCAGCTTGGTGACGTCACTGACGAGGAAATTGTGTTTCACGCAGGGGCGCGTGATGCCGACGGTATCGACCTCCTGAAACGCATCGTTGCCGATCAGCTGGCGCGGCACCTGGCCGGTGAACACCACCAGCGGCACCGAATCCATATAGGCATCGGCGATGCCGGTGACCGCATTGGTCGCACCCGGCCCCGAAGTGACGAGCACGACGCCGGGCCGGTTGGTCGATTTGGCGTAACCCTCCGCCGCATGCACCGCGCCCTGTTCGTGACGAACCAGAACGTGGGCGACATCCTTCTGCTTGTACAGCGCATCGTAGATATGCAGTACCGCGCCACCGGGATAGCCGAAGATGATATCGACACCCTCGTCCTTCAGGCAGCGCACGAAGATTTCAGCACCCGTAAGTTCCACAGTCGTTGTTCTCCGGATAGTGACCGAAAGCCGCGCTTTTGACAGGGACGTCGCCCCTGTACAGGCAGCATCAAAAGCCGGTCAATTTATCATGCAGGGTGCACTTCGTCACGCTTTTATCCACCGTCGGCGGGCGGGTGCCGGCGGGCGACGTCACGCGCCGATCGACGCGGAGAGAGATTCCCCGCGAGCGGCTTTCCGGCCTTCTGCCCGGCCGCCCGCCGCCCCCGTTCAGCCCCGTTTCGACAACGCCTCGCCATGCTGCCCGACCACCTGCTTGAGCAATGGCAACGTCACCTTTCTCTTACCTGCCAGCGTCTCCTCGTCGAGCAGCTCGATCAGCCGCTCCAGATAGCCGATCTCGCGGGGCAGATGCCTGACCAGATAGCCCGCCACCTTCGCCGGCAGCTCCATGCCCCGGCGGCGGGCGCGATCGAAAACGAAGGCGAGCAATTCGGCATCGTCGAGCGGATCGAGGTGAAACACCGGCCCCCACGACAGCCGGGACGCCAGATCCGGCAGCGCCACATCGACACCATGGGGCGACTCGCGCGAGGCCAGCAGCAGGCGGCAGCCACCATGGCGGCAGCGGTTGATGAGATGGAACAACGCCTCGGCCCAGGCCGGCTCGGCGGTGACCAGGTGAAGATCGTCGACGGCGACCAGCCCCATCCGCTCCAGCCCGTCGAACATCGTCGGATGGCGGTGCGCGTCCGCCATCGGCAGATAGCTGGCACGCAACCCCGCCGCCGTCGCGCGGTGGCACATGGCCTGCAGCAGATGGCTCTTGCCCCGTGCCGCCCGGGCCCACAGATAGGCCTGCTGCTCGTCACTGCCATCGAGGAAATGCCGCAGGAAATGCAGCAGCTGCGCGTTGCGACCGGCGATGAAGTTCTCCAGCGTCGCCGCCTCGTCGAGGCGGATGGGCAGCGGCAGCTGTTTCACGGCGCCGAACGCGGCCCCTCGCCGTGATCGGCCGCGTAGAGTTCACTCTGTAGATAGCGGCGGTGGAGATCACGGACGACGACGGCGACCACGGCCGCCACCGGCAGCGCCAGCAGCACCCCAACGAAACCGAACAGCTGACCACCGGCGAGAATGGCAAAGATCACCGCCACCGGATGCAGGCCGATACGATCCCCCACCAGCAGCGGCGTCAGCAGCGTCCCCTCGATCATCTGGCCGACGCCGAAGACGGCGACGACCGGCAGCAGCTGCCATGGATCGTGGGTCTGCATCAGCATGGCGACCCCGGCGACGACGACGCCGACGATGAAGCCGAGGTACGGCACGAAGCTCACCAGCCCGGCGAGCAAGCCGATCAATAGCGCGAACTTGAGTCCCGCCAGCCACAACCCCACGCCGTAGATGATGCCCAGCGCCACCATCACCGTGAGCTGGCCACGCAGGAACGCGGCCAGCCTCTCGTCCGCCTCCCTGGCGATGTGGGCGATCTCCGGCTCGATCTTGCGCGGCAGCAGATGGTCGATCCCGGCAATGAAATCGTCCCAGTCGCGCAGCAGGTAGAAGCCGACCACCGGAATCAGCACCACGTTGGCGAGCCAGCCCAGCACCCAGCCACCGGAGCGGGAGGCGTACTCGAGCAGATTGACGGCGATGCCGCCAGCGGTACTCCAGTGCTCGGTGATCCAGGCCGAGACCGCCGCCAGATTGAGCTGCTCGCGGGAGAGGCCGAACTTCTCCTCCAGCCACGGCACCACGTTGTTGCCGATCCAGGCGATGTACTCCGGCAGCAGATGGATCAGCTGGGCGATCTGCTGCTGCAGCAGCGGCACCAGCAACAGTAGCGCCACCGCCATCAGCAACGTCATCGTGAAAAAGACGATGACCACCGACAGCGTCCGCGACAGACCGCGCGCCTCCAGCCGGTCCACCAGCGGATCCCCCAGATAGGCCAGCAACGCGGCAATGAAGAACGGTGTCAACACCGGCGCCAGCAGATAGAACAGCCAGCCGGTCAGCAGCAGCAGCGCAAGAAGGAACCAGCGTTGCGATTCGGAGATCATGCGCCCTTGTATTCCTTTGTCTTGCGGCTCCAGATCCAGACATAGGCCGCGCCACTGGCCAGCGTGCTCGCCAGCAGCGCAACCACCAGATAACCGATCAGCCCGGCCGAGATCACCCCGTAGGCCCAATGGGTCAGCACCGCCAGCACCAGCAGGATCTGCAGAAAGGTGTTGAGCTTGCCGAGCAATATCGGCTCCATCCGCAGATTGCGGGTGACGAAGTGGTAGGCCAGCGCGCCACCGATGATGATCAGGTCACGGATGAAGATGGCGACGAACAGCCACCACGGGATCAGGTTCTGCCACGCCATGCAGTAGAAGGTGACGATCATCAGCGACTTGTCGGCAATCGGGTCGAGGATCGCCCCGATCCGGCTCTGCCAGCCGAAGAACCGGGCCAGAAAACCGTCCAGCGCATCGCTGAAGCCGGCGACGAAAAACAGCCAGAAGGCCAGTCGATACTGGCCGGTCAGCAGCGCCCACCCCACCGGCGGCACCAGCAGGATACGGAAGACGGTGATGACATTGGGAATCTGCCTTGCTTCGAACAGCACCATGGACAGTGGTCGATCCTCCGAGAATTGGTCGGCACCGGCGCGCGGTACCCGGTTGTTATTCTGGTGTATTGACAGCATATCGGGAAACACGGCCCGCCGGCACGCTGCGAACGGGAATAGCCTACTGCCGCCCGCTCTCCGATGCCAGCAGGCGAAAGCGGCGCATGTCATCGTCCCCGGCGCCACCGTCCGGCGCCAGCATACCGTCGTCGCGCAGCCGCGCCAGCCAGGCCGCTTCGGAACCCTTCAGATCGATGGTGAACAGCGCCGAATCGCCGCTGTTTCCCGCCGGCGTCACCTTCGCCACCTCCGGCATCCTCTCCAGATAACGGGTCAGACGGCGGTAGTCGCCGTATGAGCGCACCGCCGCGACGGCGATCCTCAACGCCCGGCCGGCGCCCGCCCGCACCGAGACGGCGGCGGTGTCGGCACGCAGTTGCGCCAGCGCCAGCCGCAGCGCCCGTGCCGCATTCTTCGACTCACCGATGGTGACCACCCCGAACTGCTCCAGCCGCACATGCCAGAGCTTGTCGCGGTAACGCATCTCCCCGGTGATGTACTGATCCACATGGTAGCGGCCGGTGGCCTTTTCGATCCCCTCCACGTAGCCGTTCACGATGTCGGCGGCCGACACGATCCGACGATCCTCCAGGTCGTACAGCGGCAACACCGCCCGGATCCCGGACGCGGCGGCCGCCGTCTCCACCCGCCGTACCAGCTTTTCGTCGCCAAGCCGCCCGAGAATCTGGCCCGGCTCATCGCCATGCCCATAGACCAGCCAGAACAGCACCTCGTCGCGAACCAGCGACGCCGTGTCGCCCTGCTCCCGCGCCAGCGCGGCGGCCAACGCATCACGGTCGAAACGCGCCTTGAGCAGCCAACCGATGGTCTCGTCCCCCGACTCGACGAACTCGTATTCGAGCAGATAGTCCCGCAGCGACCGTTTCAACCGCTTCGCGGCCCCGCTGGCGCCGATCTGTTCGTTGTGGGTCAGCGTCTCCAGTGCCTGCACCAGTGCCGCCTCCAGCGCCTTCTGCTCGGCCTCGTCGTCCCGCGCCGTCAGCGGCACCTCGGTGGGAATCTCCGCCACCGCCGCCAACACGCCCTGCCCGGCGGACAGCATCAGCAGCAACACGACGAGGAGTGGGAAAACGGGTTTGCGCACGAGGTCGATTCCGTGGTTGCGATCGAACCCTGAAGATACCACAAGCCCGCGCCCCCATGCGGTTTACAGGGGGTGGCCACGGGGCTAACATCCCCGCTCTTTGTGAACCCGTTCCGCCTATCATGTCAGACGACCGCCAGACGCCGCTCAGTTACAAGGACGCCGGCGTCGATATCGACGCCGGCAACGCCCTGATCGAACGCATCAAACCCCATGCGGCACGAACCCGCCGCCCCGGGGTGCTGGCGGGGCTCGGCGGCTTCGGCGCGCTGTTCGAGCTGCCGCTGCACCGCTATCGCGAGCCGGTGCTGGTCTCCGGTACCGACGGCGTCGGCACCAAACTGCGACTGGCGCTGGAGATGGGCAGACACGACACCATCGGCATCGATCTGGTGGCGATGTGCGTCAACGACATCGTCGTCGCCGGCGCCGAGCCGCTGTTCTTTCTCGACTACTACGCCACCGGCAGGCTCGACCTGGACATCGCCACCGACGTCATCGGCGGCATCGCCGACGGCTGCCTGCAGGCGGGGGCGGCACTGGCCGGAGGGGAGACCGCCGAGATGCCGGGCATGTACGACGGCGAGGACTACGATCTGGCCGGCTTCGCGGTCGGGATCGTGGAGAAATCGAAGATTCTCGACGGCAGCCGCGTCGAAGCAGGCGACCAACTGCTCGGGCTCGCCTCCTCCGGCCCGCACAGCAATGGCTATTCGCTGATCCGCAAGGTGCTGGAGGTGAGCGGCGCCGCGCTCGATGCACCCTGCGGCGAGGTAACGCTGGGCGAGGCGCTGCTGGCACCGACACAGATCTACGTGAAACCACTGCTGGAATTGCTGGCAGAAACGGAGGTCCATGCGCTGGCCCACATCACCGGCGGCGGCCTCACCGAGAACCTGCCCCGGGTGCTGCCGGCCGCCACCGAGGCGCGCATCGACCTGACGAGCTGGCGACGCCCACCGGTGTTCGACTGGCTGGCCGAGGCCGGCCATATCGACGAGGCGGAGATGCTGCGCACCTTCAACTGCGGCATCGGCATGGTCGTGGCACTGCCACCGGCGGCGGTGGCGCCGGCACAGGCCGTGCTGCAACGTCACGGCATCGACAACCGGGTGATCGGCGAGATCGCCCGCTCGGCCAGCACGACGCCGGCCACCGTCTACCAGCCATGAGCGGCTGCCGCATCGTCGTTCTGATTTCAGGCTCCGGCTCCAATCTGCAGGCGCTGATCGACGCCTGCGAACGCGGCCGGATCGACGGCCGGATCGTCGCCGTCATCAGCAACCGGCCGGCCGTCAAGGGGTTGGAGCGGGCACGCCGGCATGGCATCCCCGCCCTCACCATCGACCACACCGACTACCCCGATCGCGCCGGCTTCGATGCCGCGCTGGCGGCCACCATCGACGACTTCCGCCCCGATCTGGTCGTGCTCGCCGGTTTCATGCGGATTCTCACCGAACCCTTCGTCGCCCGTTACGCCGGGCGGATGCTGAACATCCACCCGTCGCGACTGCCGAAATACCAGGGGCTGCACACCCACCAGCGCGCCCTCGATGCCGGTGACACCGAGCATGGCGCCAGCGTCCACTTCGTCACCGCCGAGTTGGACGGCGGCCCGGTGGTGTTGCAATCACGCCTGCCGATCCGCCCCGACCACACGGCAGAGAGCCTCGCCGCCGACCTGCTGCCGCAGGAGCACCGGATCTACCCGCAGGTGGTGGAGTGGTTCTGCGCCGGCCGCCTGGCACTCGGCGACGACGGCATCCTGTTCGACGGACGCCTGCTGCGGCAACCGCTGCAGATGGGGGCGGACGGACGACTGGAGACGACGCCTTCGGGCGGTTGAGCGCGGTCAGCGCCGGCAGTTCGGCCGTCGGCCCTGGCGCTGTGCTTCCTGGTAGAGCGCCAGCGCCTCCGGCATCGCCTTCCTGAGATTGGCGATACGGGTGCTGCCCGACGGGTGGGTGGAGAGAAACTCCGGCGGCTTGCCACCCCCCAGCTTGCCCATGTTCTCCCATAGCTTGATGCTCTCGCGTGGGTCGAAACCGGCCTCGGCCATCAGCTTCAACCCGATCAGATCGGCCTCCGACTCGTGCGTCCGGCTGAAGGGCAGCAGAATACCCACCTGCGTGCCGACACCGAGCGCCGCCATCACCGCCTGGCGCTTGCTCTCCGACCCTCCCAACATTGCCGCAGTGATCTGCAGCCCGGTCTGGGCCGCCAGATTCTGCGATACCCGCTCGTTGCCGTGCCGCGCCAGCACATGCCCCACCTCGTGCCCCAGCACCGCCGCCAGCTGATGCTGGTTCTTCGCCGCCTTGAACAACCCTGTATGGACACCGATCTTGCCGCCCGGCAAGGCAAAGGCGTTGGCGCTGTCATCCTTGAACACCGTCACCTCCCACTGCTGCCGCGCCCATTTGCCCTTGAGCCGGTCGGTGATGGCGCGGGCGACACAACTCACATAGGCGTTGGCGCTGTCGTCGGTTTCGATCGGCTGGGACTTCTTCATTTCGGTATAGGAGGCGATCCCGAGTTGGTCCATCTGACTGTCCGGCAGCAGGATCAGCTGCTTGCGCCCGGTGGGCGAGGTCGAACAGGCGACGATGACGAACGCGACCACGGCGGTCAGCAGCAGACCGCGACCACGGCCGGAAAAACCGAATGACATCATGAAAACCTCCTGCGGAAGGATCTGGCGAAGGAACGTATAACGACTATAGAGCGTTGCACGGATTTAATCGACAACCACCTTTTCCCCCAGGGTGGCGCTTGCGGCGACGAAGAACAGGCACACGCGCCCACCCGCGGGAGAACGCCACGCTTTGGCACCATTGTCACCGCCGGCAATGAATCCGGGCTGAATGCCACCCCGACCCGCAGATTGGGCTTGCACCACAACGGGAAAGCGATGACGATGGAATCGTATCCAACAGAACAGGAAAAAGACGATGAAAGCGATAGAGCGGTGGTCGATACTCACCTGCCCCGAATGCGGACACAGCGAGAAAATGGAGATGCCGACCGACGCCTGCCTGTGGTTTCACGAATGCAGCCATTGCAAAATGCTGCTGAAACCCAAGCCAGGGGATTGCTGCGTATTCTGTTCCTGGGGATCGGTTCCTTGCCCGCCGATCCAGGCGGGACAGGGCGACTGCTGTCAGAACTGATTGCAGTAGAGGGTGGCGAGATTGGGGTCTTCGTCGCAGCTCTCGGCCACCCCGGCCCCTACCAACGGCCCTGTGTGGGCCGGCACCTGCACGGCGCGCCTCGTCTTCTGCGCCGGCGGTGCATCGACCACCTCGATCACCTCGGTGGCAGTGGCCAGCGGTGTCCACGAAGAGGGATGGGGGTATTCGCTGAGCGAGACATTGAGTTTGAACGTCAACGGCTCATCCCACTTGACCGGCGTGGTCGTGACGCGGAAGGTGACGACCCCCGTGCCCTCGTCCACGATCGCCTTGTCGCTGACAAAAGCGTAGGAATTGGCATTCCAGCTATTGAAACCAACATTGATGACACCTTGGGGAACATTGGCGAGACTGTAGGCCACCTCGAAGTTGAAGGTGGTCGGTTCGCCCACCGTCGCCACCGCTGGCGTCAGCTTGCGGATCTGAATGGCGGTGCGGGTCTCGGTCTCCGCCAGCACCTCGGTCTCCGGCGCGCGGGCGGCCGGGCTGGGATCACCGCTGCCATCCTCGCAGCCGGCCAGCAGCATGATTGCAATGATCGTTGCCAGTAAACGCATTCCCTTTTTTCTCCCTTTTCCCTGTGGACGCCGCCACCGCGGCGCGTCGTTGGAAAAATCATAGAAAGGAATTCGCCTGGCCGGTGCCCCGGCGATCACAGATTGTTCGTGCCGGATGTCGGCCAACGGGGGAAATTGTGAAAGAGTGCTTCATTTATCGAAGAGCGGCGTCACAGCAGGTCCATGGTCAGCAGCGCCGCCGCTCCCCGCCGGCCCGGCAGCAGAGACGTCACAGCCCCCCGGTCCGGGCGGGCAACACGGCTCAGAAATTGTCCCAGTCCTGGCCGTCGCTCAGGTCCGTGGTGGCTGGCGTGGCCGTCTTTCCGCTCCAGGGACGACTGGCCGAACGCCGCTCACGCCCGTCCCAACCGCCGTCGCCAGCGACCGTCTGCGGCATCTCCGCCATCGCTGGCGGCGGCTCCGCAAAAGGCTCCGGTGACGGCCACGGTTCGGTCGCTTCGGGCAAATCGGGATAGACCACGGCGGCAGCGGGGAGCTGGCCGGTGGCGGCCGGCAACGGGGCATCGTCACCGATACGGAAGAAACCGATCGTCTCCATCAGCTCGGCCGCGCGCCGGTCGAGCAGATCGCAGTCGGCGGCGATGTCGAGCACCTGCTGTTCATTGCTGGCACGAACCGCCTCGATACGTTCCACCGCCGAATTCACTTCGTCGATACTGTCCGCCTGCCGCTTGTTGGACGACGCCATCTCAGCCACCACCGCGCTGACCTTCTCCACCGAATCGAAAATCTCCTTGAGTGCATCACCGGCCGCATTGACCAGTACGGTACCGTCGTCGACCTTGCGGGTACTGTCTTCGATCAGCCCTTCGATCTCCTTGGCGGCGGTCGCGCTGCGCTGCGCCAGGTGGCGCACCTCGGCGGCGACCACGGCGAAACCCTTGCCATGCTCGCCCGCCCGTGCCGCCTCGACCGCGGCATTCAACGCCAGCAGGTTGGTCTGAAATGCAATTTCGTCGATGACGGTGATGATATCGGCGATTTTCTCGCTGGCGGCGTTGATTTCCCCCATTGCGTCGATTGCCTGTTTGACGACCTCACTGCCTTGCAACGACGACTGGGTTGCCTCGGTCGAGAGACGGTTGGCCAGATCGGCACTGGCGGCATTCTTGCGGGTGATCGCCGTCATCTGCGCCATCGTCTCGGCGGTGTTCTGGATATTGTCCTTTTGCCGACCAAAGCGGGTCCGCAGCTCGTCCACCTTTTCCCGAATGTTGTCCACCGACCCATCCACGGTATCGGCGATCTCCCGTGTCCGGTGGACGACATTGGAGACGGAGGCCACCGACCGCAACGTCGAGTCGAGGATCCCCTCGGTCCGGCGGTCACGAAATTCTTCGCCAATCGACAGATCCCCTTCGGCGACCCGCCGAGTGATCCGCTCGACGGTCTTGGGCTCCCCGCCGATGACGCGGCGGATCCGCAGCAGCGCCATCACCATCAGCGCCGTCAACGACAGCAACGCCGCCGGCGCCGCAATCGCCTCCAGCGCCGCCACCCGTTGCAGCGCCCGCAACTCTGCGGCCTGATCCAGCTGATAGGCGTCGCGCTCGGCCTTGAGCAGAGACTGTAGGCGCTCGATGCCGTCGATCGCCGGTTTGTCGTCGATCTTGACCACCTTGTCGATGTCACCGATCGAGGCGCCCTGATCCACCATCCGCTGGATCACCTCCCCTTGCGCCATGTACTTGCGCACCACGGTCTCGATGCTGGCGAGCGGCTCCAGCTCTTCGGCGGAGGCCCCGAGACGCCGGTAGTCAGCGATGGCCTGGAGCACCTTGCCCGCCTTGTCCCGAAACCGGTCGATATAACGGGCCGAGCCCCGCAGCACGTAATTCTTGAAGTTATGGATCACGCCACCGTAGCCAAGATCGCTCTCGATGCGGCTGAGCAGATCCCGTTTGCTCGCGGTGGTGCGCGTGTAGTCGTCGATGTGCTCGACCAGATGATCGACCCGTGAACTGGTGTCGAAGCCGAGGCCAATAGCAAAGGCGGCGATCAGCAGGCCGGTGACGACGGCCAGGGCGATGGCCTGCCGGATCGAGAGGTCGATACGGAATCTCTTTTTCTGTCGATTGTCCATTTTCCTGTCTCGGCCAGCCCCCGAGGCTGGCCCCTCCCACTATGGTTTTTCTGCTGACGATGACCGGGTTGCGCTCGAAGTCTCGGCGCAACCGCGTCCGCCCGGCATTTCGACCCCGAAAGCGCCTGACCCATGAACACCACTTGCAGTCTAGCCGACGCAAAAGCAATGAGAAAAAGGCGCTACCCGAGCTTGTGATCCATTTGCCCACCGACCCGACGATCGCGCATCCGACACCGAAAACCGGTGGTCCCGGCGCCGGAGGCATAGTCGTCACGACACGCCCCGCAACACCCTATCGTGCCAGCCCGCAATCCGTGCACCGCTCGGCATCCTGGTGTATTCATGCTGTGCAGCACGTCCGGGGCGGCGCTAGAATGGAGCGGTCCATCACCGGCGGGCACAGGGACCGACATCACCATGATCAGCAACCAGAATTTCCAAGCCACGGTCAGCCGCAACATCCTGATCATGATGGGCGTCGTCACGGTCACGCTCCTGACCGCGCTGTGGCTGCTGCGCGAACCACTCATCGTGCTCTACCTGCAACAGGACGACACACCGATCGGTTTCTTTCTCAACGGCTTCATCGTGCTGCTCTTTCTGCTGGGGATGATCCGCACCGCGACGCTGCTGTGGCACTACTGGCACGAGGAGATCGCCATCCGCACCTTTCTCGACTCGATTCTCGACGAGCAGAAGGATCGCAAGTCGGAGGTCGCCATCGACCCCGACTCCATCATCGCCCAACGCTACATGGCGATGGCCCACTCCCACGCCCGCCACGTCACCCCCAACCACGCCGCCTTGTCGCAGATTCTGCTCGCCAACGAGAGCGTCAAGGGCAGCCTGCCACGCTATATCAACAGCATTCTGATCCTCACCGGTGTTTTCGGCACGATCGTCTCGCTGTCCATTGCATTGATGGGCACCTCGTCGCTGCTGGAGGCTGCCAATGGGGATGCCGAGGGCATCAATCTCGTCATCCACGGCATGTCCACCGCGCTGTCGACCACCACCACGGCCATCGTCTGCTACATCATTTTCGGCTACTTCTACCTGCGGATGATTCTCGCCCGCACCCGGGTCATCAGCGCCGTCGAACAGCTCACCACCGAATATCTGATGCCGCGCTTCAAGGTGAAGACCGAAAACTTCACCGCCGAAGTGACCTCGCTGGTGGAATCGCTGCGCATCGTCGCCCAGCAGATGGTCACCGCCCAGGCGGAACAGAAAGACAACGAGGCAGCGATCCGCCGCGCCATCGAGGACCACGACGGACGGATGGAGACGCTGGCGCAACGCCTCGACACGCTGCAACGCACCCTGGTCAAAGGCTTCCGCCTCGGCGACGATGAGTGACTTTCCCGATCTGCTCGATATCGACCAGGACGGCGGCGGCGAGAATTTCTGGCCGTCGCTGACCGACATCATGATGGTGGTGGTGATGATCTTCCTGATCTCCACCGCGACGCTGATCATCAAGAACTGGGCGCTGGTACAGGATCTCACCGCCACCATCGAGGCCGAACGTGCCGCGCGGCAGAAGATCCAGCTCACCACGGCGGAGAACATGACGCTGGAGGAGCGGGTCGCCGCGCTCGAGGGAATGGTGTCGTCACTGCAGCTCAAGGAGATGAAGACGCGGGAGGAGAAGACGGCGCTGGAGGCGCGGGTCGATGGACTGGTCAGCGACCTCGCCCGCTCCAACCGCGCGGTCGCGACGCTGGAGGCCGGGCTGGCGGAGAAACGGCGGGAACTGGCCGAACAACAGGAAAGGTTGCAACGGCTCGACGCCGAGCTTCAGGCCGCCCGCGGCGAGGTGGCCAGCCAGGCCCAAGCGCTGGAGACCACCCGCGCGCAACTGGCCTCGAAGGAAGAGAGACTGGCGGAAAAGCGCGAGGAACTGGAGGAGGCCAACCGGGTCATCACCTCGCTGCGGCTGAAACACGAGCAGCAGCGCAGCGAGCTGGAGAGCTCACGCCAGAGCGTGGCGCTGACCGAGGAGAACCTGGCCCGCTTGCGCAAGGCCTTCGCCGAGCTGGAGTCGAAATACAACAAACTGGTGCGGCCCGCCCGCACCACCAAGGGCAAGGTGATCGTCTCGGCGCGGTTGCAGAAGATCGATGGCATCAACCACTACGCCATCCGCCTGCCGGACGCGAAGCGCTTCGAGCCGGTGGACGAGGCCACACTGCACGAAAGACTCGCCGCGCTGAAGGCACGCCACGGCGACAAGCTCTATGTGCGGATCGTCTTTCCCGACGACAACGGGCTGAGCTACCGGGAAGCCTATGCCTTCACCAACGAGCTGTTGTCGAAATACGACTACTACCACACCGAATGACACCGGGCGTGGTCGCCCGGCCACTACGACCCTACCCCACCCAGACGCGGGCGTTACGGAACATCCGCAGCCAGGGGCCGTCCTCGCCCCAGTCGTCGGGGTGGGTCGAGAACTGGACGGTACGGAACACCCGCTCCGGGTGCGGCATCATGATGGTGAAACGTCCGTCGGCGGTGGTCAGCCCGGTAATGCCCAGCGGCGAGCCGTTGGGGTTCTCCGGGTAGTGCTCGGTGGCGTGGCCGTGATTGTCCACATAGCGCAGCGACACCAGCCCGGCGTTGAGCACGGCATCGGCGGTGTTGTCGGTGAACACCGCCCGCCCCTCGCCGTGGGCCACGGCGATCGGAATCCGTGAACCCTGCATCTCGTGAAAGAAGATCGACGGCGACGGCAGAATCTCCACCAGACTGAGCCGCGCCTCGAACTGCTCCGACAGGTTGCGGCGAAAATAGGGCCAGTGACCGGCGCCGGGGATCAGGTCGCGCAACTGCGAGAACATCTGACAGCCGTTGCAGACGCCGAGGCCGAACACCTCCTGCCGATGGAAAAAGCGTTCGAAGATCTCCTTGGCGCGCTCGTTGTGGGTGATGGACTTGGCCCAGCCACCACCGGCGCCGAGCACGTCACCGTAGGAGAAACCGCCACAGGCCACCAACCCGGCGAAGCTGGAGAGATCCTCGTTGCCTTCGAGAATGTCGGTCATGTGGACGTCGATGGCGGCAAAACCGGCACGATCGAAAGCCGCCGCCATCTCGATATGGCCGTTGACCCCCTGCTCGCGCAGGATCGCCACCCGCGGCCGCCGGCCACTGGCGATGAACGGAGCCGCCACGTCCTCTTCCATGTCGAAACCGATATGGGGCTGCATCCCGGGATCGATCTGGGTGATGCGCTCGAACTCCTGCCGGGCGCAGTCGGGGTTGTCGCGCAACGCCTGCATGTGATGGCTGGTCTCCGACCATAGCGCCTGCAAGTCGGCACGGGCACGGGAGTAGAGAATCCGACGCCCTTTGCGGATCGAGATGCGGTCGTCGTCGGTGACGTGGCCGATCAGGTGGGCATGCTCGGCCAGCCCGGCCTGCCGCAGCACCGACATCACCGTGTCCACGTCTTGATGCAACACCTGCACCACCACGCCCAGCTCCTCGTTGAACAGCGACGCGACCGGGTCATCGCCGACGGCGTCGAGCTTGATCTCCAGCCCGGTATGACCAGCAAATGCCATCTCGCAGAGGGTCGCGAAGAGGCCCCCGTCAGAGCGGTCGTGGTAGGCCACCAGCAGCCGATCCTGGTTGAGCTGCTGGATCGCGTCGAAAAAGGCGACGAGCTGCCGGGGGGCCTCCAGATCCGGCGTCTCCCGGCCGATCTGCTTGAATGCCTGGGCCAGCGACGAGCCACCCATCCGCTGCCGCCCCTGCGCCAGGTCGATGAAGATCAGGTCGCTGTCGCCACGGTCGGTGCGCAGCTGCGGCGTCAGGGTATGGCTGGCGTCGAGCACCGGCGCAAACGCCGAGACGATCAGCGACAGCGGCGCCGTCACCGACTTCTGCCGCCCCGCTTCCTCCCAGACTGTCTTCATCGACAGCGAATCCTTGCCGACCGGGATACAGATGCCGAGTTCGGGACAGAGCGCTCTGCCCACCGCCTCGACGGTGTCGAACAGCGCCGCATCCTCGCCATCGTGACCGGCAGCCGCCATCCAGTTGGCCGAAAGCTTGATGTCGCCGATCCGCCCGATCCGCGCCGCGGCGATATTGGTGATCGCCTCGCCAACCGCCATCCGCCCCGAGGCCACCGCATTGACCAGCGCCAGCGGCGTCCGCTCGCCCATCGCCATCGCCTCGCCGGCGTAGCCGTCGTAGTCGGCCAGCGTCACCGCCACATCGGCCACCGGCACCTGCCAGGGACCGACCATCTGATCGCGCGCCACCAGCCCCGTGACGCTGCGATCGGCAATGGTGACGAGAAAGTGCTTGGCCGCCACCGCCGGCATTCGCAGCACCCGCTCGGCAGCCTCGTCCAACGCGATTTCGGCGGTATCGAATTCGGGGGGCGCCACGCTGCGGTGGCGTACATCGCGCAGCATCTTCGGCGGTTTGCCGAACATCACCTCCATCGGCAGATCCACCGGCGCGTTATGGAACCGGGCGTCGGTGACCACCAGCCTGGGCTCGGCCGTGGCATGCCCGATGACGGCAAACGGACAGCGTTCCCGGCGGCAGAAGGCCTCGAACTGCGCCAGCCGATCGGCGCGGATCGCCACCACGTAGCGCTCCTGCGCCTCGTTGCTCCAGATGGCCATCGGCGACATCCCCGGCTCGGCATTGGGCACCTCGCGCAGCTCGAAGCGTCCGCCACAGTCGGAGTCATGGACGATCTCCGGCACCGCGTTGGAGAGCCCACCAGCGCCGACGTCGTGGATCGACAGCACCGGATTCTCCTCGCCCAGATTGATGCAGTGGTTGATGACCTCCTGACAGCGCCGCTCCATCTCGGGATTGCCGCGCTGCACCGAGGCGAAGTCGAGGTCCTCGGAACTGCTGCCGCTGGCCATCGACGAGGCCGCGCCGCCGCCAAGGCCGATCTGCATCGCCGGGCCGCCGAGCACGACGATTGGCGTGCCGTCGGCGATCTTCTTCTTCTCTACGTGAACGGGCCGGATGTTGCCCATGCCGCCAGCCAGCATGATCGGCTTGTGATAGCCGCGCACCTCGGCCCCGCCATCGGGCAGCGGCAGCAACTCTTCGAACGTGCGAAAGTAGCCGCCCAGCCCGGGGCGGCCGAATTCGTTGTTGAACGCGGCGGCGCCGATCGGCCCTTCGAGCATGATGTCGAGCGCCGAGACGATTCGCGACGGCCGCCCGTGATCTGTCTCCCACGGCTGCGGGAACGACGGAATCCGGAGATTGGAGACGGAAAAGCCGGTCAGCCCCGCCTTCGGCCGCGAGCCGGTGCCGGTGGCGCCCTCGTCACGGATCTCGCCACCGGAGCCGGTGGCCGCACCGGGAAACGGCGAGATGGCGGTCGGATGATTGTGGGTCTCCACCTTCATCAAAATCTCGATCCGCTCTGCCGTGCGGCGGTACTCACCGGACCCCGGTTCGGGCATGAAACGCTGCCCCGGTGACCCTCGCATTACCGCCGAATTGTCGCTGTAGGCCGACAACACGCCATCGGGATGCTGCTCATGCGTGTGGCGAATCATCGCAAACAGTGAGGTGTCGCGGGGCTCGCCGTCGATGATCCAGTCGGCATTGAAGATCTTGTGGCGACAGTGCTCCGAATTGGCCTGCGCGAACATCATCAGCTCCACGTCCGTGGGATTCCGCCCCAGCGACGTATAGGCGTCGGCCAGATAGTCGATCTCATCGTCCGAAAGCGCCAGCCCCAGCCGCCGGTTGGCCTCCGCCAGCGCGGCACGGGCATCGTCGCCGATCTCGATCTCCCGCAACGGCTCGGGATCGTGCTCGGCGAACAACCGCCCCGCCTCATCGATCTCGGCGAAGACCGTCTCGGTCATCCGGTCATGCAACACATCGGCAATCGCCTCCCGCTCGAAACGCGACATCGGCCGCAGACTGCCAATGGCAATGGCGATGCCCCTTTCGATGCGCTCCACATGATCGAGCCCGCAGACGTGCAGAATGTCAGTGGCCTTGCTCGACCACGGCGAGATCGTGCCGGGACGCGGCGCCACCACGAACAACGCCCCCTCCCCCAGGGCCTCCGGCTGCTGCCCCGCCTCACTCAACAGGTCCAGAAGATGCGCCTCCTCCTCACTGGACAAGTCGCCATTCAGCTTCAAAAAGTAAACATAAACCGCTGATATACTTTTGATTTCATCAGAAACTTCATGTAGTTTCTTGAGCAGGCGGGAGAGACGGAACTCCGAATAGGCGGCACTGCCGAACAGAACCTTCATGACCACTCCAGTCGAGGGAAAAAGGGAGCGGGAATATTACCCAATCTGACGTGGACACGCATTGAAAATCCCACCCCCAACCCCATAGTTGGGCTATACTGGCATCAACCACGGGGGCGACATGGCTTCGACGTGGGTTACAAAACTTGAGGTGCATGCCGAGGCGACAGCGTAGCCTCGTAAATCCACTGCTGTAATTGTTATAGTTGCAAACGACGATAACTACGCTCTGGCTGCCTAAAAACCGGCCAGCGCCCGACCGCAACGTGCTTGTGCGTGTGGATCGGGCGTCATCCACACAAGCTCGCGGGTAGGTACGCCTTAGGCCAAACCGCTAAACCTTACTCAGGCTAGCAACCCGGAATCCTGCTCGTCGGAGTCCGGGACGCGAAACCAAAAGACGAAACTAAGCATGTAGACCCTCAAGCGGAGGACCTGCGGACGCGGGTTCGATTCCCGCCGCCTCCACCAATACCACAAGGCCAACCCGGAAGGGTTGGCCTTTTTCGTTGCGGAAGCCTTTGTATTCTCGGGGGTTCCTGCAGAAAACCGTGGACTCCGAGAGCCGCCCTTCCGCCCTCTCCAACCCGGGATTTCTCTCTGATCTGGCCGTTACTCTCTGTTTCCGAGAGGGTGAGCATGGGGCGAAGTCCGGAAGTCCGCGACAGAATATCCCTGAAACACAACGCGTTAGGAGCGGACGGAACGACGCGTTAGATAACGATAATCGGTAGCCAGGAGGTACACTGTCCCTGAACTGATAAACAACGAAGGCACCATGACGAACCCCCCGACTTCCAAGATCGCCTGGCAAGGCCGCATCCTCGGCGTGCAGCCCCGCATCCGCCTACTGCGCTCCTTCGATGAGCGCACGCATAACTACCTGGGCTATGTCCTGCGCATCGAGGGAACCCTTGGAGACGAGACCGGTGAATTCCTGGTCGCCATCGGCAAGGCGGCCCAAGAGAAGCACCGGTTCCAGGCCGGCATGGTGGTAAGCGGCGCCTCGGTTCCGGTGGCCGATCCCAATATGGAGACCGCGGGCTACTACAAGACCAGCGGCCTCAAGGTACTGGAGTACTCGGCAGAAGAGGCACCGCCCGGACCGCCCTTCCATG
>CAZTOZ010000035.1:0-4528 GCA_964614535.1 uncultured Thiotrichales bacterium | reverse complement strand
GAATCCACCTGGTTGTGGCTGGACCAGTTTGGCATTCTCGTTGGTGACATCCTGATGTTGTTGACGATTGTGACCGCCGTCTGGGCGTGGCTTCGTTGGGAGCGTATTCGTGCCTGGCTCTCCGCCCGCCGGTTTTCGGGTGTCGGGTCGGCGGTCGAAACCGGCCGTTGGGATGCGCTGGTCCATCTCGTCAGCAAAGCCGAGGTGCCGTGTTGGTTGAATACGCGGCTCGGGCCCGGGGCGATTGCGTTGCTGGCCACGGTGCAGTCCCGGGCGGTCGCGGAGAAGATAGCAGCCGATGCCAAACGGGATGGCATGGCGGTCGTCGGGCCGCAGCATATCGACGACCCGGATGATCCGGCCGACAGCCGCCGGATGGTGGCGGTGGCGATTGCCAAGCTGCGGGAAAAGGGATTCGAGCGGATCGCGGTCGATCTGACGGGCGGGCGCAAGCCGATGAGTCTGGGTGCCTTCATGGCAGCCGAAGAGGCCGGTTGCGATACGATCTACGTGGCGTCGGAATATGATCGCAAGCTCAAGAAGCCGTCGCTTGGCTCGGCGCGTATTTGCTGTATCGCCTGTCAGGAGGCTTTGTGAATCCTGTCGATACCCATTTCTGCCTCGTCTCAGCACAGCCGGTGCCCAACCTCATTCCCGCGCTCGATCCGGGTCTTGCGCCCCGGCGTGTGGTGTTGTTGGTCAGCGCCGGCATGGAGCGCAAGGCCCAGTGGCTGGAAGAGGTGCTGCGGGCCCGGGGCAAGCAAGTGGTGCGTTGGGCCATCGACAACGCCTGGGATGTCGCCCATATCGAACAGCGCGTGCTCGAATGGCTGGAGGGGGAGATGCCCTTGGTGGCGGTGCAAGGGGTGGCGCTCAATGTCACTGGCGGCACCAAGCTGATGGGGATAGCCGCCTATGAGGTGTTTCGCGCCTACGACCTGCCGGTGTTCTACGTCCACCCGGAACGAGACGAGGTGATCTGGCTGCGTCCCGCTGCCCAGCCGCCGCAGCCGTTGCAGGACCGCATCCGGCTGGAGCCTTTTCTGCAGGCCCATGGCACCAGCGTGGTGGGCGAGCCGTCGCGCGCGGTGCCAAAGCGCCACTATCTCGAACTGGCGGCCGAGCTGGTAAAGGAGATCGAGCGTTACCGCAAGGCCATCGGCGTGCTCAACGCGCTGGCCGCGGGGGCTTCGTCGGGCTTGCGCTCGCCGCCGATACGCAAGCGCTGGTCCACCCTCGACGATCTCATCTCGCTGTTTTCCGAACACGGCCTGTTGTCGCGCGAAGGCCAGCACCTGTGCTTTCCCGATGAGGAGGCCCGGTTCTTCGTCAATGGTGGCTGGCTGGAATATCACGTATTCGATGCCGTGCGCACGCTGCGCAAGAACGATCCGAGAATTCAGGACATCGCCTTCGGCATGGAGGTGGAGCGGCAGCAGCGCGACAGGAAAATTCCCAACGAATTCGACGTTGTATTCCTGCGCGACAACCGGCTCCACCTCGTCGAATGCAAGACGAGGAAATTCCGTCATCGCGGGGCGGATGCCCCCGGTGCCGAGGCGCTCTACAAACTCGATGCGCTGGGCGACCTGATGGGCGGGCTGCAGGCCCGCGTCATGCTGGTCAGCTACCTCGACCTGCCGTCGTATCACCGTACCCGTGCCGCGGACCTGCGCGTTGGCGTCTGCGCTGGTACCGAACTGCGCCACCTGCATGAGCACCTGGCCCGCTTCGTTGCCTGACCGGCGAGCCGCCAGCGGCCATCCCAAGCTTGTGAAGTGTGGCGGGCGGCGCCCGTTTCGTCATACTGGTCCTGCACGTCAACACCCGGATCGATGGTCATGACACAACGCAAGCTCTTTCTTGCAGCCTACGACATCGCCAGTCCCAAGCGGCTGCGCCGCGCCCTGCACGTACTGCGTGACTACGCCACCGGCGGGCAGAAGTCGGTATTCGAGTGCTATCTCACCGGCAGCGAGCGTGAAGGCCTGCTCGAGCGGGTCGAGGAAATCATCGAACCCAATGAGGACCGCTTTTTTCTGCTACGACTCGACCCGCGCAGCAAAGTCAAGACGCTTGGGCTCGGTGAGCCGCCGAAAGACGGCAGATTCTTCTTTTTGGGGTAAAGAAAATGGGAACACTCTACATCGACAGAAAAAACAGTGAACTGCGCCACCAGGGCCAGCGGCTCCTGCTCTACGTCAACGGCCGCCGCGAGCAGACCATTCCCTTCAACCTCCTCGACCGGGTGGTCATGCGTGGCCAGGTACAAACCAGCACCGCCACGCTTGGTGCCCTTACCGCCGCCGGCATCGCCGTCACCATGCTCACCGGGCGTTTCGGCAACCAGCTCGCCACCGTCTATGGCACGCCCCACAACGACGGCCGCCGTCGCCAGGCACAGTACCGCGCCACCACCGACCCGGCAGCCCAGCTCGACATCGCCCGCTACCTGCTGCGCCGTAAACTGCTGGGCCAACAACGACTGCTGCAACGGGCACGAATCCGGCGGCCCGAACACCGTGCACCACTGGGGAAGGCCGTCAACGTCGTTCAGGGCCTTCGGCACCGCCTCAACCGCCCGGACCTCACCATCGGCGCATTGCGTGGCGTCGAAGGCGCTGCTGCCAGTGCCTACTTTGGCGCCTACCGCCTGCTGTTCGCGCCCAGCCTCGGTTTCGACGGACGCAAGCGCCGCCCGCCGCCGGACCCGGTGAACGCCTGCCTCTCCCTGGGTTACACCCTGGCCCATGCCGAAGCCGTCCGCGTCCTCTTCAGTGCCGGGCTCGACCCCTACCTCGGCTTCCTGCACGAGCCCGATTTCGGCAGAGAATCCCTCGCGGCCGACCTCATCGAGCCATTGCGCCCCCGCATCGACCGCTGGGTGTGGCGGCTCTTTGTCCAGCGCCTGCTGCGCGAAGACCACTTCCACCGCGACGACGGCGGTGCCTGCCTGCTCGGCAAGACCGGGCGCGGCATCTTCTACACCGAATACGAAACCCTGGGCCGATGGCAACATCGCTGGATGCGCCGCCAGACCTATCAACTGGTCAACCACCTCCTCCAGCGAGGGCCAACCCAGCAACAGCCAACCGGAGCCAAGCCATGACGCAAGCCTGGACACCACCAAGGCAACCGCTCTACCTCGAACCGGAAGGCCCCACCCTACTCACACTGGAGGGCCCCGCCATCTGCATCCAGCGCAAGGGCCGGGCCGAAACCCACATCCCGCTGCGGCGCATCTCCCGCATCATTGGCGGCCCACGAGTCCAGCTCGACACCGAAGTCATACTCGCCTGCGCGCGCCACGGCATCGTCATGCTGCTGCACGACGACAACGACATCGCCGCCGCCCGCATCATCGGCATGGCGGGCCGCAACACCCGCCTGCGCCAGCGCCTCGTCGACCTCGTCGCCCGCCCCGACTGGTACAACCTCTACACCAACTGGCGAGACGCCCAGCACCGGCGCATCGCCCGCACCGTTGCGCACCAGCTTGGAATCTCCGAGCACCACCCCAAAAAGGTCCGCCACCAGCTCGACCGGCTGGGAGAATACCTCGACGGAAAAATCTACAGCGACTATAGCCGCCGTGTCATTGGCGAACTCACCCTCGCCTGGATGACCGAACACCTCGCCACCCTGGGGTTGGGCAGCGAAGTCGAAGCCTGGCTCAATGACCGGATCGACCTCCCCGTCGAACTCGGCGGCCTGCTCGCCTTCCGCCTGGAGCCGATTCGCATAGGCTGGCTCAGACGCCGCCACCAATGGCGCAAGCGCCACGTCGAACGCATCCGCCCACCCGAGAGGAAAGACCTCATCCGCCTCTTCGAAAAACAGAGCCGCCGCGTGGAGCGCCTCGGCAGCGACCTCACCAACCGCCTGCACCGCTGGCTCGTCGACCTCGCTTGAGCAACCATGAACAAGCAAACCCCACAACCCCACCTCATCTGTTACGACATTGCCGACCCGAAAAGGCTCGCCCGCGTACATCGCCGAGTCAGTGACCAGGCCATCTCGATCCAATACTCCGTGTATTACCTGGAAGCCTCAGCCGACGAGGTGGAAGCCCTGCTCGACGATCTGCGCGACATCATCGCCCCGAAGGAAGATGACATCCGCGTCTATCCCTTGCCAAAAACAACGGAAATCGTCACCATAGGACGGTCCGGCTTGGGCGAAGGCAACCTCCTCATCGGAGCCGACATTCTCCCGCTGGCTCGGGGCCTGCACCCGACCTGATACTGCCCGACGACAGGGAAACCGTAACAAGATGCAACCCAACTTTCCGACACCGCCGAAACTTCTGCAAGGGGCCTTGCAACCCCTTGAGATGGCAGGGAAAAATCATGGGGGGCAGTTGAAATCAGAGACCCGAAATAAAGGGGATTAAGACGCAGCGAAGGCGATGCCCGTCGTGTAGTCAATGTGTTGAAATCAGAGACCCGAAATAAAGGGGATTAAGACCCCCAAATGGCTGGACATTGTGACCAGCCGACGGTTGAAATCAGAGACCCGAAATAAAGGG
>CAZTOZ010000034.1:0-26471 GCA_964614535.1 uncultured Thiotrichales bacterium | reverse complement strand
ATCCATGAGCCTGACCAGAAGAGATTTCATCAAGATCCTCGGCGCCGCCAACTTCGCCGGCCTCATCACCGCCTGCGACCAGGCGCCAGTCTCGTCCGCGCTGGCCGCCCAGCAGAACCTCTACGAGGTGCCCAAGTTCGGCAACGCCCGGATACTCCACCTCACCGACGTCCACGGACAGCTCAACCCCGTCTATTTCCGCGAGCCCAATGTCAATCTCGGCGTCGGCGACGCCTTCGGCCGAATGCCACATCTGGTCGGCAGGCATCTGCTCAAGGAACTCGGCTACCAGCCCGGCTCCATCGAGGCCTATGCCTATACCTATCTCGATTTCGAGGAGATGGCTCACAAGTTCGGCCGCATGGGCGGATACGCCCATATCAAGTCGGTGCTCGATGCTCTGCGCGAGGGCGCCGGCGGCCGCCAGAACACGCTCACCGTCGATGGCGGCGATCTGTGGCAGGGCTCGGGCACTTCTCTGTGGACCCGCGGCCACGATATGGTCGAGGCTTCCAATATCCTCGGCGTCGATGTGATGGTCGGCCACTGGGAGTTCACCTACAAGGAGGCCGAGGTGCTCTCCAATGTCAGTTTCTTCAAGGGGGACTTCCTCGGCCAGAACGTCCGTATCGTCGAGGATGCTCTGTTCGGCGACGAGTATCGCAAGATGACCGAGAGGTTCGATGGCCGCGGCCTCTATGACGAGGATTCGGGTCATCCTTTCAAGCCTTATGTGATTCGCAAGGTGGGCGATGCCCGCATCGCGGTCATCGGTCAGGCCTTTCCGCGCACTTCCAATGCCAATCCCCAGAAGTTCTTCTTCCCCGACTGGTCGTTCAATCTGCGTGAGGACGATATGCAGGCGCTGGTGGAGGAGATCCGCGAGAACGAGAAGCCCGATGCGGTGATCGTGGTCTCTCACAATGGTATGGACGTGGATATCAAGATGGCTTCGCGGGTGGTCGGGATCGATGCTTTCTTCGGCGGCCATACTCACGATGGCATGCCCAAGCCGGTGATCGTCAAGAACAAGGGCGGCAAGACGATCGTGACCAATGCCGGTTGTTCGGGCAAGTATGTCGGGGTGATGGATTTCGAGATCAAGGGCGGCAAGATCGTCGATTACCGGTACAAGATGTTGCCGATCATTTCCAATCTGATCGAGCCCGACAAGGAGATGCAGTCGTATATCGACAAGATGCGTCAGACGAAATACACCGACAAGATCGTCGAGAGCCGGGCCAAGGATCGCTATTTCAACAAGGCGCGGCTGGGCAAGACGTTCGAGGAGATTCTTTCCGAGAAGCTCTGTACCACGGAGCAGACGCTCTACCGGCGCGGCAATTTCATGGGCACTTGGGATCAGGTGCTGGTCGATGCGCTGCGCAAGGAGTACGACGCCGATTTTGCGATGTCGGCCGGGGTGCGTTGGGGCACGTCGGTGCTGGCCGGTGATACGGTGACGATGGAGGATCTGATGACGCAGACGTCGATGACTTATGGGGAGACTTATGCCACCGAGATGACCGGCAAGCAGATCAAGGACATCATGGAGGGCATCGCCGAGAATCTGTTCCAGAAGGACCCTTATCTGCAGTCCGGCGGGGATATGGTGCGAATGGGCGGGATGGACTATACGATCGATCCCAATGCCGAGTTCGGCAATCGTATCTCGGATATCCGCGACGATGAGGGTACGCCGCTCGACTTGAAGAAGAAGTACAAGGTCGCCGGCTGGGCCCAGGTCGATACCGTCGGCCCCGGTCGATTGATGTGGGACGTGGCCGCCGACTATCTGCGCGCCAACAAGACTCTCAAGCTCGACAAGGTCAATCACCCTTCCATCAAGGGCGTCAAGGACAATCCCGGTATCGCCGACTATGCCGGAAAGTTGATCTGAGCGGCCGCAAGGCACCCACCCCGTTCGGCCCGCCATCGCGCGGGCCGAATGCTATAATCGGCGACCGTTCCTCCGGCTGGTTTCCCGATGAAGGTACATCTCAAGGCACTCGGCTGCCGTCTCAACGAGGCGGAGCTGGAGCAGTGGTCACAACAGTTCCAGGCCGCCGGCTACACCATCAGCCGCGATGCCGACGGCGCCGATCTGGTCGTACTCAACACCTGCGCCGTCACCCACGAAGCCAGCCGCAAATCCCGATACCTCATCAACCGGCTGCATCGCGACAATCCGACGGCCAAACTGGTCGTCACCGGCTGCCACGCCTCGCTGGCACCAGAGCAGGTGGCCGACACCCTCGGCGTCGATCTGGTGATTGGCAACGACCAGAAGGCGGCGCTGCCAGCCATTGCCCGGGAACGGCTCGCACTGCCGACGATGCCACTGTCGGCCACCGAACCCGACGACATCGCCCTCTACAGCCGCGGGCGCCATCGCGCCTTCATCAAGGTACAGGATGGCTGCCGCTACCGCTGCACCTTCTGCATCGTCACCATCGCCCGCGGCGAGGAACGTAGCCGCGACATCGAGGAGATCGTCGCCGAGGTGCGCCGCTTCCACGCCAGCGGCATCGCCGAAATCGTCCTCGCCGGCGTCCATGTCGGCGGCTACGGCAGCGACACCGGCAGCAACCTGAAACAGCTGGTCGAAGCGATTCTGGCCGACACCGACATACCCCGCATCCGCTTCGCCTCGGTCGAGCCCTGGGATCTACCGAACGACTTCTTCACACTGTTCGACGACCCCCGGGTCATGCCACACATGCACCTGCCGCTGCAGAGTGGCGCCGACGTCATACTGCGGCGCATGGCACGTCGCTGCAAGACAGACGAGTTCCGGCGACTGGTCGAGCGGGCTCGCGACCGGGTGGCGGGGTTCAACGTCACCACCGACATCATCGTCGGCTTTCCCGGCGAAACCGATGCGCTTTGGGCCGAATCACTGGCCTTCATCGAATCGATCGGCTTTGGCCACGTTCACATCTTCCCCTACTCGCCCCGTGCCGGCACCAAGGCAGCGACACTGCCCGACCAGGTGGACGACAAGACCAAGCGACGACGGTGCCGGGCACTGGCCGACCTGGCCGCGCGGATGAAGCAGGCGGCGCTCCAACGGATGGTGGGCCAACGGGCACAGGTACTGTGGGAAAAGCCGGAAACCATGAACAACGGGCTACGGCGCTTCGCCGGCTACACCCCCAACTACCACCGCATCGAGATCGTCAGCGCCAGGGATCTGGAATACGCCGTCCGAGACGTCACCGCCACCGGTGTCGATCCCGAACGGCTGGTACTGACGGCGGACGACGACTCATGACGAGCGACCACCGGCGGCTCGCCCACGATCTGCTGCGCTGCTGTCAGCGACGAGGATTGAAGATCGCCACCGCCGAATCCTGTACCGGCGGCTGGGTGGCCAAGGTGATGACCGACCTCCCCGGCAGCTCGGCGGTATTCGAGTGCGGCTTCGTCACCTACAGCAACGAAGCCAAGATGACACTGCTGGACGTGCCGCAAGCAACGCTCTCACGCTGGGGCGCCGTCAGCGAGCAGACCGTCGTGGCCATGACCGCGGGGGTGCTGGTCCACAGTCGCGCCGATCTGGCCGTCGCCATCTCCGGCATCGCCGGACCGGGCGGCGGCACGCCCGACAAACCGGTGGGCACCGTCTGGTTCGCCTGGCAACAACGGGGTCACACCGCCACGGCCCACTGCCACCACTTTCACGGCAACCGCGACCTCGTCCGCCATCAGGCGGTCACCACCGCGCTCATCGGCCTGCTGGAGCTGGCGCAAGGCTGACCCGTTCACGATCCCAACAGGCGCCAGGCGACCATTTGCCGGATCGGGCTAAAGCCCTGCCCGCGGCGACCGATAAACCCGTATCAAACCATTGCACACGACCGACACGCGCCCACCTCCCGGAGAGGTCGTCGACAGACCCTGTCGTTTCCCCCCGACATGCGCAGATCGGAACTCGCCATGCCACGACACTCGACCACATTGCAGCAACAGCCCTTCTGGCGCGGCACCGGCGCCGCCCTACTCGCACTGGTGACGATCGGCTCGCTGACGCCCGTGTCGATACCATCACTCGGCACCCCGGCCATCCCCCACCTCGACAAGTTGATCCACTTCAGCGCCTACGCGCTGCTGGCCGCCTGGTATCTGGCGGTGTTCCCGATGCCGAAAGCCCGGCTGCTGGTGCCCGCCGCGCTGCTGACCGTCGGTCTGGGCATCGAATGGTTGCAGGGCATGACCGGCTACCGCGAGGCCGATCTCATCGATGCCGCGGCCAACCTCTCCGGCATTCTCGTCGCGCCGCTGCTGGTCACACCGTTGCGACGACTCCTCGGCCGCATCGAATCCCGCCTCGGCGGCAACACGCCCCCACCCCGCCGGCTGCGCCGGCAAGGGCTATGGCAGGTGATCGGCCTGCACCTGACGGTCACCCTGCTCCCGGCCGCCTTTCTGCCGATCGAGCTGGCATCGATACCGATCCCCCATCTGGACAAGGTGCTGCACTTCGTCGTCTATGGCCTGCTGACGGCTTGGCTGCTGGTCGTCTTTCCCGGCCGGTTGCCGCGCCTCCTGATCCCGCTGCTGATGCTATCGCTCAGCATCACCGTGGAGCTGATGCAGGGCTTTACACCGTATGGTGGCGACCCCAGCCTGTTGGATGCATTGGCCGATACCGCCGGAATCCTGCTGGCCAGCGCCATCACCATGGCACCACTTCGGGGGCTGCTGCTCGCCACCGAAAACCGGCTCTGGCCGCAACGAAACAAGCGACAACGCAGACGATCCACCCCCCGCGCCAACACACCTTCGCCAATGCACAAACGCCGCCGTCGCCGCCGGATAGCATTGTCGAACCACGCATAAGCCATCCAGGCCAGCGTGATGCCAACCGGCACACCAATGTACTACGGCCGATGGCATGAAGAAGCCGAACAATTGGAATCCAGGGAAGAATCGGGGCACACAATGGGGCGGAGTGAAGGCGTCGCCCCTTGTTTGCAACTGGCTTGATCACTGGATGACGCTGTACATCCCGATGGGGATGACCACCCAAATCAACGGATATTCGTTATGGAGTCGGCATGCGTAGTACCCGCCGCATACTGACACGGCTCCGGCGACCGCGGCCCGCAGTCGCCGGACACCACTGGCATGACCTCCCGTGTCAGCGCGACGCCCGGCGTCGCTGGCGGAGCAGCGGCCAAAGCGCAAGCAGGGGACCCACCCCGCCCAGTCCACCTTCCAGATCGGTCAACACCTTGCCCTCGGTCTGGCGGTAGTCCGGGAGGCCGTCGCCGTCGAGATCCTGAACCGTCCCGTCATCACCGAGTACCGCGGTGAAACGGGCACGATCCCAGCCATCGCCGTCGGCATCGGAGAAATCATCGACCATGCCATTGCTGTCGGCATCGATACCGCCGATCTCGATCAGATCGGATTTGCCGTCGTTGTCACTGTCGAGGTCCAAATGGTCGCGATTGCCATCGCCATCGGTATCGGGCCGTGCCCACGGCGAAGCCACCAGCGCATCGTGGAAGCCATCGCCATTGGCATCGGTGAAACCATCGACCCGCCCATCGTGGTCACTGTCGCGACCGAGCGCTTCGACGATGTCCGGCAGACTGTCGTTGTCGCTGTCGAGATCGAGCCGGTTGGGAATGCCATCGCCATCGAAGTCGGCATCTCCTTCCTCGGTATCGAGGATGCCATCGTTGTCGTCGTCGATGTCGTCGCTGTCGGGGACGCCATCCCCGTCGCTGTCGATTCCGGTGCTGCCCTCGAGGGCAATCAGCAGCGGGTTCTCGTCGCCATCGTTGGACGGAATCGACAGCGTGCCGCTGCTGTTGCCCTCGCTGGCGCGACTGAAAGCCAGCTCGATACCGCAACTGGCCGCCGGCGCCAGCGAGCGTCCGCTGCAACCGTCGTTGACGATTGTGAAATCGCCATTGGCCGGTGCGGCAATGGTGCCGATGATCAGAGGGCCGGTGCCGTTGTTGGTGACGGTCAGGGTCCGGCTCACCGGCGTTCCACCAACGAGATAGCCGGAGAATTGCAGGCTCTGCCGATCGACATCGATTTCCCCCTGCCCCACCGGCACGCACTGCTGGAAACTCACCAGCGTCATCGCAAAATCGTTGCCGAACGAGGTGTCGAAGAGGTGGGCATCATGGATGGACAGCACCAGCGTCGTCTTGTTGCCGGTATTGACCGTCACACCCAGCCGCCGCCACTGGTCGGTCGATGCCTCGTTCTGACAGTCTCCCGCCACGACATTGGCGTCACCGCCCGCATCACAGACGACGATCGGCCCACCCTGTTGGGTGCCATCGACCTTGAACAGCACCTGGGGCGCCGCGGCGCCCTGCGCCTGCTTGCCCGGTGCCAGCGCATTGGAGAAGTAGGCGGTGAAGGCGTAGTCCTTGTTCGGCAGGAGCCCGGTGATCTGTTGCTCCCAGATTCGGTCTGGCGCCGCGCTGTCGAGGCCGTTGTAGGCCAACCAACTGCTGACGGCCGGTACCGGGGGCAGGCCACCACCCGGGGCCGGATCACCGGGAAAGGCAATCTGCTGCACCCACTCCCCCTGAATCTCGTCGCCTTCCATGATGGAGATGGCGGTATTGGGAAAGCCCGAGGTATTGGGCGGATTGCCATCCTGAGGATACTGGTCCAGCGGGAACTTGAACGGTATTCCCGTCGTAAAACCGGTAAAGCCCTGGCTGAAGTCACCATTGGCCAGGTGCTCGTTGCCATCGGGCACGAAGCCGGTCGGGCAACCCGCCTCGGCAAACAGCCGGCCCGACAGCAATACGGCCGATATCCCCACCACCAGCGACGTGCGCCGGAAAGTCCTTTTCCCTGTCGTCATCTTACTGTTCTCCTTAGTCGCAGCGATCCCCGACCGCTTACTCGGGCACGGGTTTGCCGATTCTATCGCGCCGGAATGACGCCAATCCGTGAACCAGCCGCTCATTCCACATAAAGCCACAACATCCCGAGCGGGACGCCGAACGAACCGGACGCACTCGATGGCAGGGGCGAACCGGCGGGTGCTTGCTGTATAATTCCGCGTCTTTGCCAACCACGTCGCCCGTTCCACGATGAAGCTGATCCGAGGTCTGCACAACATTCGTCCCGAACACCGGGGCAGCGTGGTCACCATTGGCAACTTCGATGGCATCCACCGCGGCCATCAGGCGGTGATCCGCCAGCTCCACGCCCTGGCAAGACGGCATGACGCTCCGACGACGGTATTCACCTTCGATCCATTGCCGGGCGAGTACTTCCAGGGCGACAAGGCGCCTGCCCGGCTGACGACGCTGCGGGAGAAGTTCATTCAATTCGACCGCCTCGGGGTCGATCAGATGCTCTCGGTGGCTTTCGACGCCCGCTTCGCCGCCATCACGGCACAGCAATTCATCGACGAGATTCTGGTCAACGGGCTGGAGGCCCAGGCCGTGGTGGTGGGCGATGACTTCCGTTTCGGCAAAGGCCGTGAAGGCGACTTCGAGATGCTGCGCCGCGCCGGTGCGCGCCACGGCTTCGAGGTGCTCGACACCGCCACGGTGACCGAGGACGGCGAGCGGATCAGCAGCACACGGATCCGCCAGGCGCTGGCCGCCGGCGATCTGGCGCTGGCGGCGGCTCTGCTGGGCCGCCCCTACAGCATGAGCGGGCGCGTCGTCCACGGCGAAAAGCTGGGCCGCACCATCGGCTTTCCGACGGCCAATATCCGCATCCACCGCTCGGTATCGCCGCTCAAGGGGGTGTTCGCCGTCGAGGTGGAGTGCATCGGCTACGGCGTCACCAATGTCGGCACCCGCCCCACCGTGGACGGCAAAGGCTTTCTCGTCGAAACCCACCTGCTGGACTTCGACGGCGACCTCTACGGCCGCCACATCAATATCCGCTGGCTGAAGAAGTTGCGCAGCGAGCAGAAGTTCGATTCGCTCGATGCGCTCAAGGCGCAGATCGGCCGCGACATCGATGCCGCCCGCGCCTACTTCCGGCGACTCGAATCCCAAACCCACTGACGGAACCACGACCGTGACCGACTACAAGCACACGCTCAACCTCCCCCATACCGACTTTCCCATGCGCGGCAACCTGGCCAAGCGCGAGCCGGAGATGCTGAAGCAGTGGGAGGCGGCCAAACGCTACGAAAAGCTGCGCCAGCACTGTGCCGGCCGCCCCAAGTTCATCCTCCACGACGGCCCACCCTATGCCAACGGCGACATCCACATCGGTCACGCCGTCAACAAAATCCTCAAGGACATCATCGTCAAGTCGAAAACGCTGAGCGGCCTCGACGCCCCCTACGTCCCCGGTTGGGACTGCCACGGGCTGCCGATCGAGCTCCAGGTGGAAAAGCAGCTCGGCAAGGCTGGCATCGACATCGACCCCGCCACCTTCCGCAAGCACTGCCGCGAATACGCGCTCAGTCAGGTGGAGCGGCAGAAGGCCGACTTTCGCCGTCTCGGCGTGCTCGGCGACTGGGACAACCCCTATCTGACGATGAACCACCAGACCGAGGCCGACATCATCCGCGCCCTGGGCCAGATCATCGCCAACGGTCATCTGACCAAAGGAGACAAACCGGTGCACTGGTGCGTCGATTGCGGCTCGGCGCTGGCCGAGGCGGAGGTGGAGTACGAGGACAAGACCTCCTTCGCCATCGACGTGCGCTTTCGCGCCGTAGACGACGATGCGCTGCTGGCGCACTGCGAAAAGGCCGGCGACGGCGGCCACGGCCCGATCTCGGTCGTCATCTGGACGACGACACCATGGACACTGCCGGCCAACCAGGCAGTGGCACTCCACCCGGAACTCGACTACCTGCTGCTGCAAGCGGGCGACGAGCGTCTGCTGCTGGCCGAGGCGCTGCACCGGGACGCCCTGTCACGCTACGGCATCGACGACGCAACCATCGTCGGCCGCTGCAAGGGCGCCGACCTGGAGCTTCTGCGGCTGCACCACCCCTTCTACGATCGTGAGGTGCCGATCATCCTCGGTGACCACGTCACCACCGAGGCCGGCACCGGCGCGGTCCACACCGCCCCCGGCCACGGTCAGGAGGACTATGTGGTCGGCCGCCACTACGACCTTCCGGTGGACAACCCGGTCGGCGGCGACGGCCGCTTCCTGCCCGACACCCCGTTGTTCGGCGGTGAACCGGTACTGGAGGCCAACGGCCACGTGCTGGAGGTGCTGAAGGAGCGCGATGCACTGCTGCACGTGGACAAGCTGCGTCACAGCTACCCCCACTGCTGGCGGCACAAGACACCGATCATCTTTCGCGCCACGCCACAGTGGTTCATCAGCATGGATGCCAAAGGCCTGCGCCAGGCCGCGCTGGAACAGATCGAGCATGTCCGCTGGATGCCCGACTGGGGCAAGGCGCGGATCCACGGCATGGTGGAGAACCGTCCCGACTGGTGCATCTCGCGGCAGCGCAACTGGGGCGTGCCGATTCCGCTGTTCATCCACAAGCACAGCAGCGAACTCCATCCACGCACCGCCGAACTGATCGAGGCGGTCGCCCGGCGCGTCGAGGCCGATGGCATCGACGCCTGGTTCGACCTCGACCCGGCGGAACTGCTGGGCGCCGAGGCCGACGACTATCTCAAGATCACCGACACGCTGGACGTCTGGTTCGACTCCGGTACCACCCACTACTCGGTGCTGGAGCGGCGCGACGAGCTGGGCTTTCCCGCCACCCTCTATCTCGAAGGCTCGGACCAGCATCGCGGCTGGTTCCAGTCGTCGTTGTTGTCGTCGGTGGCGATGCGCGGCGTGGCGCCCTACCAGCAGGTACTGACCCACGGCTTCACCGTCGATGCCAAGGGCGAGAAGATGTCCAAGTCACGCGGCAACGTGGTGGCGCCGCAAAAGGTCATCCAGCAACTCGGCGCCGACATCATCCGCCTCTGGGTCGCCTCGTGCGACTACAGCCGCGAAATGGCGGTCTCAGACGAAATTCTCAAACGGATGGCCGATGCCTACCGCCGCATCCGCAACACCGCCCGCTTCCTGCTGGCCAACCTGCACGACTTCGACCCTGGCACCCACTGCGTGCCGATGGAACGGATGCTGCCGCTGGACCGCTGGCTGGTGAGCATCACCGACGACCTGCAGGACAAGATCCTCTGCGCCTACGAGACCTACCAGTTCCATCTCATCTACCAGGAGGTGCTCAATTTCTGCACACGGGAGCTGGGCAGCTTCTACCTCGACGTCATCAAGGACCGCCAGTACACCTGCAAGACCGAAAGCCTGGCACGCCGCTCCACCCAAACGGCAATGTTCCACGCGCTGCAGGCGATGACCGCCTGGATCGCGCCGATCCTGAGTTTCACCGCCGAGGAGATCCTCCAGCACACCCCGGGCAACCGCGCCGAGTCGATCTTCTTCACCCAATGGCACTACGAGCTGGAGACACTGCCGGAGGACGCGGTGATGGACCATGACTTCTGGGACACCGTGTTGCAGGTGCGCGAGGCGGTCGGCCCGGTACTGGAAGGGCTGCGCAACGCCAAGGCCATCGGCTCGTCGCTCGACGCCGAGGTGGATCTCTACTGCGACGACGCACTCCACGCGCTGTTGGCACGGCTGGAGGACGAGCTGCGCTTCGTGCTCATCACCTCCTACGCCCGCATCCACCCCCTCACCGACAAGCCCGACGCAGTGGAGACGGTGAAACTGGAGAGCGGCCACGAACTGGCCATCGCCGCTGCCGCCAGCGAACATCCCAAGTGCGTGCGTTGCTGGCACCACCGCGAAGACGTCGGCAGCCACCCGCAGCACCCGGCGCTCTGTGGCCGCTGCATCGACAACATCGACGGCAACGGCGAGGTTCGCCACTATGCTTAGATGGCTCTGGCTCTCCGGCGTGGTGATTCTGCTCGACCAGTTCACCAAGCTGCTGGCCGAGCGTTTTCTGACGATGCACCAGCCGGTGCCGGTGATCCCCGGTTTCTTCGATCTGCTACTGGCCTACAACGAAGGCGCGGCCTTCAGCTTCCTGGCCGATGCCGGCGGCTGGCAACGCTGGTTCTTCACCGTGCTGGCCATCGGCGTCAGTGTTTTTCTGATCCTCTGGCTGAAGCGGCTGCAAGCGACAGAGAGGCTCACCGCCATCGCGCTGGCGCTGATCCTCGGCGGCGCCATCGGCAATCTGATCGACCGTCTCCTCCACGGCCACGTCATCGACTTCATCAGCTGGTATTACGGCGACTATCGCTGGCCCGCCTTCAATATCGCCGATTCGGCGATTACACTGGGCGCGACACTATTGATCGTCCACGCCATCTTCTTCGACCACCGGAAACCCGAACCATGAGCAACCAGATTCTTCCCAGCAGCACGGTGACCATGCACTACACGCTGACGCTGCCCGACGGCACCGTGGCCGACACCACGGGCGACAAGGAGGCTTTCACCTTCACCATGGGCACCGGCGCCATCATCGAGGGGCTGGAGCACGCCCTCATCGGCCTCGAACCCGGGGATCATCAGGAAATCAAGATCCCGCCCGAGGCCGGCTACGGCTACCCCGATCCCGAGGCGCGCCAGACCATGCCCCGCTCCCGCTTTCCCGATTATCTGGAGCCCGGCACCATCATGACCTTCGACCTGCCCGACGGAGAGCAGATCCCGGGCGCCATCATCGAGGTCGGCAACGACGAAGTGGTGGTGGACTTCAACCATCCGCTGGCCGGCATCGAGGTGACGTTCACCGTCGATATCGTCGACGTTCGGCAGGCCACCCAGGTCAACTGATGGAGGTCCAGCTCGCCGACCCCCGCGGCTTCTGCGCCGGCGTCGATCGCGCCATCGAGATCGTCGAGCGGGCGCTGGCGCTGTTTTCGCCACCGATCTACGTGCGTCACGAAGTGGTCCACAACCGCTTCGTCGTCGAGAACCTCAGGCGCAAGGGCGCGGTGTTCGTCGAGGAGCTGGACGAAGTGCCCGACGACAGCATCGTCATCTTCAGCGCCCACGGCGTCTCCCGGGCCGTGCAGGAGGCCGCGGCGGCGCGCCGGCTCAAGGTCTTCGACGCCACCTGTCCGCTGGTGACCAAGGTACATCTGGAGGTGGCCCGCTATGCCAGGGAGGCGCGGGAGGTGATCCTCATCGGCCATGCCGGCCATCCCGAGGTGGAGGGAACGATGGGGCAGTACGACGCCAGCCAGGGGGGGGGCATCTATCTGGTGGAGACACCCGGCTGCGTCGCGAAACTGGACGTGAAAAACCCCGACCGACTCGCCTACGTCTCGCAGACGACGCTGTCGGTGGACGACACCCGCCGGGTCATCGAGGCACTGCGCGCTCGGTTTCCCAAGATCATCGGCCCGCGCAAGGACGACATCTGCTACGCCACGCAGAACCGCCAGGACGCGGTCAAGCAACTGGCCGCGGAATGTGATCTGGTACTGGTGGTCGGCTCGCCCAACAGCTCCAACTCCAACCGGCTGCGCGAATTGGCGGAGAAACAGGGGGTGACAGCCTATCTGATCGATTCGGCCGACGACCTGCGCCAGCAGTGGATCGACGGTGCCACCGCCATCGGCGTCACCGCTGGCGCCTCGGCCCCCGAAGTGCTGGTGCAGGAGGTGCTGCAGCGCCTGCGGGAGATGGGCGCCCACACCATCAACGAAAAGACGACCGTCGAGGAGTCGGTCGTCTTCCCGCTGCCCAAGACACTGCGACGCGCATCGCAGTAGCCGGATCCGGCCGGAGGCCGAAAAGGCCATCCACGGCCTTCCCGACCCCCTGTCGGGCCATCGTCATGGCACCGTCACCGAGACACCGATCGATGGCCCGTAGCTGACGACCCCCTTTGGTGTCGTCGCCTTCAGCTCGATGCGCCCCGCCTTCGATTCGGTCACACCCTCGGCACTGAGCGTGAAACCGAGCGTCACCGGCACCTTGCTGTTGCTGCTCGGCATCTCGAACGAGGTCGGCCCGTAGAGCTTGCCGATATCGGTCTCCACCGAGATCTGGGTGCCCGCCGGCGGCACCTGACCATGTTGCAGCCCCCTGACGGTGACGGTGAACGATGCCGAGGTCGGCCCCGCGCCCTTGTCGAGGTTGATCTGATTGCCGACGACATCATGAGTGACGCTCAATGCCGACTCGGCCAACACCAGCACGGTACGGTCGAACACGTGTTTGAGTTCGACGTTGTTGCCGGCCCCATCCTTGGCACAACCCGACCGACAACCCAGCCCGGTGAACAGGCCGTCGCCATCGGCATCGCGCTGGCCATTGCCATTGAAGTCGAGGAACGGCTCCACCGCATCGAACGAGGCCACCGCGCCTTCGACCCAATCCTCGAAGACCTCCCCCTCGTCGGTTTCGAGACGGTCGCCCACGCCATAGAGGCCATCGCCGTCGAGATCGACGAAACTGTCCTCGCCGATCATCACCGCGGTGATGGCGGCACGTCCCGTTTCACCGGCGGCCTCGATGCCGCGGACCCGGGGGTTGCTGCTGCGCCACTTGACGGTACAGAAACCATCCTCGGTCTGACAGGATGGCTGGACCTGACCGAGCTCGGTATAGAAGCTGACGGTCGTGCCATCGGGCACCGGGTTGTTGTAGCGGTCGGAAGCATAGACATTGACATCCACATCGACACCATCGTACGACCACGCTTCCGGGTTGTGCACGCTCAGCGACAGCGAAACACTGTTCTGATCGGGAATGCCGGTGGAGATCACCAATTTCGACGACTGACTCTTGATGACCTCACCGGTGGCGGATTGCGTCTCCGCCGTCACCCGGACCGAGGTGTGGACATTGCCGGCCTCGACAACCGTCTGCACATACCCTTCGTTGTCGGTACGACCTTCCGACGGTTGCAGCGCGATACCACCGACCGAGGTATTGAGGGCAAACTTCACCCGTTGGTTGGCCGCCGGCCCTCCCACCACGTTGAGCACGCGGAAACGCACCGTCGCGGTATGGGACAATCCGGCGCCCCCCATGCCCTTGAGGGCAATCGTGGAAGGTTCGGCGGAGACGAATTCGATCGATCCCAGATCGGCCGACTTCACCCGGATCTTGCCGATGGCCTGCAGTTCGGTGGACTCCCCGCTGGCCTGGTCGATCGTCAACCGCGCGGTGATCACGTCCTCGCCACTGCAGCCCTTGGCCTGGTAGGTGGTCGTCGCGACGCCGTTGACCGTGGCGACCGGCGATTCGATGGCCGCCAGGCCATTGCTGTTGCACACCGAATTGAAGCTCACATCGAAGCGCTTCGAGACCGGGGTGCCGGTGGCATCGACCACGGCGACGGAGAGACTGACGCTGCCACCGGCAGCCAACTCGTCCAGCCCCACGTCGATGGCACCCTGGGTGAAGCTGCCATTGCGGATCATGCCGAACTGGTAGGTCTCGTTGGAGGAATCGATCGCGCCGACATTGGCATCGATGGTTGCGCCACCACCGGCATCACCGTCACCGGAGGCCGTGGTCGTGGACTGCTCCGACCCGCCGCCCAAACATCCCTGCAGCAGCACCGCCAACAGCAACATCGCGACCGACTGCATCAACCAGCGCCCGAGACGCTCTTCCTGAAAGACTCTGTTCATGTTCATTCCCTGAAATTCCTGCAACGGGCTCAATCGTGGTTCAGGCGCGGGTTGTAGACCCTGGGCCAGTCGAAGTAGTGCACGATCCCCAGACCAAACGTCTTGTAGCTGTCATCGACGCCATAGCGCATGTATTCGAGCATCAGCGCCGTCGTTCTCGAGCCGTAGAGTTCCATGCCGAAGCCGAAGGCGACATCGGAATAGCTGTCGTCGAAATTGCCGGGGAAGTCGCCGCGAACGCTGGCGAGCCCGAACAGCGAATAGAGGTTGGCCCGCTCGAACGGCAGGTTGAAGCGCAGCAGTGGTGAGACGTAACCCAACCCCGGATCATCAACCGAGCTGTTGTCGACGGTCACGGTCCGGCCCATGTGCAGCTCGACCGCGATGTACTGGTTGATGAGATAGCCCAGCTTGGCATTGACATTGCCGGCGTCCTCCGTGGCCCCGGCCTGCGGCACGAACCGGGCATCGCCGCCCGAAAAGCCGAAATACTGGCGTGATGCCTCACCTCCCCAGGCCGAGCCCGCCAGCAGCAGAAACGACAGGGCGATCGCTGTTCCAATGCGCATCCGATTTCTCCTAAATCTTGTCCTTTGACAGCGGTCGTCCTGACCGCCAAGCACCGATACGTTATCCTAGCCAGCCGATGCCACCGGCGGAACCGGATCTACTTTTTCCCTCAACGGACGGAAGGTTTCAGCCGGGATGAGCATCCGATCCGGTTTTCCGTGTCCGAACCGACCGCCCCACCCGTGGAAAGATTGGCGGACGCCCGGCCGACGCGGGCACCATCGCCGGCCTCGACATCGGTTGCCCGTGACAGCCGGATTCGATGGCCAGAACCCCCTTTTTCCACTTGACAATGCAAAATTGGCGTAAAAGTTATTCACAGCACCACCGCCCGGCGGCCGGTTGCCTTCCAGATAGCAGACCCTCCTGCCGGACAACATCACAAAGAACCTATAATCGATTGATTTACAAGATTTTTCTGTATTTCGATCAAAAAATGATCAATTCCCGCAAAGGCTTGCGCCACGCTGGCTACAGCGCGTTGCGGTCGATTTATCCACAGAGTAATCCACAGGTTTTGTGGATAAACCGGCGTTCTCCCTGTCACAAGAATGACTTAGATATTCTTCGTGGATTCCGCCTCAATAACGTGAGCTAAGTCTCACCCGCTTGTCATCCGGGATTCCCCTATGAGCAACCCCGCCACCATCGCCGCCGTCGCACTACCCACCCGGGTCGCCAACCTCTTCGACTACCGGATCGACACCGCGCAGGCGGGGCGGCTGAGGCCTGGTTGCCGGGTCGAGGTGACGTTCGGCCAGCGACGGCTGATCGGCGTCGTCGTGACGCTCAAATCGGCCTCCGACCACCCCGCCAACAAGCTCAAACCCATTCGCCGCGTCATCGACGACGAGCCGGTGCTGCCGACCCCACTGCTGCAACTGCTCGAGCGGAGCGCCGCCTACTATCACCACCCGCTCGGCGACGCGATCTTCACCGCACTGCCAAAGCGTCTGCGCGAGGGTAAACCGCCCGGCGTTGCCGGCGAGACGGTCTGGACGGCCGAAGCGACCGCTGCAGACGACGACAGGCTGCGGCGCGCACCGAAGCAGCGGGCACTGCTGCAGCTACTATGCTCGGCTCCGGACGGGCTGACGACGGTCGAGATCCGCCAGCACATTCCCTCTCCGGGTGATGCGCTGCGGGCGCTGCGCGACAAGGGGCTGGTGCGCAAGCGAGCACGGCCGACCGCCGATGCACCTTCGGCACCCGACCAGCCACCACGACTGACCAGGGAGCAGACGGCCGCACTCGCCACGCTACGCTCACGACCCACGGGCTTTCATGTCAGCCTGCTCGACGGCATCACCGGAAGCGGCAAGACCGAGGTCTATCTCCAGCTGATCGAGCCGATCATCGAAGCGGGCGGCCAAGTGCTGGTGCTGGTGCCGGAAATCAGCCTCACCCCGCAGCTGCTGGCCCGTTTCTCGGCACGATTTCCGGGGCGGGTCGCCAGCTACCACTCGGGGCTCGGCGACGGCGAACGGCTCGGCGTCTGGCACCGCGCCAGTGCGGGGCGCATCGGCATCCTGCTCGGCACCCGCTCGGCCATCTTTGTGCCGCTGCCCAGGCTGGGCCAGATCATCGTCGACGAGGAACACGACCCGTCGCTGAAACAGGGGGAGGGTTTTCGCTATCACGCCCGCGACATGGCCATCTTCCGGGGCCAGATCGACGACTGTCCGGTGCTGCTTGGCTCGGCGACACCATCGCTCGAAACGTTGGCCAATGTGGAACGCGGCCGTTTCGGTTGCGTCCGGCTCACCCGGCGCACCGGCAAAGCACAGCCGCCCCGACTGCATCTGGTCGATCTCAAACGACAGACACTGTTGGGCGGCCTGTCGGCGACGCTGGTGGAGAAGATGCACGAACACCTCGGGCAGGGGCGGCAGGTGCTGCTGTTCCTCAACCGGCGCGGCTACGCGCCGGCCCTGCTCTGCTTCGACTGCGGCCATCTCATCGACTGCCCCCGTTGCGACGCGCACATGACCTGGCACACCCGTCACAACGCCCTCCACTGCCATCACTGCGGTCATGTCAGCCGGCGCCCGCCCCGCTGTCCCCAGTGCGGTCAAAACGCCTTGCAGCCGGTCGGCGCCGGCACGCAGAAGATCGAGGAGGTGATCGCATCGTGTTTTCCCGACCACCCCGCCATCCGCATCGACCGAGACAGCATGGGCCGCAAGCATGCACTGGAGGATGCGCTGGCGGCGATCCGGCGTGGCGACTACCGCATCGTCATCGGTACCCAGATGCTGGCGAAGGGGCACGATTTTCCCGATATCACCCTGGTCGGGATGATCGACGTGGACCAAGGGCTGTTCAGCAGCGACTTCCACGCCAGCGAGCGACTGGCGCAGCAGATCCTCCAGGTCAGTGGCCGCGCCGGCCGCGGCGAGCACGCCGGCGAGGTGGTGATCCAGACGCTACAACCCGAACACCCGCTGCTACAGCAGCTGCTACGGCAGGACTACCACGCCATCACCCCGGCGCTACTGGAAGAGCGGGCGCTGGGGCTGTGGCCGCCCTACCGCCATCTCGCCCTGTTCCGCGCCTCGGCGCACGAGGCCGACGATGCCCGCCGATGCCTGGAGGAGATCCGGCAACTACTGGAGCGGCACCAGGAGAAAGGGGGGCTGGAGCTGCTGGGACCGGCACCGGCCCCACTGGAGCGCAAGGCCGGCCGGTACCGCTTCCAACTGCTCGTCAGAACCACCGCCCGCGGACTGCTGCATCACAGTCTGAGCGAGACGGTTCCACTCATCGGCCGACTCCGCAGCGCCCGCAAGGCGAGATGGTCCATCGATATCGATCCGGTGGATCTGGGCTGACGGGTTGCCAACCAATTCACACTTCGGCCAATCGAAACCGCCGCGTTCGACGGTTGCTGTAATATAACGGCCGCTCGTCAGGCGCGATCGCTCCATCGATATCCAGCGGTAGGGACACCGGGATGGCCACGGCGCCTGTCCGACCCCACGACCGATCCTTGCCGATGCTGTTCAACTCATTCGAGTTCATTTTCGTCTTTCTGCCCGTCGTGCTGGCGGTGTTCTATTTTCTGGTCCACCGTGGCCGGCAGAGCGCCGCTCTGTACTGGCTGGTGGTGGCATCGCTGTTCTTCTACGGCTGGTGGCGGCCGGTCTATCTGTGGCTGATCATCGCCTCGGTGCTGTTCAACTACGCCATTGGCAACCTCCTCACGTCGAAAACCCTGTCCCGCCCGTGGCGGCGGGCCGCGCTGTGGTTCGGCGTCTCGGCCAATCTGGCCTCCATCGGCTATTTCAAGTACGCCAACTTCTTCATCGACAACGTCAACTCGCTGTTCGGCACCCACTACCACCTGGAGACGATTCTGCTGCCGCTGGCGATCTCCTTCTTCACCTTCCAGCAAATCGCCTATCTGGTGGACGCCTGGCGCGGCGAGACGGAGGAACACAACTTCCGCAACTATGCGCTGTTCGTGACCTTCTTCCCGCAGCTGATCGCGGGACCGATCGTCCACCACAAGGAGATGCTGCCGCAATTCATGCAACGCGACGCCAACCACTTCTCCTCCAACAACCTGATCGTCGGGCTATCGATCTTCGCCATCGGGTTGTTCAAGAAAGTGGTCATCGCCGACGGCGTCGCGCCCTATGCCGATGCCGTGTTCGGCATGGCCAAGGCTGGCGAGACGGTGCAGCTGCTGGAGGCCTGGACCGGCGCCATCGCCTATACACTGCAACTCTATTTCGACTTCTCCGGCTACTCCGACATGGCCATCGGCATCGCCCGCATGTTCGGCATTCGGCTGCCGGTGAACTTCAATTCCCCCTACAAGTCGCTCAACATCATCGACTTCTGGCGACGCTGGCACATGACGCTGTCCCGTTTTCTGCGCGACTACCTCTATTTCTCGCTCGGCGGCAACCGCAAGGGGCCGACACGGCGCCACGTCAACCTGATGACGACGATGTTGCTCGGCGGGCTGTGGCATGGCGCCGGCTGGACCTTCGTCATCTGGGGTGGGCTGCACGGCCTCTACCTCATCGTCAACCACGCCTGGCGGGGGCTGCGGCAGAGGTTGGGCCACGACCTGGCCCGCAGCACGTTGCCGGGGCGGCTCGCGGCCCGCACCGTCACCCTGCTGGCCGTGGTGGTGGGCTGGGTCTATTTCCGCGCCGAGGATCTGTCGTCGGCGCACAACATCCTGGCCGGAATGGCGGGGCTGAACGGTATCGCCCTGCCCCCCGGCTGGGCACAGAAGAGCGAGACACTGACCGCCATGCTGACCGGCCTCGGCGTCACCTTCCGCGAAGCACCACCGCTGGGGTCGCTGTTTCCGCCATTTCGCGATCTGGTGGTACTGGCCGGCGCCAACCTGGAGACCAGCGGCGTCGGTGCCATCACCGCGCTGGTGTCGATGTCACTGCCGATCGTGGTCGCGCTGTTCCTGCCCAACACCCAGCAGATCATGATCCGGGAGAAGCCGGTGCTCGACCGCGTCACCGCCCCCGTGCTGCCGGTGATCGTCTGGCGCAACAACGTGCTCTGGGCCGCCATCGTCGGCTCGCTGGCGGCCTACGCCAGCCTTGGCGGCGCGGGCGTCAGCCAGTTCCTCTATTTCAATTTCTGAGCCAGCGAGATGGAAAAACGCAACCGACGCTTTCTCCTTGTCTTTGGCATCAGCTATCTGCTGATCGCGCTGGCCATCATTCTGTTCAAACGGTGGGACATTCTGCCGCGCATCGAGGCATGCCACCCCGGCGGCTACGACGACGGACATTTCATGGCCTACTGCCACTCCACCCGCTACGGCGACTACGAGCACTGGGCCTACTGGAACGAGGCCGACCCCATCTCCATCGACGCGGTGCGGAAGGCCGACGTGCTCTTTCTCGGCAACAGCCGTACCCAGTACGCCTTCTCCACCGACGCGGTGACCCGCTTTTTCCGCGACACCGGAATCCGGCACTACGTATTCGGCTTCGGCATGGGCAGCTATAGCCCGGTGCCGGAGATGATGATCGAAAAGTACGGGCTCCGACCCGCCGTCCTGGTCGTCAACGCCGACCCGTTCTTTGCCGACATCATGAACCCCACCAACGAGAAGATGCTCAAGACCGACTTTCTCACCCGCTGGGAGTTCACGGCAAAACGGCTGGCGCAGAAAGCACAGCACCGCATCTGCGCAACGGGCCAAGAGGGGACGTTCCTCTTCGATACGTTCTGCTCGGGCCGCGCCGAAACCATCTACCGCGAACCGCGCACCGGTCACTGGAAGACCGACTTCTACCGTCCCAACAAACACATTCCGGTCACTTACACCGACTTTCTGCTGGACAGGCTGGAGGAGACCGTCGAGCGGGCCGAACGCTTTATCGCCATCAGTGGCGTGCCCAGGGCCTGCATCCTCCTCACCGTCAGCCCGCGCACCGGCACGCCACTGGCATTCGCCCAACGGCTGGCCCAGCGGCTCGGCACACCCGGCCTCTTTCCCGAACTGGACGGTCTGGTGACCATCGACGACTCCCATCTCGACGACGACTCCGCCGAACGCTGGTCGGCGGCGTTTCTGGCCGAGGCCGCCCCGTATATCGACGCCTGTGTCCGCAGAAGCGGTGCCGACCGGCGCTGAACGGCCAGGCGGCCACCCCGAAACTTTCATGGGATCGCCGGGATCGTCCCGATGCCCCCTATTCTCATGAGACATTCGGTCTACACTCCCAACAGGCGGCCAAGAAACGCCCCAACGGCATGATATGGCGCGACACCCCGTCCCGGGGGAGCCTTCTTCGACCACCGGCAAACCGACAGAAACCACGGAGGAACCGACGATGAAGAACACCCTTTTTCTGCTTTCGATGGCACTGATCACAGCGGCCACATCCGCCGCCGAACACACGGTGGAGATGCGCAACAGCGGCAAGGACGGCGCCATGGTCTTCGAACCGGCCTTCCTGCAGGTGGCGGTGGGGGATACGGTCCACTTCGTCGCCGTCGATCAGGGGCACAACAGCGTCTCGGTGCTGGTGCCCGACGGGGCCCAGGCGTGGGCAGGCAAGCGCAACGAGGATGTGACGGCGACCATCGACAAGGAAGGGGTCTACCTCTACCGCTGTGAGCCCCATACCTATATGGCGATGACCGGCGTCATCCAGGCCGGCAGGGCGGTCAATCTGGAGGCCGCGCGCCAGGCCGCCACCGAGCTGAAGGCCCGGTTCGCAGTCAACAAGAGGCGGCTGGACGACTATCTCTCCCGGGTGAAATAGGCCTGCGCCATGGCGGCAGCACGGCCAGCCATCGGCCCGGCGCCAGCGACAACCCGCCGAACACAGTCCCTGCTCCGTCGGCTGCTGCTGGTGCTTACTCTGCTGGCGCCGGCAATGGCGGAAGCGGTCATCGCGCTGGGCGATATTCCCGACCGCCCCGAGCCACGTCCCTGGCCTTTCGAAAAATTCTTCCAGCTACGCCCGCTGGAGGCACTGGCGTTCGCGCCCGACAACCGGCGGCTCTATTTCATTCGCAACGACGGCGACGTCGACAACGTCTTCGCCATCGATCTCGGCAGCCGCACCCTCACCCAGATCACCCACTACGACGAGCCAGTACTGGCGCTGATGGTCGGACGCAACGGGCGCGACCTGATCATCATCCAGGACGAAGGGGGCAACGAACACTACAGCATCCACCGCTTCGACCTCGCCAGCGGGCGAACGACGCCGCTGGTCGTCCCCGGTGCCAAGGACATGAGCTGGCTCTGTGACCAGTCGCCGGATGGCCGGCTGCTCTACTACGGCCAATCACGCGGCGGCCGGGAAAGCGCCGACCTGTGGGTGCTCGACCTCGACAGCGGCGCGCGGCGCATCGTGCTGCCCTCACGCGGGCGGCTGCTCGAATGCGGTCCGCTGAGCCTGGACGGGCGCTACCTCGTTTTCTATCACTTCATCGAAAACAACGAACGCCATATCGGGCTGGTCGATCTCGTCGACGGCACAGAGCGGTATCTCTTCCGCAGACCACGGGTCAACAACATCAACGCCGCCTTTTCGACCGACAGCCTCTACTTCCTCAACGCTTGGCGCAGCGACCACTTCCACCTCTGGCGCTACCCGCTGCAGAGCGGCCGCCTCGCCCCCGTGCCCAGCCCGGTACCCCATCCGCTGCAAGCCTTCACCCTATGGGACGGCGGGCGCATCGGCGTTTTCCACTATCGCGCCAACCTCGCCAGCCATACCGCCATCTTCTACCGCCCACGGCAACGCCCCCCGGTCTGGCATCTGCCCAAGGGACGGATCGTCGATGCGGTCTTCAGCGAAACCGACCCCGCGCTGGCCGTCTTCGTCGTCAGCGACGCAACCACGCCGGATCGCTACTACCTCTCCACGCCCGCGGGATCGGTGCTGCTCTACGACGCCAATGAATCGGGCATTCCGTCGGCACAATTCGCCAAGGCGCGGTCACTGCGGATTCCCAGCTTCGACGGCCTGCCGATACCGACCCATCTGTTCATCCCCAACGGTACCGCCGCCAGTCGCCCGCGGCCGCTGATCGTCTGGGTCCACGGCGGGCCGGAGTCGTGGATCGATCCCGAATTCAGCAGCTATTTCCAGTTCCTCGCCAACCGCGGCTACATCGTCGCCACCCCCAACGTGCGCGGCAGCACCGGCTTCGGCAAGTGGTACGCAATGCTCGACGATGGCGACTGGTGCGGCGGCCACATCGACGACATCGTCGCCGTGGCCCGCTTTCTCCAGCGGCAGCCTTTCGTCGACGGGCGCAACCTCTTCCTCTTCGGCGAGAGCTTTGGTGGCTACAGCGTACTCTGCGCCCTCACCCGCTACCCCGACGTCTTCCGCGCCGCCGTGGTCTTCTCCGCGCTGGCGGAGCTGGCGACCTTTCTCGACAGCCTGGCCGACTACGCCGAACGCTATCTGACGCTGCAAATGGGCTTCGACCCAAGAAAGGATCACCGGCAGAACCGGCTGCGCTCTCCCTGGTACCACCTAGACCGCATTCGTACCCCGCTGCAGATCCACCACGGCCGAAACGACTACCGCATCCCCATCATCCAGATCGACCGGCTCGTCTCACGTTTGCGGGCCCTGGGACGGACGGTGGAATACCACGTCTACGACGACGAGGGCCACGGCCTGATGAAGTTCGAGAACGAGCAACGGGCATTCCAGAGGATGCTCGACTTCTTCCGCCGCCACCAGCAACGCTAGCCCGGCGCCCTACCCCTCCCGCCCGGGCAGACGGATGAAACGCTCCGCCTCGTCGACGACGAAGCGTCGAAACGCCTCGGCCGCCGGCGACAGCCGCTTGCCCCGGCGCTTGACGATGTACCAGTTGCGGATGATCGGGAAATCGGCAACGTCGAGCACCCGCAGGCGGCCGGTCTCCAGTTCCAGCTCGACGGTGTGCATCGACACGACCCCCAGCCCCAGCCCCGCTTCCACCGCCTGCTTGATGGCATCGTTACGAGTCATGACGATGGCGGCATTGAACGGCACGCCGTGGGCATCGAAGAAGCGCTGGGCCGCGTCACGGGTGCCGGAGCCGGTCTCGCGGACGACGAAAGGCTCATCAGCAAACCGCGCAAGGGGGATCTGCCGCTGCGCCACCAGCGGGTGGTCGGCCGGCGCGATCATCACCAGCGGGTTGCGCATGAAGGCCTCGGCCTCGACCTTCAGGTCGGCCGGCGGCTTGCCCATGATGACCAGGTCGGGCTCGTTCTTCTCCAGCCGCTGGCGCAGCAGTTGCCGGTTGGTGACATCGAGACTGATGGCGATGTCCTGATGCGCCTTGGACCAGGCAGCGAGCATCCGGGTCGCAAAGTGGCTGGCCGTGGTCGCCACCGCCAGCGAGAGCCGGCCGCGCTCTATCCCCTTGAGCGCCTCGAAGACCCCTTCGGCCTCCAGCAGCAGATCCTCCATGCTGCGGGCGTATTCGGCCATGTGACGACCGGCATCGGTGAGGTAGATCTTCTTTCCCAACTGCTCGAACAGCGGCAGGCCAATCACCTCCTCCAGCTGGCGAACCTGCATCGACACCCCGGGTTGGGAGAGGTGGAGCTCCCCGGCGGCGGCGGTATAGCTCATGTGACGGGCAACGGCGGAGAAGACCTGCAGTTGCCGCAGCGTGATATTCAGCACCCAAACACCAATAAGCAATTCATTATGGTAATAATCACAAATAGTGAATTTTAATTATACATATCATTCCCTATAGTTCGCAGCCTGTCGGGGCGACGATCCCCGGTCAATCGTTGAACTATCTTTTTCTAGGAGATCATCATGGATCAATCCAACCGTTATGCGGACCTCAGCCTGAACGAGGACGAGCTGATTGCCGGCGGCAAACACATTCTGTGCGCCTACAAAATGAAGCCTGCCGAGGGTTACGGCTATCTGGAAGTGGCAGCCCATTTCGCCGCCGAGTCCTCCACCGGCACCAACGTGGAAGTCTCCACCACCGACGACTTCACCAAGGGCGTCGATGCGCTGGTCTATCACATCGACGAAGAGACCGAGGAGATGCGCATCGCCTATCCGATCGAGCTCTTCGACCGCAACGTCATCGACGGCCGCATGATGCTGGTCTCCTTCCTGACCCTGACCATCGGCAACAACCAGGGCATGGGCGACGTCGAGTACGCCAAGATGTACGACTTCTACATGCCACGCCGCGCCATCGAGCTGTTCGACGGCCCCGCCAAGGACATCAGCGACCTGTGGCGCATCCTCGGTCGCCCCGTCAAGGATGGCGGCTACATCGCCGGCACCATCATCAAGCCGAAGCTGGGCCTGCGCCCCGAGCCCTTCGCCGAGGCGGCCTACCAGTTCTGGCTGGGTGGTGACTTCATCAAGAACGACGAGCCCCAGGGCAACCAGACCTTCTGCCCGATGAAGAAGGTGATTCCGCTGGTGGTGGATGCCATGAAGCGCGCCCAGGACGAGACCGGCGAGGCCAAGCTCTTCTCCGCCAACATCACCGCCGACGACCACAACGAGATGGTCGCCCGGGGTGAGTACATCCTGGAGCAGTTTGGTGAGTTCGCCGATCATGTCGCCTTCCTGGTGGACGGCTACGTGGGTGGCCCCGGCATGGTCACCACCGCCCGCCGCTGGTTCCCCAACCAGTACCTGCACTACCACCGTGCCGGCCACGGCGCCGTCACCTCGCCCCAGTCCAAGCGCGGCTACACCGCCTATGTACTGGCCAAGATGTCCCGCCTGCAGGGTGCTTCCGGTATCCACGTCGGCACCATGGGCTACGGCAAGATGGAAGGCTCCAAGGACGACCGCAACATCGCCTACATCATCGAGCGTGACGAGTACCAGGGCCCCGTCTACAACCAGAAGTGGTACGGCATGAAGCCCACCACGCCGATCATCTCCGGCGGCATGAACGCGCTGCGTCTGCCCGGCTTCTTCGAGAACCTGGGTCACGGCAACGTCATCAACACCGCCGGTGGCGGTTCCTACGGCCACATCGACAGCCCGGCGGCTGGCGCCATCTCCCTGCGCCAGGCCTACGAGTGCTGGAAGGCCGGTGCCGATCCCATCGAGTGGGCCAAGGAGCACAAGGAGTTCGCACGGGCCTTCGAATCCTTCCCGCACGATGCCGACGCCCTCTACCCGGGCTGGCGCGAGAAGCTGGGCGTTCACAAGTAAACCGAACGCTCACTGCAAAAAAAAGCCCCTGTCATCAGGGGCTTTTTTTTCCATCGCGTCATTCCCGAGAGGAACAACAGGAATTGATATGAGCAATATCGATATCGAACAATACAAGGTGGACGAAGAGCCGTTCTACCATGCCCACGGCAACGAGATCGAGCTGTACGAGGCGGCCTACGAGGCCCGCCTGCCGGTGATGATCAAGGGGCCGACCGGCTGCGGCAAGTCGCGTTTCGTCGAGCACATGGCCTGGAAGCTGGGCCGGCCGCTGATCACCGTGGCCTGCAACGAGGACATGACCGCCGCCGACCTGGTTGGCCGCTATCTGCTCGATGCCGATGGCACCCGCTGGCTCGACGGCCCGCTGACCACGGCGGCGCGCATCGGCGCCATCTGCTATCTCGACGAAGTGGTCGAGGCGCGGCAGGACACCACCGTCGTCATCCATCCGCTGACCGACCACCGGCGTACCCTGCCGCTGGACAAGAAGGGCGAAGTGGTCAAGGCCCATCCCGACTTCCAGCTGGTGATCTCCTACAACCCCGGCTACCAGAGCCTGATGAAGGATCTGAAGCAATCGACCAAGCAGCGCTTCGTCGGCATGGACTTCGACTATGCGCCGGCCGACGAGGAGGCGCAGATCCTCGCCGCCGAAACCGGCATCGAC
>CAZTOZ010000033.1:0-6890 GCA_964614535.1 uncultured Thiotrichales bacterium | reverse complement strand
GGCACCTCCCCACGCCCCTTGACCAGCCAGATCACCGGGAAGCCGGGCTCCATCGGCGGAAAACTGCCTTGGGCGTCGGTGAAGTAGACCAGAATATCGGGGGGCTGGTCGGCGCGTTCCAGATATTCGATCGGGGGGATGAAGCTGGTGCCACCACCGCCCTGGACTCGTTCCGGCATGGTCAGTTCCTCCCACGGCTCATAGATCCACGGGCAGCCCGGGGAGAGGGCGCTGTCGCAGGCCATCAGCAGGACCCGGGAGCGAATCTGGGATTTGATGGCGTTGATTTCGGAGAGGAATTCGCCGATCTCGCGGTCGTTGACAGAGCCGCTGACGTCGATGGCCACCGCCAGATTGAGCTGGGCGCTGCGCAGACTGGGGAAGATGGCCGGGTCTCCACGGCGGTTGGAGGGGCGGCTGTAGCTGTAGTCGTCGCGGGCGATGCTGGTGACGTAACGTGCCAGCAGCATCCGCCACGGCAGGCTCGGCTGTACCATGAAGTCAATCATCCGCCGCAGTGCGCCGCCGAGCTTGCCGGCCTGCATCGCCTGCTGGGCGGCGCCGACCATCCGCTGCTGCCACTGGGTGCTCAGTGCCTCGATCTCCTGGGGGGAGAGCGGATCGGGTCTCGGCGCGCCAGCGGCGCTGTCGTCGTCCGCCGCCGCATCACCTCGTGGGGTGTCCAACCTGCCGTTGCCGGCCTCGTTGTCTTGTTGCTGCTGTTGCGGGGTGCCGCCCCGGTTCCTTTCGTCGGCATTCTGCTGGGTTTGGGGACGGGGGCTCTTGTTTTCGCTGTCGCCTTCGCCGGCGTTCTCCTGCTGACCGCTGCCTTCGTCTTCATCGCTGTCGTAGACATGGTGGTCCATTGGCGTGAGATTGTCGTGCTCCTCGATGCAGGGGTAGATCTCCTCGGCCGTCATTTCGCGGAATTCCTTGAGCATCGGCGCACCGGGTGGTGGCTCCAGGCCATCGTCCAACAGCAGCGGGTTGATGGCGTAGTCGCAGGCGATGTCCCAGCGCTTCTTGATGCGGTGACCACGGCGGGCAAAGTGGGAGAGGGCGCAGTGCAGCGCCTCGTGGGCAAGGACGAACTGAAGCTGGCCGCTGGTCAGGGTGTCGATATAGGCGGGGTTGTAGTAGAACTTGCGGGCATCGGTGGCGGTGGTCTTGCACCAGTCGGGATTGGCCGCCACCAGCGGCAGCCGCAGGACCAGGGCGCCGAGGAACGGTTTGTCGAGGATCAGACGTGTGCGGGCGGCTTCCAGCCGGGTTTGGATCGCTCGATGGTCAGTCACTGTAGATCATTACATCCGCGATGGTGTCGGCCCAGTCGGCGAACTCGGGAATGTCGAAGATGTCGTTGCCAATGGCCCGCTGCAGGTCGGAGACCAGCATCACGCCCATCTCCCGCTGCGGAAAGCGGTTGGCATAGCGCAGGATGTTGCCGATGACCTTGGTGGCTTGCGCCGTGCCGCGTACGCGGATGGCGTGGCCCACCAGTGTGGAGGCGACGGCATATTGCAGGTCGATCTCTTCCGGGGCGTTGACCTCGCCGCCGTCGAGGATGGCGTCGATGTCCGGCAGTTGGTCGAGGCTGGACATGAAGGCGGCCAGCTCGATGCCGGCGGCTGGGCCGACACAGGCTTGTAGTGTGCCGGTCAGCAGCGTTGGACGGTCGGCGAATTTCTGGATCGCCCGGTGGGCGAACTCCCAGGAGCGTGGGGATGGGAAGGCCACGGGGTTGTGGGCCGGGTCGAAGTCGAACAGCATCTCGGGCCGGAAGCGCAGAAATCCGATGATGCGCTCGTCGATGCCGTTGCCGTAGGCCCAGGCGACCCAGTCGTCGAGGTTGATCTCCACTTCGTAGTGGGAAAAGCGGTTGGCCAGCGGTGCCGGCATCGTATAGGTGACGCCGCGATCGCCCTGGCGGTTGCCGGCGGCGAAGATCGCCCATCCCTCGGGTACTTCGTATTGCCCCAGGCGGCGGTCGAGAATGAGCTGGTAGGCTGCGGCTGAGACGCTGGGTGGGGCCGAGGTGATCTCGTCAAGGAAGAGAATGCCCTCCGGGCCGTGGCGCTCGGCGTCCGGCAGCATGGCCGGGATGGCCCATTCGACCAGGTTGCCGTCGCGAAACGGGATGCCGCGCAGGTCGGAGGGCTCCATTTGCGACAGGCGGATGTCCTGAATGGCGACTCCGTGCTTCTCCGCTACTTGGCGAATGATGTCGGATTTGCCGACGCCGGGTGGTCCCCAGAGCATGACCGGGGTGTGGTGGCCACTGCGGGCCCCGAGAAATTCCTGGTCGAGCACGGCGGCGAGTTGGGCTGGGCGCATTCTGCTGTATCCGTCTTCTGTGCGGAGCGGTTGGCGGTGTCGGCCCGGATCAGCCGACGGGATAGTCTTCGAAGCCAGCCTTGGCATACCAGGCCTTGGCTTTTTCGATGTCTTTCTCCACGCCGTTGCCTTGTTCGTAGATCATCGCCAGTGTGGTGGCCGAGCCGGCCAACCCCTGCTCAGCCGCCTTTTCGAACCAGTGGATGGCCTTCTCGATGTCCTTCTCGGCGCAGTCGCCCTCCATGTACATGAAGCCCAGGCCATGCTGGGCCAGCGCATGCCCCTGTTCGGCCGCCTTTTTCATCCAGCGGAACGCCAGTTCCGGGCTGGAGACCACGCCAAGCCCGTTTTGGTACATGATCGCCATGCGGTGCTGGGCTTCCGGTTCGCCCTGTTCGGCATAGGGGCTCAGCAGTTTGAGGGCCTGGGCGAAGTTGCGTGATTCGAAGGCCGACATGCCGCTCGCAAGGTCGATATCGGTGATATAGGATTCGTCAGACATAAGGCGTGTTTCCATGCGGAATGGGATGGGCTCTCATTATACAGAGAGTGCTGCCCCGACAGTCTATCGGCTGTCGCGCAGGTTGTCGCAACCTTCCCCTGTCGTGGCGAGGGGGGCATGCCGCAATGATCCTCGATAACCCGTGCCGCGCTCCATTATCTGTACAGCCACCGAGGTTTCTGTCAATTTATCCGACCATGCAGTGCTATATCTATCGCAGCCCGCGCAAGGCTGACGCCTATCTCTATCTCGCGCAGAAGGATGACTTCGACGCTGTGCCGGCCGAGTTGATGAGGGTGTTCGGCCCGCCCGAATTCTGTTTCGACTTCGAGTTGACATCCGAGCGGAGACTGGCGCAGGAAGAGGCGGTGGAGGTATTGCGAAACCTTGAAACGCGCGGTTTCCATCTGCAAATGGCCACCCCCAGCGGAGAACCCTTCTGATGTATATGATCGCCAAGCACATCCACCTCACTACCATCGGGCTGTCCATCGCCGGCTTTCTATTGCGGCTGCTGTGGCGATTGACGGGATCGTCCTGGGCGGACCGGAGGCCTGTGAAGGTACTGCCGCATGTCAATGACGCCGTTCTGTTGTTCAGCGGCATCTACCTGGCCTGGTTCACCGGCCAGTATCCCTGGGAACAGGCTTGGCTGGCGGCCAAAGTGATTGCGTTGCTGGTCTATATCTATCTTGGTGCCAGGGCGCTCAAGTCCGCGGACAATGGCAGGCGTCTCGGCTACGGTATTGCGGCTTGCGCCATATTCGCTTACATGGTGCTGGTCGCGCTCAATAAGTCGCCGCTGCCGCTGTAGCTCGGTTCGTTCGAGACTATGGGGCGCGGCCCGTGGGAAAACCTCACAACCCCGGTTTTCCTCGAACTCCCTCGCAAAACCGTTTCCCCACTGGTTGCATGGTTCACATTGGTTCACGTTGCCGCTTGGCAGTCTCGGCGTCGGCGGGTAGCGTCACTGGAATCATGTCCAACTGGGTCAGTGCGGATGCCGTTTTCCGGATCCTCTAGAGTCTTGTCTTTGCTGCTTGCGCCGTTGTTGTGGGCGGGGTCTGCCGGTTCCGCTGTCTCCATGGCCCGGGCGGACGCCTATCTCGATGCCTTGCAGGAAGCCGCCGGTGATGTCCGGGTGGATCCTCTTTCGACCGGTAACAGTGGAAAGGTGAAGATCGGATCGGAGCCGGCCGCAGCCGGGCAGGTGGTAGTGACCGGAAAGGCCGACATCCCGCCAGGGCTCGATCTGGCGGGGCTGGAGGGGTTTCTCAAACAGGGTTATGTCGGCAGCTACGCCTTCTTCAAGCGTCTTTCTGATGAGCAGAAGCAAAAGGTGTTCGCCGCCTATCAGGCAAGGCCCGAGATCGCATATGTCCGTGAACAGATCAAACAGCAGTATTTGCAGCGTTATTAGGTCGGTGGCTCGTGAACGTGTTGGTTTGCCCGGTGGTGTCACGCCAGCGGTGTCCAACGTAAGCGCAAGCCTGTGAGACCCTGGCCACGGAGCGGCTCCGGACGGGGTGTTCGCCGGCCTGGGAGGCAACAGAGAGGATTGGAGAGCATGATGGGATTGGGGAAGATGTTGAGCGTGCTGGCGGGTGGACTCCTGATCATGGGGTCGCAGGTGGCGCTTGCTCTGGATGTGAAGCTGGATGCGAACCGGGACTATGTGGAGACCTTGCATGATGGGCGGGTCGTGAAGATCCAGCGAATCCAGGACACCTCCCACACCGTGACCGGCAGTTTTGCGCGTACGTCTCGTAAGTGCCCTCCGTTCTGTATTCAGCCGACGTATGTCGATCCCTCGGTCGCCACGGTGTCCGAGATCGATATCTTCGACTTTCTGGAAAACGAAGTGGTCACGGGGACCGGTGTGCTGATCGATGCCCGGTTGCCGTCGTGGTACAAGAAAGGGACCATCCCCGGATCGGTCAACATCCCCTTTACTGTGTTCGAGGGGGAGGCCGGTGATCAGGCACTGGCCGATGCGCTGCACAAACTGGGCGTCCGCAAGCGGGGAGAAACCGGCGGCTTCACCCGGATGCTGGAGAGTTGGGGGTTCCTCGATGGAGATCTCAAGACCGACGAGTGGGACTTCAGCCAGGCCAAGAAGCTGATTCTCTGGTGCAATGGCCCCTGGTGTGGCCAGTCGCCACGAGCCATACGTGCTCTTCTCGATCTGGGGTATCCCGCCGATCGGCTGTTCTACTATCGTGGCGGCATGCAGCTCTGGCAAATCCTTGGCTTGACGACGATCGAGCCATGATGTGATCCTCTCACGCCACTCCGGCGACGAGTCTGCGATGAGTTGACCGGGCCAATGGTGGTTCCGAGGCCGAATGTTCGACCGAAGCCTTTCCGGGAACGGAAAGGCTTTTTTTTGCCCCAATGCCATCCACGGGCAATCCTTTGGTTGTGAGTCATTCCCATAAATGTTGTTTTTATGCAACGAACAGGCTTGTCGGATAGGGAGATGCCCGTCGCACACTGCTGTCAGCCGGCAGGTATTGCCGGGAAGTTCGTCGCAAAAAATGCGCGATTGATCGATATTTCAACCCATCGGACCGCAACATGTGGTGTCTGTATATCAAAAAGATACAACACCTTTATAAAGTGGTTGCTTGAAAAGCAACACAGCCGCCTGATTTTGCTTAAAAGTGTTGCAAAATACTCACAGTGGGACTATATTTGCCACAACTCCAGACGGGGTTCTCAAATTTATCCATAAAATCGGGAGATTGAAGCAAATGAAAAAGTCTATGATCGCTGCAGCAGTTGCTGCTTCCATGGTTGCACCTGCTGCGATGGCTGATACCACTCTGGGTGGTCAGCTCCAGGCGGAGCTCGTCAATGCAACGGGTGATGGCGTGGTCGAGGGCCTGTATATGACCGATGGTTGGGAAGGCAAGGCTGCAAACAAGGGTAATGCCAGCGCTTTCTTCGTCAAGGGCGCTCATGACCTGGGTAACGGCCTGAAGGGGCTGTACAAGCTGAATTTCAATCCCAAGTTCGGGGACAACTTCAGCTCGGTGGGAACTCGTGACGCCTACATCGGCTTGAGCGGTGGGTTTGGTACCGTTCTGTTTGGTCGCCTCTCCACGCCGTATAAGTCCTCGACCGTTAAATGGGATCCGTTCCTGGGTACTTTCATGCAGGCGCGGGCCAGCAACGGTATGTCTGCGCTGCACAACGGCTATGTGGGTAATGTGCTGGCATATGTCAACAAGTTCGGTCCGGCCAAGGTTGCGGTCGGAGTCGCGTTGGATGAGGCGCCGAATGGTGCTGAGACCTACGGCAATCACGCAACCACCGCTTCGGTCAACGTCCCAGTAGGGCCTGTCGAGCTTGCTTTGGGCTATATCGATGTGAGCGAGATGGGTGGTGGCGCCGACAATGCAAGCGCCGTTAAGGTTGGTGTGAAGTACGGTTCGGGCCCCATGTCCGTTGCAGTGCAGTATGAGCAGCTGGACGATGGTATTGGTGATGCTGACGTGATCTACGGTGTGGGCACCTTCAAGGCGGGAAGCAATACTTTTGCACTCGCTTATGGTGTGACGCAGCCGGATACCGGCAGCGACAAGACTTACGCCGCCCTTGGTGTGAAGCACGCTTTCTCCAAGTCGGTTGTGCTGCACGCTGGTGTAACCAAGAACGAGACTGACGGTGGCAATGACGATGCAACGTTGGTTGGTGCGGGGCTTCGCGTGAAGTTCTAAACCTTCTTTCGCTGTGTTGATCTGCAGTGGAGGCGGCCTTTGGCCGCCTCTTTTTTTGAGTGGTCTTTGTGTCTATGGAAAGACTGTCCTCTCTCTAGAGGACCTAGTTTCTGGTATGGGAGATATTTTTCCTATGGTGTGTTGACAGTATTGTTTATGGGTCTATAATACGCGACCTCGCTGCCCCGGGACTGGGATTGATGCCTGGAGAAGGGGTGGATTTGAGTAAGGGACTGGAGCGATTTGGGCTTGATAAACGGGTTTCTGAGTCGCATAATGGACCGTTCCCCCGAAGAGAAGTTTTGGGGTGTTCTTTAACAAGAAGTGAACAG
>CAZTOZ010000032.1:0-36102 GCA_964614535.1 uncultured Thiotrichales bacterium | reverse complement strand
TCAGGCCGGTATCCGGGCTCACAGGTGGGAAATTCCCCGTCATGCGCCTTCCCATCTGCCGACAGTGGCGTTATGCATGACGTACACCTGTTTACCGTTGCGGGGGCAGCGCCGGACTCTCACCGGCTTCCCGTTTAACGCCGCGAAGGCGCACCTGAGCAATGGAAGGCGGCAATCTAGCGACAAACGGCCGTCAAGTCAAAAGCCGGCGACCGATGACAGAAACGGCGACGAGACGTCACAAAACCGCTGACGCCCGAAAAATCGCGCTCGCGCTACAACAATTGTTTGCACTCCGCACCCCCATTTCGGGCAGCGGGTCCGGACAATCAGCAGCAATTGGGAAAGGATGCACTGACAAGGAGGCCAGTGATGACCATGAACGACCTGCTCGTAATCTGGGCCGTCGTGAGCGGCGCCGCCGCATTGGCACTGTACGGCCACATGCGTGGCTGGTAAGCGTCTGCCACGGATTCACAATTCCGGTACGGGGGAAAGAAAACCTCCGTGCCGAGCCATATCCTGCATCGGCCATCAGTGTTGGGCACGCTTTGCTTTGCCCAACCTACGGCCTACGACATCCCCCGTCATCGTGAGCAAAACACCCTCCGTCATCGCGAGCGAAGCGCGGCGATTTCCTGGCGACGGAGCACCGTTCAGGAGATTGCTTCGCTGGCGCTCGCAATGACGGGGGTGCTTGGCCCAACCGACCCAACATGCGACCGACTCTACACTTCCTCCCCGCATCTGTGCTGTCGTTGGCGGCAGAGAACGATGTCATGCCCGGCGAGGCGTGAAACCGCGACCAGTGGCATGGCCCCGAAGCCGCCAATGGTGAGGCCTGAAGGCGCCGTCCGCTATCCGACGGCAAGGTCGCCTGTGCCGGCCGGGGGCAAAAAAATCCCGCGACGGGCGCGGGATAAGCAGGGGTCATGAGGGGGATGGTGTGTTGCTGGGGCGACCGTGCCGGATCAGGGTTTGATATAGGTGTAACCCTGGGCCTGCAACCGGGCCAGTTCGGCGACGCCGCTGGGGACGATGTCCTCCTTGGTGACGTCGTAGAGATCGCTTTCGTAATCGATTTTCTTGCCACGCAGGGTATTGGCGCAGACCTGAAACCGGACCCCCTGATCCTTGAGGCCGGAGATCTTGGCCTGCATCTCGTCGGTGGCGTTGGCGAATTTCAGCTTGGTCTTTTTCAGCGCCTCCGGCTCCAGCAGCAGGGACAGCCCCTTGCCATGCAGAACCACTTTCAGATCGAGGTTCTCCGCGCCGACGGCGTTGATGTGGTTCTGGATGTTGCGCATTGCGCCGGCCTGTTTCTTCGGATTGTCGTAATTGATGTGGTAGACCACTTTCTGCTTGCCGTAGCCCTTGTCCTCGGCGCTGGCCGTGCCGGCCAGCAGCAATGCCAAAACCATCATCAGCATCGCTGTCATATGTGTCGTCAGTCGTTTCATGGTGTTTCCTCTCTTTCGTCGGGTCGGTGGTGGGGTGGTATCGTTCGTTTTGTGGTCATCGTCGGGCTGGTGGCCAAGCGCCGTGTCGGTGCTTGTCGCTACACCTGAATGTAGATCCATCCCTGTTGCTGCCGTTTCACCACATGGGCGACGCCGGAGTGGATCGGGATGGCTTCGGGGAGCAGGTTGACGATGACGCCTTCTTCCACCGACAGCCGCTCGACGGTGTTCATGCAGGCCACGAACGTCAGGTTGGGAAACCGCCTGGAGAGTTCGGCGATCTTCTCTTTCTGCGTGCTCAGGCCCTGGCGTAACATCGCCAGTCCACGCCCGTGGGCGACGATTTCGATGCGCAGCTTCCTGCCTTGCGCGCCATAGGTGGTCAGCATCTCCTCGACCTCGTGCAGGATCTCGTCGCTTTTTTCCGGATCGTCGCCAGAGACGTGGAAGACGATGCGCATCTCCTCGTCGCCGGGCAGTGCCGGACGTGCACCTTTGCCGTCGGGGTCGAGCAGTACCATGCGGGCCGCTTCCGGGCGGGTCCCGCGCTCCAGGCCGGTGCCCACGATCACCGCCAATACGGCGAGTACCGAAGCGGCCGTGGTCCACAACCACGACAGCCCGTAGCCGGTGCGGGAGTGATCGGTGGCATCGTCACCGGCCTGCAGCGATGGTGGCAGGGGGAGGTCGTCGTAGGCCGTCTTGACCATCTCCTTGAGGTTGCGCAACTCGCACAGCTCGTTGCGCTGGTAGTCGTCGTGCTGCAACCGTTCCAGCAGCGCGACTTTCTCGGCGTTGCCGATCTCGCCGTCGAGCAGGGCGTGGAGGTCGTGTTCCTCCAGGCGCCCCGGTTTCCACCGTTGGCTCATTTCACTCTCCTCAGCCTTGGGCTCTCCATCTGCTGCGGCGCCAGCCGGGCTCGGAGCTGCGCCCGTGCCCGGCTCAAGCGGCTCATCACCGTGCCCAGCGGGATCTCCAGCGCTTCCGCCACTTCGGCGTAACTGAAGCCGCCGACGTCGACCAGGGTCAGCACCTTGCGCTGATCGTCGTTGAGGCCGGCGATGGCCCGGTGCACCATGACGATGGTGGCGCTGCGTTCCGCCTGCTCGACCGGCCCGGGCTCGGGTGATGCCATCTCCGCATCCCCCTCGTCGAGCGTGACCGTCTCCCGCCGTCGCCGGTAGTGGTCACGATGCAGATTCGCCATGATCCGCAGCAACCAGGGACGCAGCCGGTCGAGGTCGCGCAGCTGCTGCGACCGCTCCAGCGCGCGCAGGCAGGTTTCCTGCACCAGATCCTCGGCCAGGGTGTCGTCGTGACACCACGACCAGGCGATGCGGTAGAGGTCGGGGCGCAGTGCGTCGAAGGCGTTGCTCAAGCGGCGTTTTCCGTGGAACGGCAGCATTCGGGTGGCCTGGGAAGCGTATCGTGGTACCGGGATGACGCGGCAGGGGGCGAGTTTATTCCTTCGATGGCCGATTCCGCCAGCGTGGCGGTCGATGCCGATGGGTCCGTCGATCGATTGGGGGCGGCGGACGAATCGGGTATTCTTCGCCTCTTCTCCGGCGGAAGACGGCATAACGATGACAAGGGTTCTCCAGCCGCTGTTGCGGTCGATGACAGGAAGCTTCAGGGATTTGCTGCCGATCATTCTGGTGATCGCCTTCTTCCAGCTCGCGGTGTTGCGTCAGCCGCTGCCCAACCTCGCCGACCTGCTCGTTGGCACGTTGCTGGTGGTCATGGGGCTGACCTTCTTCGTCTATGGGCTGGAGCTGGGCCTGTTTCCGATCGGCGAGACCATGGCCCACGCCTTTGCGCGCAAGGGCAGTGTCGTCTGGCTGCTGCTGTTCGCCTTCGCACTGGGATTTGGCACCACGGTGGCCGAGCCGGCGCTGATCGCCGTCTCCCGGGAGGCGGCTCAGGTGGCGGCGGAGGCGGGGGTGGTGTCTCGTGACGAGGTGGCGATGGCCGGTTACGCGGTCAAGCTGCGGCTGACCGTTGCCGTCTCGGTGGGGTTGGCCATCGTCATTGGCGTGTTCCGCATTCTCAAGGGGTGGCCGATTCAGTATTTCATCATCGCCGGCTATCTGCTGGTGGTGACGATGACGACGTTCGCGCCGCGGTCGATCATCGGCATCGCCTACGACTCCGGCGGGGTCACCACCTCGACGATCACGGTGCCGCTGGTCACCGCGCTCGGTGTCGGGCTGGCGAGCAGCATTCAGGGCCGCAATCCGATGGTCGATGGTTTCGGCCTCATCGCCTTCGCCTCACTGACACCGATGATCTTCGTCATGGCATTCGGGATTCTGGTCCATTGAGCTGGCTGACGGGCATGGTCGGCGCGGGACTGGCGACACTGCGCGACGTGTTGCCGATCGCGGCCATCATCTTCGGCTTCCAGTTCCTGGTCATTCGCCGGCCCATTCCCAATCTCCGGCGGGTGCTGGTGGGGTTTCTCTACGTGCTGCTGGGGTTGACGCTGTTTCTGGAAGGGCTGGAGCAGGCGCTGTTTCCGCTCGGGCGGCTGATGGCCCGCCAGCTCACCGATCCGGCCTTCATCTTCGGCAGTCTCGATGCGGTGGCTGCCGCCGTCCACTGGTGGGACTACTATTGGGTCTATCTGTTCGCTTTCGCCATCGGCTTCTCCACCACCGTGGCGGAGCCTTCCCTGCTGGCGGTGGCCATCAAGGCCAACCAGGTCTCGGGCGGGGCGATCGGTATCTGGGGCTTGCGTATCGCGGTGGCGCTGGGGGTTGCCATCGGCATTGCGCTCGGCAGTTTTCGCATCGTCACCGGCTACCCGCTGCACTGGTTCATCATCGTCGGCTATATCGTCGTCGTCGTGCAGACCTGGTATGCCCCCAGACTCATCATTCCACTGGCCTACGACTCCGGCGGCGTCACCACCTCCACCGTCACCGTGCCGCTGGTGGCAGCGCTCGGTCTGGGCCTGGCCGAGACCGTGCCCGGGCGCAATACGCTGATCGACGGCTTCGGCCTGATCGCTTTCGCCAGCCTGTTTCCCATCATGACGGTGATGGCCTATGCCCAGCTGTCGGAATACACCGCCCGCCGCCACCGCAAGCGAACGGGGTAGGGCGGGCCAACCCAGGAGAGACGCCATGCATTTCAAACTACTGATCGCACTGGTCAACGACAAGAAAACCGATGCCGTGATGCAGGCCGCGCGCGAGGCCGGCGCCACCGGCGCCACCGTCATCAACAATGCGCGCGGCGAGGGACTGGAACGTAGCAAGACGTTTTTCGGCCTGACGCTGGAGACCCAGCGGGACATGCTGTTGTTCCTGGTCGAGGAGCATCTGGCACGGCAGATTCTGGAGACCATCGCCCGCGTCGGCGAGTTCGACACCGACAACAGCGCCGGCATCGCCTTTCAGATCGACGTGGAGGATGCCATCGGGGTTTCGCACCAGGTGAAAGAACTGGTCAAGAAGGTAGAGGAGGAGTTGTGATGGAGAGAAGAATCATCCGCGTCGAGGACGTGATGAAGCAGGACTTCGATATGGTGGACGGGCGTGAAACGGTGGCCAGCGCGTTGGAGAAGATGAAGCAGCCGCGCGCCCACGCCCTGATCGTGGAAAAGCGCCACGACGACGATGAGTACGGCATCGTGCTGCTGTCCGATATCGCCAAGAAGGTGATCGCCCGCGATCGTGCGCCGGAGCGGGTCAACATCTACGAGATCATGTCCAAGCCGGTGCTGGCGGTGCCGCCGCGTATGGACATCCGTTACTGCGCGCGGTTGTTCGAGCGGTTCGGCCTGCAGCGCGCACCGGTGATGGAGAACGGCAGGATTCTCGGCATCGTCAGCTACAATGACATGGTGCTGAAGGGGTTCGAACTGGGGCGCTAGCCCGAACAGGTACTACGAACGCAGGATATTGAGGGCCTCCCGACGAGGCCGAGGGAGATTCAGGCCACTTTCGACTCGGTGCCCGCTATGTCGTTGGGCTGGTCGCCGGTGGCCGTGGCGGCGGTGGTCTGCCGCTGGCCCCTTGGCGATGCCGGCAGGCGGAAGAAGGAGAGTTCGCGCTGCATCCGCTCGGCATTGTCGCGGACCTGCTCGCTGGCGCTGCGGGCCGATGCCACCAGCGCCAGATTCTCCTGCGAATAACGATTGAGCTGATTGAGCTGGGTGCTGGTGCGGGCGATGTCCCGTGTTTGGTGGCTCGAAGCTTCCGACACCTCGCCAAGCAGCTTGCTCACTTCGCCGTAGTTCTTGACGATCTCCCGCAGCAACGCCCCGGACTGGTTGACCAGGTCGGTGCCGATGCGGACGTTTTGCGAGCTCTCCTCGATCAGCTCGCGGATCTGCCGCGCCGAGTCGGCGCTGCGCTGGGCGAGATTGCGTACCTCGTTGGCGACCACGGCGAACCCCTTGCCCTGGTCGCCGGCGCGGGCGGCCTCGACCGCGGCGTTGAGCGCCAGCAGATTGGTCTGGAACGCAAGATCGTCGATGACGCCGACGATATCGGTCACCCGTTCGCTGGAGGCGGTGATCTGCTCCATCGAGTCGATGGCCCGGGAGACCACCGCCTCGCCGCGCCCGATGGAAGCCTCCGAGGCGCTGGCGGTCGCCGTGGCACGGGCCACCGCCTGCTCGCACTCGCTGGTGATGGCCGCGATCTGCCGCAGCGTCGCGTCGATGTCGGAGAGGTCGCTGGCCTGGGTGACGATGCGTTCCGACAGGTCGCCGTTGCTGGCGGCGATGCCGTTGATGTCGTCGAGCAGCGCGTTGCCGATCCGCGTCAGGTCGGTGGCCGCCTTGCGAATGTGTTTCTGCACCGTCTTGACCGAGGCGGCCATCTGCCCCAGCTCGTCGCTGCCATCGACCGTGATCTCACGGGTGAGGTCACCCTTGCTCAAGTGGTGGAGTTCACGCTTGAGGCGGAACAGACGACGGATCGAACCGTCAGTCAGCGTGAACCCGAGGGTGACGAATGCCGCCAGAATGAGCCCTGTGACCACCAGCAGCCAGCCCTTGCGTTTCAACAGACCGGCCAGGATGGAGTCGATATCGTCCTGATAGATCCCGGTGCCGACAAACCAGCCCCAAGGCTCGAAGCCACGCGCATAGGAGAGTTTCTCGACCGTCTCGTCCAGCCTGCCGGGGTGATGCCAGTAGTAGCTCAGGAAACCGGCGCCGCCGTTGGCCGTCATCCTCGTCATCTCACTGGCGACGTTGAGGCCGTTGGCATCGACGAAATCGCTCAGATCCTTGCCTTCGTTGGCCGGGTTGTCCGGCGCCAGTTTGGCGACGCCCCCCTGGTAGACGAATACATAGCCGTTCTTGCCGTAGCGAAAGGGACGCAGCGCTTCGATGGCGGCCTGTTGCGCCTCCTGTTCCGACAGCAGGCCGTTGCGCTGGGCTTCGTATTGACGGGCGATGACGCCATGGGCCACGTCCACGATGTCCACCAGCATTGCGCGGCGCTCGTGCACGATGGCGTCCTTGATCATCGACCAGGATATGCCGCCAGCCAATAGCAGCATGGCCACGGTCAGGCCCAGGAGCACCCACGCCTTGGTGGCGATCGAGACGTTGTTCAGGATACGGCCCATGCGGCGTCAGCCGGCGTTTTCGGCGAGGTAGCGGAGGATGTTCAGCACCTCCTTGGAGGCCGCCTCCACCTGCTGGATCTCCGCCAGTGCCGCTTCGGTGTTGCCTTCGTTGAAGAGCCGCACCGCGCGGATGCCGTGGTCGTGCACCAGCCGGTGCGGATGCTCCAGCGCGCGGAACGCCGGATTGTTCTTGCAGGCGGGGTCGGTCACCTGGTTGTACCACTTGCCGAGGCGGCAAGTGTTGTGGTTGGCCAGTTCCGACGGGTCGAGACCCTCGCGACCGACCACCATGTTGGCCAGGCGTTTCTTCCAGATGACGTGATCCGACTGTGCCAGCCGCAGCACCTTGCCGGGGACCTCGATCTCCGCCAGCTTGGCGAGCTGTTCGCTGACGGACCGCTCGAAGGCATCCATCGCATCGACGATCCGCTCGATGTCGGCCACGCAGCGGGCGGTGTTGGCGGCGATGTCGGTGATGCCGTTGGCCACCATCGACGCGGCCTGTCCCTGCTCCTCCAGCGCGCCGGAGATCCGCCCCGCATTGGCGTCGACGGCCTCGATCTTCTGGCTGATGCTGTCCATCTGCACGCCGGCCGCGTGGATCGATTCCTGGCCCTTGGCGACGGCGCTGGCGCTGCGCTCCATCGACTGGGCGATGCTGTCCATCTCCTCTTGCAGCTGCACCACCAGCTCCTCGATCTGCTTGGTGGCGGCGGAGGTGCTGCTGGCGAGGTTGCGTACCTCGTTGGCGACCACGGCGAAGCCCTTGCCGGCGTCGCCGGCGCGGGCGGCCTCGACCGAGGCGTTGAGCGACAGCAGATTGGTCTGGAACGCGATGCTCTTGATGTGTTCGGAGATGGTGACGATCCGTTTGGAGAACGAGACCAGCGATTCCACCTTGGCCACCGTGTCGTTCACCGAACTGGAGATGTCGTCCATCTTCTTCATCGATTCGTGGACCGCATCGGCGCCCAATGCGGTCACTTCACGTGTTTCGCGGGTTTCCCGGGCGATGTCCGCGCCATACTGGTGCACGTGCTGGATCGAGGCGCCCATCTGCTCGGCCGCGGCGGCGATGCTCTGCGCCTTGTCGTCCACGAGCTTGAGCCCGGACAGCAGTTGGGCCGAGGAGATGGCGGCCTCGTTGGTGCCGATGGAGAGCTTGACGCTGCGGTCGAGATCGTCGAGTGACGAGTCGCGCAGGCGGCTGACCAGGGTATTGACCAGTTGCGAGAGGGTGTCGTCGCCGGGCGCCGAGACGGTGTAGTCGCCGTCGATGGCGGCCTGGAGGCAGTCGATGATCGCTTGCTGGCCGGTGGCCTGGGGGGCAGCGGGGGCTACCGGGTTCGGGTCGATGACGCTGTTCTGTAGCATGTGATTCAAGTCCCTTTTGCTCACACGATTTGTCGTATACCCCGGGATTCGGCCAATGCCGCCGAGCCTAGGTGGGGCTGTATCGGCCGAAAACTAGCAGCTCTGTGACCAGGGGAAGGGCAACGGTGCTCGCAAAATGGCCGCAACGCCGGCGGTGGGGCCGACGATTGGTGGCAAAGCGGTCATGGATGGTCGCCGCTGGTGGCGGGGCCGGTAGCGGGTATACTGACCTGGTCGTTTCGAACCCCGCCGGAGAGCGGAGACCATGCCATCCAGAATCCAGAAGGTCCTGATTGCCAATCGGGGCGAGATCGCCATCCGCATCCTGCGCGCGGCCGCTGAACTGAAGATCCCCACCGTCGCGGTCTATACCCGCGAGGATCGTTTCTCCCCCCATCGCTACAAGGCCGACGAGGCCTACCAGATCGGCGCCGACGACGAACCGCTCAAGCCCTATCTCGACATCGACGCGATCATCGACGTGGCGGAGCGCCACGGTGTCGATGCGATCCATCCAGGCTACGGCTTTCTCTCGGAGAACGTCGAGTTCGCGCGTCGCTGCGAGGCGGCCGGCCTCATCTTCGTCGGCCCGCCGCCGCGGGTGATGGCGCTGCTCGGTAACAAGGTCTCGGCCAAGCTGGCGGCAAAGGCGGCCGGGCTGCCGATCATCGAGGCCAGTGAAAAGCCGCTGGACGATCTGGAGACGGCACTGGCGGAGGCACGGCGCATCGGTTTTCCGCTGATGCTCAAGGCGGTCTCCGGGGGCGGCGGGCGCGGTATGCGGGTGCTGCGTGACGAGGCGGCGTTGGTGCGCGCCTTTGCCGAGGCCCGCAGCGAGGCGCTGAAGGCATTTGGCGACGACACCCTCTTTCTGGAGAAGTTCGTCGAGTCGCCGAAACACATCGAGGTGCAGATCCTCGGGGACGAGCACGGCAATATCGTTCACCTGTTCGAACGGGACTGTTCGATCCAGCGCCGTTTCCAGAAGGTGATCGAGATGGCCCCGAGCGCCACGCTGTCGGCAGGGACGCGACAGCGTCTCTACGACCATGCGCTGCGGATCATGCGGCACGTGGGTTATGTCAACGCCGGCACCGTCGAGTTTCTCGTCGATGCCGAGCAGAATGTCTATTTCATCGAGGTCAATCCCCGCGTGCAGGTGGAGCACACCGTCACTGAGGAGGTGACCGGCGTCGACATCGTGCGCAGCCAGCTCCACATCGCCGACGGCAAGCGGCTGAGCGATCCGGAGATCGGCATCGCCTCGCAGGATCAGATCGCCTGCAACGGTTTCGCCGTACAGTGCCGCATCACCACCGAGGATCCGGCGCGGGACTTCCAGCCCGATTTCGGCCGGATCATCGCCTATCGCAGCGCCGGTGGTTTCGGCATCCGGCTCGACGTCGGCGCCGCCTACCCGGGGGCGGAGATCTCGCCGTTCTTCGATTCGCTGCTGGTCAAGGTCACCGCCTGGGGGCGCAGCCTGGAGGGGGCGATCCAGCGCGCCGACCGGGCGTTGCGGGAGTTCCGCATCCGCGGTGTCAGTACCAATATCGGTTTTCTCGAAAACGTGCTCGGCCATCCCGAATTCCGCTCCGGCCACGCCACCGTCGATTTCGTCGCCGAGCATCCCGAGCTGCTCAGGATCAATCCCGGCTTCGACCGGGCGACGAAGATGCTGCGCTATCTGGCCGATGTCATCGTCAACGGTCATCCCGACGTTGCGCACTTCGATCCCGACCGGGTCTTTCGCGAACCGAAGATCCCGGCGTTTCGCGAGTTGCAGGGCTATCCCGAAGGCACACGCAACAAACTCGACGAGATGGGTGCCGAGGCGTTCTGCCGCTGGGTGCGCGAGCAGAAGAACATCTTCTATACCGACACGACGATGCGTGACGCCCACCAGTCGCTGTTGGCGACGCGGGTGCGCACCCTCGACATGCTGAAGGTGGCCGAGGGGCTGGCGAAAAACCATTTCCAGCTCTTTTCGCTGGAGATGTGGGGCGGGGCGACGTTCGACGTGGCGTTGCGTTTTCTGCACGAGTGTCCGTGGACGCGGCTGCAGATGCTGCGCGAGGCGATCCCGAACATTCTGTTCCAGATGTTGCTGCGGGGGGCCAACGCGGTCGGCTACAAGGCCTATCCCGACAATCTGGTGGAGCGTTTCATCGTTCGGGCTTGGGAGAACGGCATCGACCTCTTTCGTATTTTCGATTCGCTCAACTGGATCGAGGGAATGCGCAAGTCGATCGAGGCGGTGCGCAACCACACCGGCGGTATCGCCGAGGCGGCCATCTGCTACACCGGAGACGTGCTCCGGGAGACGCCCGGCTATCGCTACACCCTGCAATACTATCTCGACCTGGCGCGACGGCTGGAGGATGCCGGCGCCCACATGCTCTGCATCAAGGACATGGCCGGGTTGCTGAAGCCCCGCGCGGCCGAGAGGCTGATTCCGGCGCTGCGGGAGGCGGTCGACATTCCGATCCATCTGCACACCCATGACACCGCCGCGATCCAGGCGGCGACGCTGCTGAAGGCGATCGAAAACGGCGTCGATATCGTCGATGGCGCGCTGGCGTCGATGTCGGGACTGACGTCGCAGCCCAACCTCAACTCGATCGTCGCGATGATGCAGGGTCATGAGCGCGAGCAGCCGATCAATCTGCAGAAGCTCAACGAATACGCCAACTACTGGGAGGACGTGCGTGAATTCTACTACCCGTTCGAATCGGGGCTGAAGGCCGGGACCGCCGAGGTCTACGACCACGAAATCCCGGGTGGGCAGTACTCCAATCTGCGGCCGCAGGCGGCGGCGCTGGGGCTGGAGCAGAAGTTCGACGAGGTGAAGAAGAACTACGCCATCGTCAACCGGCTGTTCGGTGATATCGTCAAGGTGACGCCGTCGTCGAAGGTGGTCGGCGACATGGCGCTCTACATGACCGCCAACGGGCTGACCGAGGCGGATATTCTCGATCCCGACAAGCCGATTTCGTTTCCCGACTCGGTGGTCGATCTGTTCAAGGGCAATCTGGGGCAGATCGAGGGTGGTTTTCCGCCGGCGCTGAGCGCACGGGTGCTCAACGGCGAGCAACCGCTGCGGGGACGGCCCAACGACGCGCTGGAGCCGGTGGATTTCGAGCGGGAGTTTGCCGAGTTCCAGCAGACCTTCGACGAATTCCAGACCGAGCTGGATTTTCTGTCGTACAAGATGTACCCGGCGGTGTTTCGCGAGTACTACGACAACAAGCAGAGATACGGCGATCTCCGCTACCTGCCCACCACCACCTTCTACTACGGGTTGAAGCGGGGAGAGGAGGTGCTGGTCAAGTTGGCGCGTGGCAAGAGTATCGTCATCAAGCTGCTCTACGTCTCCGAGCCGGATGAGGCGGGCATGTGCCGCGTCACCTTCGATCTCAATGGCCAGATCCGCGCCATCGAGGTGCGCGACCATTCGGCCGTCAGTACCGTCAAGGTCAATCCCAAGGCCATCGGGCACCATCAGCTCGGCTCGCCGCTGCAGGGGAAGCTCTCGGCGGTGCTGGTGACGCCGGGTCAGCGGGTGACCGAAGGGGAGCCGCTGTTCGTCGTCGAGGCGATGAAGATGGAGACCACGGTGTCGGCGCCGTTCGATGGCATCGTCGAGGCGGTCCATCTCGATGTCGGCGCGCTGGTGGACCAGAACGACCTGGTGGTCTCGTTTTGCAAGTAGCCGGCGGCCGGCCCGACTGTTTCACAAGCATGCTGAATAACGCCACGGCAATGGTTTTCAGTGAATCGAACCAACTGCCTCGCCGAGATGCCCCCCAAAATCCTGCATTCTCCTAGCGGCGTGCCTCGATCGGTACGTAGTCGCGCTCGCGGTGGCCGGTATAGAGCTGTCGGGGTCGCCCGATGCGGGACTCCGGATCCTCCATCATCTCGTTCCAGTGGCAGGTCCAGCCGACGGTGCGCGCCAGCGCGAAGATGACGGTGTACATCTCCAGCGGGATGCCGATGGCGCGCAGGATGATGCCGGAGTAGAAGTCGACGTTGGGGTAGAGCTTGCGCTCGATGAAGTATTCGTCCCGCAGCGCGATCTCTTCGAGCCGCAGGGCGGTGTTGAACAGTGGCGTATCGGTGGCGCCGAGGTCGTCGAGCAACTGGTGGCAGGTCTTGCGGATGATCGCCGCGCGGGGGTCGTAGCTCTTGTAGATGCGGTGGCCAAAGCCGACCAGGCGGAAGCGGTCCTGCGGATCCTTGGCGCGGGCGATGTAGCTGTCGATGTCGCCGGAATCGGACATCTCCTGCAGCATGCGGATCACCGCTTCGTTGGCGCCGCCGTGCATCGGCCCCCAGAGCGAGGCGATGCCGGCCGCGATGGCGGCGAAGGGGTTGGCGTCGGAGCTGCCGGTCAGCCGCACGGTGGAGGTGGAGGCATTCTGTTCGTGGTCGGCATGCAGCATCAGCACCAGATCCAGCGCCTTGACATGCAGCGGATCGAGCGCATATTCATCGGTCGGCACCGCGAACATCATGTAGAGGAAGTTCTCGGTGTAGTCGAGGTCGGTGCGCGGATACATGATGGGCCGGCCGGTGGCGTACTTGTAGCTCCAGGCGGCGATGGTCGGCATCTTGCTGATGAGTCGCTTGGTCGCCTTCATCCGTACCTCGGGATCGTGGACGTTGGTGGTGTCGGGGTAGAAGGACGACAGCGCGCCGACGGCGCCGACCAGAATCGCCATCGGGTGGGCGTCTTCGCGAAAGCCGTCGAAAAACGACTGCAACGCTTCGTGCAGCCGGTTGTACTCGACCATGATCTCCTCGCGGAAACGGGCGAACTGCTCGATCGTCGGCAGCTCGCCGTGGATCAGCAGATAGGCGGTTTCGAGGAACGAGCTCTTTTCGGCCAGTTGCTCGATCGGGTAGCCGCGGTAGCGCAGAATACCCTTCTCTCCGTCGGTGAAGGTGATGGCGCTGGAGCAGCTCGCGGTGGACATGAACCCCGGGTCGTAGGTATAGAATCCCAGCAGCCGGTGCAGCGCGCGGATGTCGATGGTGGGATGCCCGTCGGTGCCTTCGACGATGGGCAGCTCGATCGACTCGCCATTGCGATTGTCGGTGATGGTGACGGTGTTGGAGGTCATGGGGCGATCCACCGGTGTCGGGAAAGCGGGGATTCTACCCGATCGGACCAGCGTTGCCGATCGGCAACCAACAAGCAGGGTGGGCAGATGGTCAGCAGCAACAGAGAACAGGCCGCGGCACAGATGGGCGCGCGATACCGGCGCGCGCTCGCGTTGCTCGACCGGCGCCAGCAGATCGGGGAGACGCTGCCGCGTGGCGAGGACGTGGTCGCCACGCTGCGCCTGATCCACGCCGACGAGGATATGATGATCGCGGCGCTGCTGGCCGACCGCCGCCTTCGCGAGGTGTTGTCCGAGGCCGAGATCGCGGCCGGGTTCGGTGAGCCGGTGGCCAGTCTGGTGCGCAACGTCCGCACCCTCAATGCGTTGCCCGGCTGTGTCGCCGACGAGCGCAAGAGCGAGGAGCAGGCGGAACGGTTGCGACGGCTGCTGCTCGCGCTGGTCGACGATGTCCGCGCGGTGCTGATCAAGCTTGCCTACCGGCTGGAACGGCTGCGTCTGCTGGCCTCGGCCAGCTACGAAGACCGCCGCTGCGTGGCCCGCGAAACGCTGGAGATCTACTCACCGCTGGCCAACCGGCTGGGGGTGTCGCAGCTCAAATGGGAGCTGGAGGATCTGGCCTTCCGCTACCTCGATCCGATCAGCTACAAACGCATCGCCAAGGGGTTGGAGGCGCGGCGCTCCGAGCGCGAGGCCTATGTCGAGCAGTTTCGCGACGAACTCCAGGCGCTGCTGCGCGCCGCCGGGATCGAGGCCCGGATCAGCGGGCGGCCCAAGCACATCTACAGCATCTGGAAGAAGATGCGCCGCAAGGGGGTCGGCCTGGATGAGCTGTTCGACATTCTCGCGTTGCGCGTGATCGTCGACGACGTCAGCCAGTGCTATGCCACCCTCGGCATCGTCCACACCCACTGGCAGACCATCCCCAAGGAGTTCGACGACTACATCGCCAACCCCAAGCCCAACGGCTACCAGTCGCTGCACACCGTCGTCATCGGCCAGGGGGGCAAGCCGGTGGAGATCCAGATTCGCACCCGGCGGATGGACGAGTTCGCCGAGCAGGGGGTGGCGGCCCACTGGATGTACAAGGAGGGCGGCAGCCGGGACGAGTCGCTGCAGAAGGTCGTCAACTCCCTGCGCGGGCTGCTCGATGCCCACCGGGACGCCGACGAGGAGCTGCTGGAGGACTTCCGTACCGAGATCTACGCCAACCGCGTCTTCGTCTTCACCCCCCGGGGCGAGGTGGTGGAGCTGCCGCGTGGCGCGACGCCGCTCGACTTCGCCTACGCCATCCATACCGAGGTGGGCCACCGCTGCCGGGGCGCCAAGGTCAACGGCCGCATCGTGCCGCTGACCAGCAAGCTGGAGACCGGCGACCATGTTGAGATCCTGACCGCCCGGGAGCCGTCGCCGAACCGCAACTGGATGGACCCGCGCAGCGGGTACCTGATCTCGCCCGGCGCCCGCGCCAAGGTGCGGGCCTGGTTCCACAAACAGGACAGTGCCCAGAACGAGGAGGCGGGGCGCAAGATACTCGAGCAGACCGCGCGGCGGCTCGGTGTCGAGACCCCGCCGCTGGAGGTGCTGCTGGAGCAGTTCCACTGCAAGGACGAGAAGATGCTGTTCGTCGCCATCGGCCGGGGCGACATCCGTCAGGGGCAGCTCGACACGCTGCTGCTCTCCGAGGGGGAGGCGGCCGATGCGGTGACGTTGCCGCTGACCGGGCAGATCCCGGAGGAGAGCGACGATCGTGCCCGCGTCGCTGGCGTCGGCAATCTCCTGACCAAGGTGGCGCGCTGCTGCAATCCCATTCCCGGCGACGATGTCATTGGCTACATCACCCAGGGGCAGGGGGTTTCGATCCATCGCAGTGACTGCCGCAATATCGTCAATCTGCCGGCGGAGAAGCGCGATCGCCTGATCGAGATCGAATGGGGTGGCCAGGCGCGAATGCATACCGTGGCGCTGGAGATCAAGGCTTATGACCGTCCCGGTCTGCTCAACGAAGTGACCAGATTGTTGCTGGAGACCAAATCCAACGTGCTGCGCGCCGACACCCGTACCGACCTCAAGACGATGATGGTGACGATGAACCTGACGATCCAGGTCAAGGGGGCGGCGGAGTTGACGCGATTGATCTCCCGCCTGTCCCAGTTGCGCAGCGTCACCGACGTGCATCGGGTCGGTGGTGGCCGGTGAACCGGCGGCGCCGGTCCCGTTACGGGAGGTAGCGCTCCAGCCTTAGCAGCGTGTCCCGCGCCGGCGTCAGCGCCAGAAAGGCCGCGCCGATGCAGCCGAGGGTGTTGGCCAGCGCGTCCATCCGGTCGGGGTAGCGGTATTGGGTCACGCCCTGCAATACCTCGATGCCGATGCCCAGCATCATCATCGCCAGCGGAACGAGAAACAGGGCGCGCTGGTTGCGCACGATCTGCAGGAACCACAGCGTCAGCATGCCGTAACCGGTCATGTGCAGCAGCTTGTCCTGGTGGGGGACGCCGTGCCCCATCTGCAGCGGCATCAGCGATACGACGAGCGTGGCGACGACGAGCAGAAAGCCCAGCAGCAGCCAGAAACGATAGTAGCGAAGGGTTTGCATGTTGTTCAGGATCAGCGCCAGTCCTCTACTGCGGGAAAGGGGATTCTGGGCGGGGGCGTCGTTTTTGGGCATAGCGTACCGGAGCCGTTCTACAAGTACATGGGATGTGGGTCACAGTTTGATTGCGGTGGGGGCGGCAAAGTTCCGCGTCATGCGCTCGATTGCCGCCGCCAGGCTCCCTTGCGGACCCGCTCCGGCGCGGGGCCCTGGACGATGATCCGTTTCGTGCCCCGCGACGCTGCGTGGAACTGGAACGGGCTAGTGGTCGTAGACGGCCTGGGCCGCCGCCACCGCGGAACCGTTGGCCTCGAGTCCGACCGCTTCCAGCGCGCTCAGGCAGGTGATGACGTTCTTGCGGTTGCTGGCATAGCCCATCAGGCCGATGCGCCATACCTTGCCGGCGAGGTCGCCCAGCCCGGCGCCGATCTCCAGATGGAACTCGTCGAGCAGCCGCCGTCGCACGGTGGCATCGTCGTGGCCGGCCGGGATCCGCACCGAGTTGAGCTGGGGCAGGCGGTGGGCCTCGTCGACGACGAACTCCATGCCGAGGGTCTCCAGCCCGGCGCGCAGGGCGAGGTGATTGCGTTCGTGCCGCGCCCAGGCATTCTCCAGTCCTTCCTCCCGTAGCAGCACCAGCGCCTCGTGCAATGCATAGAGGGAGTTCACCGGCGCGGTATGGTGGTAGGCCCGCTTGGCGCCGCCACCCCAGTAGCCCATCACCAGGTTGAGGTCGAGGAACCAGCTCTGGACCTTGCTGGTGCGTGACTTGATCTTGGCCACGGCGCGCTCGCCGAAACTCACCGGTGACAGGCCGGGTACGCAGGAGAGGCACTTCTGTGTACCGGAGTAGATGGCGTCGATGCCCCAGTCGTCCACCCGCAGCTCGCAGCCGCCCAGTGAGGTGACGGCGTCAACGATCGTCAGGCAGTCCGCCTCGTGGGCGATCTCCACCAGTGTCTTGGCGTCGGAGCGGGCGCCGGTGGAGGTCTCGGCGTGGACGAAGGCGACGATCTTCGCGTCGGGATGTTGACGGAGGGTGTCCCGCAGCTTGTCGGGATCGACCGGGTTGCCCCAGTCGTCGTCGATGGTCACCGCCGTGCCGCCACAACGTTCCACGTTCTCGGTCATGCGCATGCCGAAGACGCCGTTGCGACAGACGACGACTTTGTCCCCCGGCTCGACCATGTTGGCGAAGCAGGTCTCCATCCCGGCCGAGCCGGGGGCCGAGACCGGCAGTGTCAGCTCGTTGCCGGTCTGAAAGGCATATTGCAGCATGGCTTTGACCTCTTCCATCATACCGACGAATTCGGGGTCGAGATGGCCGATGGTCGGGCGCGACAGCGCTTCGAGGATGCGGGGATGGACGTCGGAGGGGCCGGGGCCCATCAGCGTTCTGGCGGTGGGGTGGAACGATTGGATTGTCATCGGCGGATCCTCGGGTTTCGGGGCGAACAGCGGGCCAGTATAGGAGCTCTGCGCCGGGACTCAAACTTGTCGCCAAGACGATGGGGTTTTGGCGGTTCAGCGGGGCAGTCGGAGCGTGAAGGCCAGCCACAGCCAGCCGGCGATGAAGGCCACGCCGCCCAGCGGGGTGATGGCGCCGAGCCAGCCGATGCCGGTGAGGGCGAGCGCGTAGAGGCTGCCGCAAAACAGCAGGATGCCGGCGAGAAAGAGCCAGCCGGCGATGTGGCCGCGGCCACTGGTGTCGTCGCGCGCCAGCAGGCCGGTGAACAGCAGCGCGATGGCGTGGATCATCTGGTAGTGGACGGCGGTCTGGAAGATCTTCAGCGCCCCTGGATCCAGCCGTGTCGCCAGCCCGTGGGCGGCGAAGGCGCCGGCGGCGACGGCCAGCGCCGCCAACAGCGCGCCGGCGCGCAGCATCGTCGCCGGGCTCATTGGGCCTTCTCCTTCGGCGGCAGGATCAGGCTGATGACGGTCCAGCCGGGTTGCGGCACCGGTTGGTGCCCGCGGGCGGAGAAGATTTTCAGATTGCCCTTTTTCGAGATGGCGAACAGCGGGATCAGGCGTCCCCCGTGGGCGGCCAGATAGGCGTCGTAGTCGAAGGTCTCGCTCAGCGTCGTTGCCTTGATCTCGCCGCCGGCGGCCAGCGCCGACGCCAGCCTTCCATAGGTGACGTCGTCGCCGAAGAGGATGTTACCGCGTTGTTCGTCGGTGGCGGTGTGGATGTCGGAGGTCTTGCGGTCGCGTGGCGGCGGCAGCGCATAGACGGCGTTGCGGCCGAATTCGCGCGCATACTTCTGCACTGCCAGCACATTGAGATGATCGTTCTGTGACAGTCCCAGCAGTGTGCCGATGCCGACCAGATCGAGATTGCGGTCGGCCCGCGCCGAGATGGCGTTCCCCCAGAAGGCCTCCAGTCCGGCCAGCAGCGCCTCCTTGACGTTGGGCCAGTGGCTGTCGGTCAGCAGCACGCGAAACCCTTGTTTGGTCAGCGCGTGGGCGATGGCGCGGGCGACCCGGTTGGCGCCGATGATCAGCAGGCCGCGCGGCTCCGGTTCGGCCACGCCGAGCCACAGCGCCAGTGGCCGGGCGGTGGCGCTCTGCAGCACCACGGTGCCGATGATGACGAGAAAGGTGAGCGAGACCATGGTGGTGGCCTGCTCGAAACCGGCCGTCTCCAGCTTCAGCGCAAACAGTGCCGAGACCGCCGCGGCGACGATGCCACGTGGCGCGATCCAGCCCAGCAGCGCCCGCTCGCGCCAGGTCAGCGTCGATCCCACCGTCGACAGCCACACCTTGACCGGCCGGGCGACGAACTGGATGACCAGCAGCACGCCGATGGCGCCCCAGCCGAGGTGCTGCAGCTGGCCGGCGTCGATGCGGGCGGCGAGGATGATGAACAGTCCGGAGATCAGCAGGATCGACAGCGTCTCCTTGAAGTTGAGGATGTCCTCGATCGGCACCCGCCGCATATTGGCCATCCAGACCCCCATCAGCGTCACCGCCAGCAGCCCGGACTCCTCCTGGAAGTGATTGGCCGCGACGAAGGTGAGGAACACCAGCGACAGGGTGACGATGCTTTGCAGGTACTCGGGGATCCAGTGACGCCGCAGTGCCTCGCCGAGTGCCTGACCGGCGGCCGCGCCAAACAGCAGGCCGCCGGCGACGATCTTGCCGAGATCGAGCAGAATGTGCGTGATCTCCGCCCGGCCGTGCTGGCTGGCGAGGATGAACTCGAACACCAGCACCGCCAGCACCGCGCCCAGCGGGTCGATGATGATGCCCTCCCAGCGCAGGATGTTGGCGATGCGAATATTGGGCCGCACCGTGCGCAGCATCGGCACGATCACGGTCGGTCCGGTGACCACCACCAGGGCGCCGAACAGCAGCGCCAGCGGCCATTCGAAGCCCATCAGATAGTGGGTCGCGGCGGCGATGATCCCCCAGGTGGCCAGGGCACCGATCGTCACCATGTTGCGAACCACCTGTTCCAGCCCGCGGATCTCGGAAAACTTCAGCGTCAGACTGCCCTCGAACAGGATCACCGCCACCGACAGCGAGACGATCGGAAACAGCAGCGGCCCGAACACCTCGTCGGGGTCGAGCCAGCCGGTGACCGGCCCGGCGATGATGCCGGTCAGCAGCAGAAAGAGAATCGCCGGCAGCTTCACCCACCAGGCGAACCATTGCGACAGCGCGCCCAGCAGGCCGAGCGCCGTCAGCGTGATGATGAGATCTTCGTGCATTGGGTTGGCCCATTGTTTCCGCGTCGGGGGAGTGTAGCGCAGTCGGCGGCCGCTGCCCCGGCCGGGATGTGACAACTTGTCGCCTGTGTCGGGTGCCGGTCCGGTCCCGACCGGCCATCGGCAGGCGCGGGGTTTTTGCGTCATACTTGGCGCAGGTTTGGCTGGAGATGGCCGATGGAGATCCTCGACTGGCTCGTGCCGCTGGCGGCGCTGGCCGTTTCACTCATGCTCTTCTATCCCCTGGTCCGTGCCCGTCTGGCGCGCGGCAAGGCGCTGACCGGCGCCGAGATCGATCCCGCCTGGCTCGAGGGCCGCTGGTTGATCTACTTCATGGCGCCGAGCTGCGGGATGTGCCGTTCCACCACGCCGGTGATCGAGGCGCTGGCGCGGACACGGCCGAACGTGGTCAGCGTCGATGCCAGCCAGCGGCCCGACCTGGCCCGCGCGCTGCACGTGATGGCGACGCCGGCCTTCGTCGTGCTCGACGGGGGTCGCGTCGAGCAGGTGGCCGTCGGTGCCAAGTCCCGGCGGCGGATCGAGCGGATGATCGATGGCTGAGCGGCACGACGACGAGCCGCTGGCGGCCAGGCTCCATCGGGAGACCGGCCGCATCGGTTGGGCGGAGTTGGCGCGCCATTTCGCTCGTGGGGTGGTTCTACGGGTGGCGGCGGGCACCGATCTGCTGGCGGTGGCCACCGCGATGGCGGCCGATGACCGTGGCGCCGTCGAGCGCTGGATGGCCAGCGGTGAGCTGGCCAGTGCCACCACTGACGATGCCCGCCGCTGGGAGCGCGACGGCGGGTTGCTGTGGGCCGTGGTGGTGGCGCCGTGGGTGCTGGTGCAGGAGTCAAGGGATTGACCTCGATGGCATGGCCAGCCTGGATCGAACGGTTGCGGGCCCGGAGCGCCAGGGCGGGGCAGCGCCGACTGTTGGTGATCAGCGGTGAGCGTGCCTGGTGCGAAGCCCGGGCCGGGCAGATCCCCGGCGTCGATCGCGCGTTGTGGCTCACTGCCGAAACGCGGCCCGGGCGGCACTGTCTGACCCCGTCGAAGGCGCGTACCTGGCTCGGGCTGGAGACCGAGCTGCTGATCTGCGATCTCTTTTCCGCGGGCTTCGATCCGCTGGCGGTGGCGGCGCTGGCGGGCACGGTGCGCGCCGGCGGGCTGATCGTGTTGCTGGCACCGCCGCTGCCCGACTGGCCACGCTGGCCCGATCCGGTGGCGCGGCGGCTGGCCGTGCATGGGCGGGCGCCCGCCGCCGATTCACGCTATCTGCGACGCCTGGCCGACCGGCTGGCGGACGATCCCCGGGTGCTGATGCTGACACCGGGGCAACCGCTGCCGGACGGCCAGGTGGACGAGGCCGGGAAGCCGCCGCTGCCGGCGGAGAGTGACGATCAGCGGCAGGTGATCGATGCGGTGCTGCAACTGGCCGAGTCAGCGGCGCCGGCGGCGCTGGTGGTGACGGCCGCGCGTGGCCGTGGCAAGTCGGCGGCGTTGGGGATGGCGATGGCCGACTGGCTCCGCCGGGCCGCTGGTGAACTGTGGCTGACGGCGCCGCGGCTGCGCAACAGCGAGGTGATCTTCACCCATTTGCGCCGGCGCCTGCCGGCGGCGACCGTGGCCCGCGACCGGGTGACGCTGGGGCGTGGCGTGGTGCGTTTCCTCGCGCCCGATGCGCTATTGCGACAGGCGGGCAGCCCGAGCCTGCTGATCGTCGACGAGGCCGCGGCGATGCCGACCGCGATGCTGGAGCGGATGCTGGCTCGCTGTGAACGTGTCGTCTTCAGCACCACCGAGCAGGGCTACGAGGGCAGCGCGCGGGGCTTCGCGCTGCGCTTTCGCCGCCGCCTCGACCGGCTGCGCCCCGGTTGGCGCCGGATCGAGATGCGCACGCCGCTGCGCTGGGCCGATGGCGACCGGGTGGAGGGGGTGCTCGATGAGCTGCTGCTGCTCGATCCGGCATTGCCGCCGGTGCCGGCGACGGTCGATCCCGACCGCCTCGAGATCGTCCGGCTCGACCGAGACCGGCTGGTGGACGACGAGTCGCTGCTGCGGGCGGTGTTCGGTTTGCTTGCCGGGGCCCACTATCAGACCACGCCGATGGATCTGCGCCACCTGCTCGATGGCGGCAATATCGAACTGTGGGCGGCGCTCGCCGCCGGACGGCCGGTGGCGGCATCGATGGTGGCCCGCGAAGGCGGGCTCGACGCAGCGCTGGGTCGCGAGATCTTCCGTGGCAAACGTCGGCCAAGGGGGCATCTGCTGCCGCAGTTGCTGGCGGCGCGCGGGGACGATCCGGCGGCCGTGACGCTGGATTGTCTGCGCATCGTTCGCATCGCGGTGCATCCGGCCCTGCAGCGGCGCGGCATCGGCAGCCGGTTGCTGGCCGCCATCGTCGAGGGTGGCGATGCGGTGGAGTATCTCGGCGCCAGCTTTGCGATGGATCCGGCGGTGCTCGCGTTCTGGCGTCGTGCCGGGTTCGTGCCGCTGCATCTGGGGGTTCGGGCCAATCCCTCCAGTGGTGTCCATGCGGTTGCGGTCGGCCTCGGTCGCGGGGCGGCCGGTAAACGGCTGATTGCCGGTCAGCGCCGTTTCTTCGTCGACAATTTCCTCTGCCAGCTGGGGGATGTCTTCTCGTCGCTCGATGCCGATACCGTCGTCGCGTTGCTGGCGGGGGCGGGCGGTGAGGGGCCGTTGTCGGCGCGGGAGCAGGCGCAGGTGGAGGCGGTGGCCTGGGGGGAACGGGGGTACGAATCGACGATGCTGGCGGTGCGCAAGACGCTGTTGCGGGCGTTTCGGGAGGCGGGCGGGTATGCGGGCCTGACGGAGGTGGAGCGGTGCCTGCTCGTTGGCCGGGTGCTGCAGAACCAAGGGTGGGAGGCGCTGACGGCCACAACGGGATGCCGCGGCCGCCGGGAGACGATCGGGCGGTTTCGTCAGGCGCTGCGCAAGCTGCTGGCCGACGCCGCCGACGACGGGATCAACCCTTGCTGCGGTCCTCTTCGCGAATCTTCTTCATGAAGAAGACGGTGAACCAGGCGGCCATGCCCAGAATGAAGAACAGCGTGAACATCGAGATGAGACCGATGAAGTTACCGAACAGCAGATCGAGCCAGAATGCCATGTTGATTCTCCGCAGCGTTTTGGTTGCCGGCCAGCATAGTATGAAGCGATCCCGTGCGGCATTGACCAATATCAACAAGCCTCTGTTTTCGCAGGGGTTGTGATCCCGGGGCTGGTTCCTGAATCTGGTCTTGTTTCAGTGATTTACGTGACATTCGATGACTGGGTCGAGGTTTGGCGATACAATTCACGCCAAGGATCTCGCCCGAACAACGCACAGGAGACACGATGAACAGACTACCCCACTTCCGGCTGTCCCGCCCGGTGAGTCGATTCGGGGCGGCGGCCGTGCTGTCGATGGTGTTGTTTGGCGTTGCCAGCGTGGCCAGCGCCGCCGGACAGGGTGGCGTGCCGGAAGGCGAGCCCGATCCGGCACTGTTGCAGGCGTTGGAGAAGAAGAAACAGGAGGCGGAGCGTCTGCGCCAGCGGGTCAAGGAGCTGGAGGCGCTGTTGCGGATGAAGAGCGAGATCAGCGATGCGAAGTCCCGCGCCATCGAGCAACTCGAGGCGGCGCGGAAGATGCGGGGCAAGGGCTCGCGCCCCCGCCAGCCCTGAGGCGGGCAGCGTGCCGTGCCGCCGTCGTCAGTAGTAGTAACGCACGCCGACGGCGAGGGCGTCGTTGTCGCCGAGTTGTCCACCGACGGTGAAATCGACGGTTTCGTTGATCTGCAGGCGCAGCCCAAGATCCAGCACCAGATCCCCCGAATAGAAGCTGTGGTAGCTGACGTCTCCATAGAGTTCCAGTGCCGGTGTGGCGCTGGCGCGGATTCCGGCCGAGAGAAAGATTCCGGTGTCGCTGTCGTCGAGGCTGCCGCCACCGACATCGAACTCCCCGCGCTCGATCCCGGCGGCGAAGCGCATGTCGGTGTTCTTCAACGTCGGGATTGCCTGGTGGTAGCCTGCGCCCAGGCTGAATTCGATATAGTCGTCCGCCGCGGCGAAGCCGCCGAGCAGGTTGATGTTGGGGTAGGTGTCGATCGATCCCCGCAGGTAGATCCCGCTGCCGCCGGCGTCGTAGTCGATGAAACCGGCGTCGAGATAGTCGTAGTCGAAGGTGTTGGGCCTCGTCGGAAGGTCCAGCGCCTGGACGCCGGCGGGAAGGCTCAGGGTGAGCAACAGGGTGGATAGGGTTTTTTTCATTGGTCGGCTCCTTGATCGTTGGCGCAAGGATAGAAAAATGGCCTCCCGGAGAAAAGCAAAAGTTTCTTTCGGGAAGGGCTAGTCCTTCCCGATGTGCCGCCCCTTGGGGTCGTGGAAGAAAACCGGCTGGCCACTGCCAGGCACGATCTGCCGCCATGAGGGGTGCTCGAAAGCCAGTTGCAGGCAGGCGCAGGTTCGCAGTTCGTCGTCGAGATGAAACGGCAGCAGTCGCGCGGCGAGATCGGAGATGCCGGGATTGTGGCCCACCAGTGCGACGTGGTGTTCGGCGTCGTCGAAACGGTGGATCAGTGCCAGCAGTGCCGCTGCCGACGCCAGGTAGACGTCGCCGTCGGATTCGACGATCGTCTCTGGCAGCCCCATCTGGGCGGCGATCGACGCGGCGGTGTCCAGCGTTCGTCGTGCCGGGCTGCTGACGATGCGGTCGAAACGGACGTGGCGGTCTTTCAGCCACTGTCCCAGTTCGATGGCGTTGCGCCGGCCACGGTGGTTCAGTGGTCGCTCGATGTCGGGCAGTGGCTGCTTCCAGCTGGATTTTGCGTGCCGGATCAGGGTCAGTGTGTATCGCTCGTCGTTCATGGCCGGGTCGTCTATGGGCGTGGCGGGCCGCGGTGACGCCGCCCAGGGCGGTCCGCTGGAGGCGGGTGGATTTCCCGCGATGCCCGCCGTCATCGGCAGAGGCCGATAGTATCGTTATAGTGCAATATGTCTGTTGATGCCGTTTCCGTCGTTTCTTGGCCGGCGGATGCCGCCGGTGGTGGCACCTATCTGCTGTGGCTGCGCCCCCGTCGTTTCGACGCGGTCGCCATCGGCCGTCTGGGCACGATGACGCCGCGCCCCGGTTACTACGGTTATGTCGGTAGCGCCATGGGGCCGGGCGGCGTCGCCGCGCGGGTGGGGCGGCATCTGCGGCGGGAGAAACCACAGCGTTGGCATCTCGACTATCTGCGGCCCTTCTGCGATGTGGTGGCGATTTGGTACGTGGTGAGCGGTCGGCGGGTGGAGCACCGCTGGGTGGCGGCACTGGCGGCGATGCCGGGTGCAATGCCGGCAATGACCGGTTTCGGCGCCAGTGACCATCCGGGGGCGACGCATCTGTTTCATTTCGGGTCGATGCCACCGCTCGACCACTTCGCTGCCCGGGCCGGCGGCGGCAGGATCCGATGTCTGCGGCCGTCGGATTGATCCGTTGGCCGCCGCGCGTATGGTGTCGGGACGGGTCGCCCTTCGCCGATCGATTGCCCGCTGGTGGTCGGCGGGCATAGAATCGGAAGACAACGCGGCTCGCCCGGCTCCTCGACACGAAATTCCCCGCCGCCTCGGGTGGCGATGGTCGCGAGGCGCCGGGATCGAGACGAGAGACAACCACCATCGCCACCCCCATCCGTGCCGGCATTTTCTCTGACAGCCCTGTTCACCCCCATGCGCGGCGCGGCCGGATGAGCCTGTCGGCCAGCAGCCAGCCCAGGGGCCTCCGCATCCTCTTCTTCACCGAGATGTGGGAGCGCTTCAGTTACTACGGCATGCGCGCGCTGCTGGTGCTCTATCTCGTCAACGGGCTCGACGCGGCGCGGGAGGATGCGCTCAGGCTCTACGGCATCTACACCGCGCTGGTCTATCTGACGCCGATCGTCGGCGGGCACGTCGCCGATCGCTGGCTCGGCGCCAACCGCGCCGTTCTGGTCGGGGGCCTGCTGATGTCGATGGGTCATTTCACCATGATGTTCCCCGACAGGCTCTATCTGGCGTTGACGTTGCTGGTGCTCGGTAACGGATTCTTCAAGCCCAATATCTCCACGATGGTGGGTCGTCTCTACGGCGAGGGCGACCCGCGCCGCGATGGTGGCTTCACGCTCTTCTACATGGGGATCAATCTCGGCGCCTTCCTTGCGCCACTGGTCTGTGGTGCGCTTGGCGAGAAACTGGGGTGGCACTACGGCTTTGGTGCGGCGGGTGTCGGCATGGTGGTGGCGGTGATGGTCTTCAGCCTGGGTCAGCCGGTATTGCAGCGTGAGTCGGCGATACGTGAGCGGATCGCCGTCGGCGACTGGCCGTGGGTGCTCGCGGTGACGGGGGCGGTGCTGCTGCTGGCGACCCTCGGGGTGATGTTCTGGGCGTCGATCGTCGCCTTCTGGAAAGCGCTGCCAACGCTGTTGCGCCATCTGCTGGTGCTTGGCCTCGTGGGTGGGGTGGTGGCCGAGCATTTTCTGCACCACAGGGCAGCGCGGGTCCGGCTCAGCCGCGAGGAGTGGCATCGTGTGCTGGCGATCGTCATCCTCGGACTGTTCGTCGTGTTGTTCTGGATGGGCTTCGAGCAGGCCGGCGGTACGATGAACCTCTTCGCCGCCGAGCATACCGACCGGCGGCTGTTCGGCTGGGAGATCCCGGCCAGCTATTTCCAGGCGCTCAACCCGTTGATGATCTTTCTGCTGGCGCCGCTGTTCTCCATCCTCTTCGTCTGGATCGACCGTCGCCACGGCGGTTTATCGGCGCCGGTGAAAATGGCGCTGGGGATGATCGTGCTCGGGATTGGATTCGTGCTGCTGGCCGTGGCCCAGGAACACGCCCGCGTGATCGGCAGGGTGAGCCCGGTCTGGCTGATTCTGGTCTATTTCTTTCATACGGTGGGCGAGCTTTTTCTCTCCCCGGTCGGGCTGTCGATGGTGACGCGGCTGGCGCCGATGCGGATCGCTTCGCTGATGATGGGCGTCTGGTTCACCGCGATCGCCGCGGCCAACTATCTGGCGGGGATACTGGAGTCGCTGCTGGCCGACAGCGGCCTGCCGCTCTACTGGTTTCTGGTGGGGAGTTCGATTGGGGCAGGGGTGCTGCTGTTGTTGCTGTCGCCATTCATCCAGCGCTTGATGCACGGAAAGTAGGCGGCGGGAACGGTCGGCCCGTTCCCGCCGCTGGCGTGGTCACTGTGCGATGACGCTGCCGTCGGTGATGTTGACGGTGGTGCCGCCGGTGGCGAGGAAGGTGGCGGTCTGTTTCTGCATCTCGACCGTCACCTGAGGCACCGGGTTGTCCAGCGGCTCGGGGCGCAGTAGCGAGCTGTGGCCACCGGCGTTGAACTTGACGATGGCGTCGAGCCCCGCCGGGTTGGCGCCGGAGGTGGTGATCGTTTGCAGCCCCATCACCGCCGCCAGTGGGTCGGTGCCCGCCAGTGGCGCGCCCTCGACGCGGTTGGGGACGACCTGGTCGGATGGTGCGCCGGCGCCGCCGACGATCTCGAACATCAATACGTTGTGTTTCGCCGCCGCGGTCTTGCCATGGTTGATCGGATCGGCCGGATCGAGAATCCACTGGGCCGCACCGAAGAACGACTGATAGGCGTCGCTGCCCGGTTCGATGCCCTTGGCCTGCAGGCCGGCATCGACGATGGGGCCGAAGGACTTCGATGCGCGTACCACGTGGGCGATGCCGCCACCGGGCGCCGAGAGTACGGAGGCGCCCACCTCGTCCTCGAATGCGAGGTAGACGGTGCCGGCCATTGCGCCGAACGAGTGCCCGAGATAGCGGACCTTGGTGGCATCGACCGGGATGACGGGGTCGAGGCTGTCGAGGCTGTCGCGCAGCACCATCAGATCGGCCACCGACTGGCGGATGTTGTCACGGGCGGTGACGATGCTCTCCAGATTGATGAAATATTTGCCGGAGTCGTCGATCTTCCCGTCGGGGCCTTTTTCGCCGCTGTCGTTGTTCACCAGGTCGAGCCCGAAATGGCGCTCTTTATCGTTCTGGTCGAGACCCGAGCCGGCGAAGGGGCTGGCGGCATCGATGCCGTGTAGCGGCATGTCGATGGCCACGGCGACGAAGCCGGCCTTGGCGAGCGTTTCGGCAACGCCGAACAGGGCGGTGCGGTTGGAGGTGACGCCATGCTGGAAGACGACGACGGGCCAGCCGTCCGCCGGGGCCGTCTGACCGGATGTGGCGTTGGGCGCGGTGATGAGAACGGGCACCGTCACATCGCCAGTCTTGGCTGGCAGCCCGGTGGCGGGATCGATCCGCCAGCTTCCGCCCAGCGGCGCGGTGGGCGCCTCGGTGGTCGGTAGCTGCAGGTAGTACGGTAGCTCGATGGTGCCGACATAGACATCGGCCACGCCGGTGATCAGCGGGTTGTTGTTCTCTTTGTCGAGAATGGTCTTGGTGGTGCCGATCTTCTGGGCCTCGATCGTGGAAGCCGTGTTCACGCCGGCTAGCGCGGCGAGGCTTTTGCCGATCGACTGGGTGGTGAAGGTCCAGCTCAGGGCGATCGACGTCTTGTCGATACCGGCTGCCGCCGCCAACCCCTCGAGGGCGTTGGTGGCCTGACGCAGCGGCTCGAGGGCGGTGAAATCGCCGGTCAGTTCCGCGTCACCCTTGGTCAATGCATAGGTGGTGTCCGGGACGATGGGGTCGCCGCTGATCGACTGGATGCCGGTGGTCAGCACGACGAAGTATTTCGTCCCCGGCTGTAGCGGGGCGGTCGGAATCAGCGCCAGTTTGGTGTGGTTGGTGTCGACGAAGCGGGCGACCAGCTCGGTCGGGCTGTTGAGGGCCTTGGCAATGCCGGTGACCCGTCCGTTGGCGTCGGTCTGGAGCTGGAAGACGAAGAGCGTCTGGCCCGGAATCACCGTTTTCTCGTCGATCGGCGCGCTGAAGCTGGTGGTGATGGGATTGGTGGTGGAAAAGCCGTCCAGCGTGTTGAGCTGGGCCACCAGCGCCTTTTGGCCATCGCTCATGTCGGGTTTGACCGGGATATTGAGCGTGCCGTCCTTGGAACCGGTGAACAGCAGATCCGATGCCGACGGGATGATGCCGGATCCGGGCGCGAACAACGCCTTGGCGTGCGCCGTATCGTTGGCCACCTGGCGGGCATAGTCGGCCTTGGCGGCGTCGATGCTGCCGTTGAAGTCGTAGTTGGTCGAGTCATTACAGCCAGCGGCCAGCCACAGTGCGGTAATGATTCCTGCGAGTCGGATATTGCGATGCATGATGATCAACCTCTAGAAATTCCAGGTGAGTTGGGCGCTGACGATATCGACGCTGGCTTCGTAGACGCCGCGTATGGAATAACCGTTGTCGTCGGTGTGATCGAGCGGCGTGTCGTCGACGAACAGGTGGGCGTAACCGATGTCGAATCGGGCCTGCGGACTGAAGCGGTACCCGGCACCGGCGGAGACCCAGGTGCGGTCGTTGCCCGGTATCCTCGGTGTGCGGTGCTGTGGATCGGGGATCGCCTCCTCGTCGAAAGCGATGCCGGCCCGCAGCGTCAGCTTGTCGTCCTTGCGGTAGTTGATGCCGATCGAATAGCGCAGCACGTCGTCCCAGCGCTCGTCGGTCACGCTGTCGTCCTGTCCGCTGGCGTATTGGATACGCAGCTCGTCGAAGCTGCTCCAGCCGGTCCAGGTGACATCGGCCAGTAGCAGGATCTTGTCGTCGAGCTGGTGAGCGGCGGAGATCGAGAAGCTCGCCGGGAGGGAGACGGTGGCGTTGATGTCGCTGTTCTGGAGCAGGGCCTTGCCCAGTGGGTTGAGCTGGGCGTTGATGCCGTCGATGACCGGCTGCAGCTTTGGATTGATGGTGAATCTGGCGGTGCCGTCGGTGTCCTGCTCGATCTCCGAGCGATAGCTGATGCCGATCCGGGTGCGGTCACCGACATGGAACAGGGCGCCGAGGTTGAAGCCGAAGGCCCAGTTGTCCGATTCCAGTTCCGCCTTGCTGTCGTCGTCGGCCTGCGCCGGGGTCGACAGCCCCAGGGCGCCGCAATCGGCGATCTTGGCGGGATCCCCGTTGGCCGCCTTGAGACAGACCGCGGCCGAATCGATGGCGCTGGTCAGCTCCGCCTTGACGTACTGGGCGCTGATACCGCCGCCGATCGACACCGTGTCGTTGACCTTCCAGGCCAGTGAGGGGTTGATGTTGAGGGAGATGATGGCCGATTTCAGGCCGTGGTAACGCCCCACCCAGTCGTCGTCGTAGTTGGTTTCGAGGCCGAACGGGGCATTGACGGCGAGACCGAAGACCATCTCGTCGTTGACCGGGCGGCTGTAGTAGAGATTGGGGACGAAGGCCAGTTTGCCGCCGTCGTCGTTCTTTCCTGTCAGTGAACCGGGTACGACGCCGCCGGTGAGCGCCGGATTGACGTTGGAGCCCTTGTCGGTGAAGTCGGCGATGGGGGAGATGATGTGGCCGGAGACCACCAGCTGCGGCCCGTCGAGGCGCGTCAACGCGGCGGGATTGAACCAGGTCGTCGAGGCGTCCTCGCCGATGGCGGCGGCGCCGGCGAAGGCGTTGCCCATGCCGGATGCCGAGTGTTCGATGATGGCGAACCCCGACGCATGGAGCTGGGATGCGGCCGACAGCAATCCGAGTGTCAGGGCATGAGAGATGGGGAGTCGTTTGAATTGGCGCATGGCAGAGGTGCCTCCGGGAGTGTCGCTTTTATTGTGGATCGGGGGACGTGATGCCGGGAACGGTTGGTTCGCGCGGCGGCCCCTTTCGGCGTTTCGCGTGGCTCCCGAGTATAGCCGACAGCCGTCTCATGTGCTTCAAATATATGCTAATAAGCTGATTTTCCCGCCCGCTACCGACGCGCTACACTCGTCCGGGTCAGTCAACGATCGACGGGAGCCTGCCGATGAAACACCTACTCATTCTCTTGCTCACGCTGCTGGCCGGTGTCGCCGGGCCGACCCAGGCGGTGTCTCTGTCGGACGTGGAGCTGCCCGAAACACTGCAGGTCGACGGGACGACGTTGACGCTCAACGGCTGGGGCGTGCGCAAGAAGTTCTTCATCAAGCTCTATGTCGGTGCGCTCTATCTGCCGGCTCGTACCAGCGACGCCGGCGCAATCCTCGCCGCCGATAGCCCCATCGGCGTGCGTTTGCACATTCTTTCGAAACTGGTCTCGGCCAAGAAGATGGAGAAGGCGATCAAGGAAGGCTTCGAGCGATCGACCGGTGGCGACACCGCGCCGATTCGGCAGGAGATGTCGCGTTTCCTCGCATTCTTCCACGACAACGTTGCCGAGGACGACATCTTCGACATCGTCTACCGGCCTGGAAAAGGGGTCCGTATCGTCCTCAACGGGCGGGAGTTGGGCGTCGTCGAAGCGGGGCCGGTGTTTCGCAGGGCACTGTTCGGCATCTGGCTCGGGGCCGATCCGGTGCAGGAGGATCTCAAGGCCGCGATGCTCGGCCAGTGAGGCTCGACCGTCGGCATCGGCGAGGTCGATGGGGCCCTGTGCGCCGAGCATCGGCAATCTTTTACATCTGTTGACAAAGCCGCCGGTTGAGCGGTGCGGAATCCGGCGTGAGCGGTTATCCGCCCCAGGACGCGGTGATATACTCGACGCCAGCTGACAATAGATCCAACAGTATCAGTGAAGTAGCAAGTAGCGGCGCACACAGCAATCAAAACCACAGGGCTGTGACGCGATGATGGCGCCGTCGGAATGAGAACCTCTGACTGATAGGGATATCGACCGGCAGGGATGAAGCCGGTTGTCGGGGACGACGAGAGGTTCATGCAACCCCCATTCCGGGTCGTGGGCGCTGGCGTCCGACGTGTCCCGGGGTAAATCGATAATTATAAGCAGAGGCCCAACTATGCATCCCTTCAAGGCTGCCCAGCATCGTCCGCGTTATCGGGACGAGCAGTATCCAAGTCAGTACGGACAACAGGCTCGCAACAAGAACAAGAAGGAACCTGTCACCAGTTACTACGTCTACGGCAAGAGTGCCGCCATCGAGTTCGTCTGCGACGAGACCCGCAAACAGCAGATCAACACCATCTCCATGCATGCCGCTTCGGCGCGCCGGGAGGGGGAGCGTGGCTATGACTGGGACAACAAGACGATCATCCAGTTGCCGCGCAACGAGTTGCTGGTGGCCATGGCCGTCATGCTCGGCATGCTGCCCCGTTGTGAGTTCGAGCAGACCGGCCTGCACGCCGGCAAGAGCTACACCGTCGAGCACCAGGAGGAGAAGATCTTCTTCATGGTGGCCGAACGGGGCAAGCCGATTCGCGCCGTGGGGCTGTGCCCGGAGGATTCCTACCAGGTCTCGACCCTGTTTCTGCGTCAGCTCAAGGCCAACAGCCCGTGGATGACCACGGCGGAGATCATCGACCTGATCGAGATGACCGTGGTGCGGATGAAGCAGGTGCAACAGGAGAAGGCCGCCGCCCGGGCGGAGCAGGCCGCTAGCGATTCGCGTAAGAGCGGCCTGCCCGGTAGTGGGTTGAACTTCGACTTCTGAGCGGTCCTCACCGGGTCAGCCGGCGGGCCAGAAACCGGGCCGGGTGCAGTGCCTCGGCGACCGCGCGTTCCACCGGCGGTGGCGTCCCATCGATCCGCGCCGCGACGATCTCCGCGCCCAGCAGGGCCGAGGTGAGCGCCCGTGAGCCGAGGGCGCCCAGGCAGTAGAGCCCGATATGCCAGGCCGGGTCGGCCACGTCGGCCGGCGCGCGACCGCGCAGATAGGGGGCGAATCTCTCGCACCAGGCCGCAGCTCGCGGCAACTCCCCGACCAGCGGCAGATGATCCGGCGTGGTGAGGCGGATGCCCTGCCATGGGCTGACGGCATTCCGATCGACCGCGGCGGCCAGCGCTGGCGACAGGCGGCCAAGGGCGGTCAGGTTCAACTCGGTGTTGGCCGCCGCCGTTCTCGTACCGGTACCGGTTCCCGTCTCGTAGGTGGAGCCGAAGAACAGCCCGTCGTCCGCCGGTATCAGATAGCCCTTGTGGGCGATCGGCAGGGGTGGCATGGACCGGCATGGGGCGTGCTCGAGCTGACCGTGGTTGGCGATGAGTGGCAGCTCGGCGGCCTGGGGCATTTCGGTGATCCAGTGGCCGGTGGCGAGCACCACGACCGGCGTTTCGATGACGCCTTCCGGGGTGGTGATTCGCCACTGGCCCTGTCGCCGGCTCAGCGCCTCGACGGGTGTACCGGTTTGCAGCCGGATCAGTGATGGCTGCTCTTCGACCAGTGCGCGGCAGAATCGCGCGACGTCGAACCAGCCGCCGCCGGGGTAGAGCAGCCCGTCGGCATCGATATCGGGCGGCATGCCCTCCAGCGATGCTGTCGTCACCCAGCGCAGGTGGTCGTCGGGAAACCCCGGGTCGTTGGCGGCGGCACGTTTGCGGTGGCGGTCGTCGTCACTCTTGACCACGCTCAACAGCCCACCGCCGTGGAAGCCGCTGTCGATGCCACGGCGAGTCATTGCGGCCACCCGTTGCAGCGTGTAGCGGTAGCCTTGGTGGGAAAAGCGGGAGGCGACGTTGCCGTCTCGACTCAGAAACGGTTGCATGATGGCCGCCGGATTGGACGAGGTGCCGCTGGCGATGGCGTCGCCGCGCTCCAGCAGCGTGACCCGGTGGCCGCGCGCGGCCAGCCGGTTGGCGCAGGCACAGCCGGCCAGCCCCGCGCCGATGACGACGATCCGCGCTGGCGGTGGTTCCACGACTGCCCCCTGGAGATGCCGGGGCAGCCGGGAGGTGCCACGGGAACGCTGGATGCGGCAGCGTCCCACCAGCCGTTCCCGCTTGCGCCCGTAGCCGGGGGCCTTTTCGACGATGAATCCGACCCGGGTGAGGTCGCGCCGCACCTGCCCGGCGGCGGTGTAGGTGGCCAGCGTGGTGCCCGCATGGCTCAGGCGCGCCACCTCCCGCAGCACGGCGGGCCGCCACATCTGTGGATTCCTGGCCGGGGCGAAGCCGTCGAGATACCAGGCATCGATCGATGCGTCGAGGCGCCGCAATCCGGCCGCGGCCTCGTCGACGATCAGCGTCAGCTCGATGCCGATGTCGTCGAAATTCAGCCGGTGGAACCCCGCCATCGCGCCGGGCCACTGCGCCAGCAACCGCTCGGTGAGGTCATGCCACTGCGGAAAGCGTGTCAGATAGCGCCGCAGCAGCTCGCGGGGCAGTGGATAGCGTTCAACAGAGACGAACGCCAGCCGTGCCCCCGGCGGTGCGGTGGCCTGCCACAATGCCGCGGTGGCGAGAAAACCGGTGCCCGAGCCGAAGCCCAGCTCGCCGATGACGAAACGCTCGGCGTGGCTGAAACGTTGGGGCAGCCGGTTGCCTTCGCAGAAGACATGGTGCTTCTCCTGCGCCGGGTTCTCGCGGGAGGAATAGAAATCGTCGAAGCGGACGCTGTAGAGCAGGCCGTCGTCGAGGCGGGTAGAATCGTCGTTGTCTCTCGTCATTGCCGTCTCCGATGTCCGCGCCCAAGACTACTGCCTCATTGCCCCAGTGGCCAACCACTGCGCCCCCGCCGTTGCGAAACGCCATCGTCAGGCAGACGCCGGAGGACTTCCGCGTCACCGAGTTGCCACTGGTCGAGCCAGCGGGGGAGGGCGAGCATCTGTGGGTCTGGGTGCGCAAACGCGACCACAATACCGGCGCGGTCGCGTCGATGCTGGCGCGGGCTGCCAGCGTCCGGACCCGGGATGTCGGCTACGCCGGATTGAAGGATCGCCGGGCCGTCACCCAACAGTGGTTCAGCATCCATCTGCCGGGACGGTCGGTATCGCTCCCCACACTGTTGGCGGAAGGGGTCGAACTGCTGGCACAGCGGCGGCATGGCCGCAAACTGCGGCGTGGCGCGTTGCGGGGGAATCGCTTCGAGATCGTGCTGCGGGCCTGTGACGGAGCCCCCGAGGCCGTGGAGGAAAGGCTGGCCCGGCTGGCGCGGGAGGGCTTTCCCAACTACTTCGGTGAACAGCGTTTTGGTCGTGATGGCGGCAATATCGACAAGGCGCGGCAGATGCTGCGTGGCGAGCGGCGGGTGCGTGATCGTGAGCAACGCAGCCTGCTGATCTCGACCGCCCGCAGCCTCGTCTTCAACGACCTGCTCGCCCGGCGTGTCGAACGGGATTGTTGGCAACGCCCGGTGGCCGGGGATCTGATGTTGCTCGGTGACGGCAACAGCCTGTTCGCCGTCGAAGCGATCGACGACATGCTGCTAGAACGGGCCGAGCGGGGAGAGGTGCATCCCGCCGGGCCATTGCCGGGCCGACCGGGCAAGCTGCGGCCCACCGCGGCGGCCGCGGCCATCGAACAGCCGGTACTCGAGCGGTACGCCAGCCTGATCGAGGGGCTGGACAGACAACGTGTCGATGCCGGTCGTCGGGCACTGCGGGTGATGCCGGTGGATCTCTCCCACCGTTGGCTCGATGCCACCACGCTGCGACTGCGATTTGCATTGCCGCCGGGGGGCTACGCCACTGCGCTGTTGCGGGAGCTGGTCCGATGAAGCCGCGGCGGATCCAGATTCCCGACCACGAGGTCGAATTCAGCGCCATCCGCGCCCAGGGCGCCGGCGGACAGAACGTCAACAAGGTCTCCAGCGCCGTCCACCTGCGTTTCGACATCCGGGCCTCGTCACTGCCTGAGATGGTCAAACAGCGGCTGCTCTCGATGCGGGACAAACGCATCACCCGCGATGGCATCGTCGTCATCAAGGCCCAGCGCCACCGCCGACAGGAGCAGAACCGCGAAGAGGCGCTGCAACGCCTGCGTGAGATCGTCGCCGAAGCCAGCCGCAGCAGGCCGAAACGTATTCCCACCCGTCCCGGTCGTGCCGCCAGACAGCGCCGTGTCGAGGCCAAGATCCGCCGTGCAGCCACCAAGCGGCTCCGTCGCCGCGTCCGTCCCGACAGTGATGGCTGACGGCCCGCCAGCCCTTTACAGAGGGGGGCGTCTGGGATAGTCTGCGCGCTCCGTCCAGCCGGCGCCGAAGCGCGTGGCACGAACGGAAGCCCAGTTCAGGAGAGGTGTCCGAGTGGTCGAAGGAGCACGCCTGGAAAGTGTGTATACGGCAACGTATCGAGGGTTCGAATCCCTCCCTCTCCGCCACATCAGAGAGCCCGAGCAAGTGAGGACCTGCTCGGGCTTTTTTATGTGCGCCGTGGTCTGCTCGGGAGGGATTTGAACCCGACAGGAGGGTTCGACAAAACGGACGGGATCCGTTTTGGACGCG
>CAZTOZ010000031.1:0-10667 GCA_964614535.1 uncultured Thiotrichales bacterium | reverse complement strand
TTTCAACCTGCTCCACACGCCAGCAGGATTGCCCGAAACGTTGCTGTGCCCAGTGCCCTGGCGTGTTCGACATTCCGTTTCGGGATGGCATCGACATTGGGATGGCTGGCGATTGCGCGCTCGAGGCTGGCTTCGCGGATGATGTGCAGGGTGGGGTGGGGCGAGCGGTTGGTGTAGTTGGCGGGGTCGTCGCTATCGCTGTCGGCGAATCGGTAGTCGGGGTGGAAGTGGGCGAGTTGGTAGGTGCCTTCGTATCCCTGCAGGCTGAGGAGTCGGTTGCCGAGTTCGATGAGGCGAAGGAAATCGTCGAAGTTGCGGCAGGCGCCGGTGAGGATGAGCAGGGTGGTTTCGATATCAGGGTTTTCGTCGAGCCGTCGGCATTCTTCGATGAGGTGGTACAGCGCGGTTTCGTCGTCGCCGGCATCGGTGACGGCGAAACGTACACGCCCGGCTTCCAGCGGGCTGCGGGCAAAGGGGCAGAAGTTGTGGCCGACGACGGTTTTTTCGACCCAGCAGCGTGTGGCGGCAATGGCTTTGTCCGGGTTGTTCAAAACCCGCCTCCGGTACGGAATCCGCCGCTGCCTCCACCGCGCGGGAAACGTATGCCGCCGCCGCGGCCGAGGCCGCCGGGGAAGCGTATGCCCCTGGGTATGCGCAGGCCGCCGCTGCGGGGCAGGCCCAGTCCGCCGGGGAGGCGGATGCCGGTGGGAAAGCCGATGCTGCCGATGGTGGGCTGACGGGCGTAGCGTATGAAGCGCTGTGCGCGTTCGATGGCACGCCACAGCCGGCCGGCGCTGATCTGGCCGCCACTGAATTGCTGGATTAGTTCGGCGATGGCGTTGCTCTCGTTGAAGCGGGAGTTGGCGGCGTCGTAGTCGTAGGTCTTGAAGCGGTGACGGATGTCGGCCAGCTCCTGGAGACGGATCTTCTGCTGCCGGTGGATGACGCCGTATTCGTCGATCATCTCCTGCAATGCCGCTTTGCGGTGGCGCAGTTCGGCCAGTTCGCTGACGAGGCTGTCGTCCTCGTAGCCTTCGGTGCGCGCGGCATCGCGGCGCAGCTCGGGGATCGGCTCGCCACGGAAGTTGCTGACCAGTAGTTTGATCGCCTGTTGGAACAGGGGGTCCTCGCCGGTGGTGAATTCTTCGTGCTCGGCGAGCAGGGCCTGGTAGGCCTGCACGGCCTCCTCGATCGCCTCGTCCAGTTCGGTGAGGCGCTGCTTTTCTGCCTCGGCGGCCTTTTCCAGTGGTTCGATGCCGCCGCTCTTTTCGGCTTCGCGTTCGAGTACGGCGAGCCGTTTCATCTCCTGTTCGGCGGTCTGCTTGAGTTTTTCGGTATGCTCGCGCAGTCGTTTGGGTATCTCCAGCAGGCGGTGGTAATTCTGCCGCGAGGCTTCGTAGCGGATATGTCGCGCCAGCAGCCGGTCGAGGAAGCGGGCGAGCAGGTTGGCGCGGTAGCCCGAGGTGCCATATTGGCGCTGCCACAAGTACATGAAGAGCTTGTCGTCACGGAAGGGCTTGCCTTTTTCCTCCCGGTCCTGTTCGGCCTCGGTGGATTTCTCGTCGGCGGCGGAGAGGATGTCGACCGCCTCCTGTGCCTTTTTCTGCTGTGCCTGGTATTCGGGGTCGTCCTGCAGTTCGGCGTGGATTTTTTCGAGGGCCACCTCGAGCTGCCGGGTGGCCTCCTCCAGCCGCTCGGCCTGTTGCTGGCGCTGTTCCTCCAGTTCACGTTGCTGCTTTTGCGATTCGACGGAGCGCACCGCCAGTTCGGCGATGGCCTGGTTGCGTTCCTCCAGTAAAGAGGCGGCCTGGCGTTCCGCCTGGTCGAGCGTGTCGTGGAATCGTTGCAGCTGCAGTTCGTCGATGCGCAGCCGGGCCAGCTCGCGATAGATCTCCGATTCACGCTGGCGCAAGCGCACCAGCTGTTCGCTGTGGCGTTCGGCCTCGGTCTCGAAGTTCTGCATTCGGGCCCGCGCCTGCTGCAGTGCGCCGTCGAGTAGGCCGAGAATTTCTCTGCCGCTGCTTACCATTGGGTGATGGCTCCGCCGGTGGTTTCGATCCGGTAGTCGGGTTTGAGGTAGCCGGCGCGTTTCTCGCCGACGATGTTTTTCTGGATGATGCCGTCATCTTTCTTGTCGGCGGCGACGCGCTGATAGGTGGCGGCATCCACCCGGAGCCCCCACTGGCGCACTTCACGGGTTTTGCCGTCCTCCTCGGAGGTGACCGGGAGCTTGAGGCGGCGGCCTTTTTTGTCGATGGCCTCGACGATCAGGTAGTGGTTGCGCGCGCGGCTGTTGACGTCGGGCACGCGCCAGACGCCGCTGCGCTCACCGGGGCGGGAGACGATGCGCAGGGTGTAGGCCTGCTGTAGTTGCGTCAGCAGATCCTTCAGGTCGGACAGGCCGATCCGGGCGGTTTGGATGTCGCCTTTTCGCAGCGCGGTGACGCTGTCGTCATAGAGCTGCGCGGCAATCTTCCGCGCTTTCCGTTCCTTGGCCAGCTCGTCGATTGCCTGCTTGTATTGGCGGAGGTTGGCCGGCAGGTGATCGAGGTTGGCCAGCAGGCCGATGCGCTTTTCGGCGCTGTCGAGCAGCTTGCCGGCATCGCCAAGCAACTTCTGCTGGGTGGCGATCTTCTGCTTTGCCTTCTCCTTCTCGGCCGTGGCGGCATCGGCGGGCAGTGGCGTCGGTTTGCCGAGCGTGCGCGCCGACTCGATCAGCTGCGCCGCCTTGTTCAGAAGGCGGTCGGCCTCGTTGCGGGTGGTTTGGGCGGTGGTGCGCAGTGCCTGGTCACTGGGTGTTGGCTGGGCTTGCAGTTGCCGGCGCAACCGCTGCAGCCGCTCGCTGCTCTCGGCCGTGGTCAGCGTGGCGTGGGTGATGGTGCGGTTGAGCTGCTCCAATTCGGCCTTGGCGGCGCGTTTCTCCGGCAGGGTGACGGTGCCGTAGTGGATGCCCCAGGCGGCCAGCAGCGCGGCAAGGCCCATGCCGATGCGCTTGCTCCAGCGGCCGCGATCGACGTAGAGATGCCAGAGGCGCGTCATCAGCCCTGACGGGGGCGGGTGGTAGGCGAAACGCTGATCCTTGAGCGCTTCGACGCCGGCGGCGATGGTCTTGTCGTCCACCTCGATACCCTGGGCGGCGTAGATCGACCGGACTTTTTCGATCAGCGCCTGTTCCCGCGCCTCGCTGTCCAGCTCGTGATCGACCAGCGCCTGCCGGCGGCGCAGCGTATCGACGACATCCATCGTCAGCATGATGTCGTCCATCGAGACCTGGTTGCTGTCGCCCATCGTGTGTCGTGCCCGGTCAGCCGTTCAGCTGGTTGCCCTGTTTTGCCAGCTCCGCGAGGCGGCGCTTGCCGTCCTCGACGGCCTTGCGTACCTCCTCGGCGTTGCGGGTGGCTGCCTCGCGCATCTCCTCGATCAGCTTGACCGAGCGTTCCTGGTAGTTGACGACCGAATCGACCAGTTTCTTTACGGCATCGGCGCGGATCGTCGGGCCATAGCCCTCGCGGATCGCGTCCTCCTGCACCTTGTCGCCCACTTCGGCCAGCACCTCCAGACTGTCGCTGATACCCTCTTTCATCGTCTTGAGCGCCTGGGTGCTCTCGTAGAGACCGGACAGACCGGTAAACGAGGCCGACAGCGCGGTCAGCACCGTTTCGTTGGTGCCGAAGAAGGTGACCGACTGGGCGTAGATGCGTTTCTTCGCGTCGGTGGTCTGCACCAGCCGTGACATGACGGTTTCGGTGGTGTTGTAGGCCAGCACCAGGTTGTCGGAGAGATCCTTGGCGATCTGGTAGCGCTCGTCGGCGTTCTGCAGGTCCCGCAGCCGCTCGTCGCGGGTCAGCTCGAGCCGCGACATCACAGCCCGGTCCTCGGTGTCGCTCTGCTCGATGGCTTGGGCGGCCTCGGTCAGTGCCTGCTTGGCGGATTCCAGCTCGGCCTCGGCCTTGTTGAGGATGTCGGCCGCCAGCACCTCCGACTCCTTCAGCGCGCCGCGGAAGTCGCGGTAGGCGTCGAGGATGACCTGCTCGCGCTCGATCTGGTCACGGGTATCACCGGCCACCTCGAGATAGGTGGCCTTGATCTCCTGAAAGCGCTTCGGGATGTCGCCGCGGGTGATCTTCATCCAGATATTGGCGACCCGCTCGCCGAAGTCGATCTTGCCGTCCTCGAGCTGGTCCACCATGCTCTTGGCGTCCTCGCGGATGCTGGAGAAGGCGTTGGCGATGTCTTCATAGCGCTGGCCGATCTTCATCGCCTCGATCTGTTCACGCACCACCTCGTTGAAGAGTGATGCCTGATTCAGCGTGCGGGCGATGGCAATGGCCTTTGGCTCGTCGAGGTCGGAGATCTTCTCGATCAGGGCGACGATGGGTGCCTCCTGTTCGGGCGTCTCCGGTACCAGTCCGAGCTCGTTGAGCTTGTTGAGCGCGGTGTCCAGGTATTTGAGTGGCGTGGCGGTGATGGCTTGGGTATCGGTCATGGATGCGTCCTCTGTACGTTGCGCGCAGGTGGCCTGTCGTCGGCGTGGCCTTCTGCTGTCTGACAATGCCGCTTTGTTATTGTTCAGTGCAAGCCCCGGGCCGACACGCCGCTGGCGGTGACCTGGGGGATTACCCGACGGATGGCAAGAGAATAGCAGGTCGGTTCGCTGCTTCCGGAGCGCTCTACAGAATTTTACGATTGGAGGGGCGGTGGCCGGCTCGGGCCACCGCCGTCAGGCCAGGCGGGTCTTGAGGTGGTCCGCCAGCCGTAGCGCCAGTTGCACGATGGTCAGTGTCGGATTGGCGAAACCGGCGGTGGAGAAGACACTGGAGCCGGCGATATAGAGGTTGTCGCAGGAGAAGACGCGGCAATCGGGATCGACGACGCCGGTTTCCGGTGAATCCGACATTCGTGTGCTGCACATGTGGTGCGGGCCGTAGACGATGGAGGCGGTGTTGGCGTGGGGGCCAGGCAGGTGCACTTCCTCCTCGCGCAGCCACCGTTCCAGCCGCATCCGACCGGTATGGCTCAGCGCGAGCTTGCTGGCCGCATAGTAGGCCGCTTCCCTCACCGTGCGGCGATCGAGCGCGGAGTGGCGCCAGTGCAGATCGGCCTTGCGCAGACCGAAACGGTCTCGCTCATCGGCGAGCCGCACCCGGCTTTCGTGGTTGGGTTCCTGCTCCGACGAGATGGTGACATAGCCATCGACGTTCTGCTCGCAGGTGATGGCGCCATCCTTCACCGCCTCGGCGGCTTCGCGGATCGTTTCACTGGCACAGAGCATGGTACGCAGCGTGCGCTTGAACAGGCCGTCTCCGCCGGTTCTTGCCGGCGTGGTGACCGGTTCGAATTCCAGTGAGTGGTTGAGCAGCCTCTCGTCCCGCATCTTCTGGTCGTCGGGGCGGAAGAAGCGGCCGGTCAGCTCGATCGGCTTGCGTGGTTTGTTCAACTCCTCGTCGAGCCGCTTCTTCGGCTCGTCCTCGAGAATGAACTCCCCCAGCTGGTGATGGGGATGCTCGGCGAAGAAACGGCCGACCAGATCGTTTTCGTTGCCGATGCCCGACGGTATCTGCCGGTTGGCGTTGAGCAGAATGCGTGGATTCTCGATGCCGCCGGCGGCGACGACGAACTGCCGGGCCCGCACCAGAAATTTGCGATCGTCGTAACCGGTGACTTCGAAATGGGTCACCGAGCGCAGCCCGTCGTCCAGGCGGATGTCGGTGACGTTGGCATTCAGAAAACAGTCGATGTTCTTGTGGTTCTCGACGAACGCCCGGTATTTCACCCCGACGTTGACGCGCGGATAGCTCTCCCAGTAGCTCATCTCCTCGTAACCGTCCATCGGTGGCAGCCAGTCCGGCGCAGGGTGGCTGCAGTGCTCCCGCTCGCCGTGGTTGGCATTGAGGATGTCGCGGGCCTCTGCCAGATAGGGGTCGAGATCCTCGCGCCTGATCGGCCAGCCGCTGTATTTCACCAGTGGCCGTTTCTCGAAATCCCTGGCGTCCAGAGGCCGGCAGGTGCCGCCCCAGGCCACCGACGAGCCGCCGAACTGACGAAAGCGGATGGTATCGAGGTCGGCATAGTCCTCACCACTGACGACGCCCTCGTAGAGTGACTGTGACCGCTTGGTGAATTCGAGATCACCCGCCTCCAGCAGGCAAACCCGGTGGCTGTCCGCCAGCTTCAGCGCCACCGTCATCCCGGCTGGGCCGGTGCCGCAGATGCAGACATCGTATTCGTTGCCGGAGAATGGATCGTCTCCGATCGTATCCAGATTTCGAATGGTCATCGCCTGTAACCTTGTCGACAGATAGTGAAAGATCGGCGCGGACGAACCCCGCACATTGCCGGTCGGCGGATCGTGCGGTGGGCGGATGGGTCAGGGGTCGAGATCCGATTCGAGCACCACCCAGCCGTTGACCATCAACAGCCTCTCGCCGGCCGTCTCCCGGCCACCCTTGAGAACGATGGGCGCGAGCACGCCGCCCAGCAGCGGCAGGCCGATGAGCTGGCGCAGAAAATGGCGTCTGGTCGTGCTGAACACGATGGAACCCCCCGTGAACGGGCCTTTCCGCCTCGACGTTCCCTGAGGGGCGGGAAAGGCCAGCGATCGTCGCTCGGTCGTCCGCTGATCGAAAGCCCTTTGTGATGGCGGAAATTCTTGCAGGAAAACGGTTGTCAATCCGTGAACTGTTTCACCATCGGCGGCGGATCGGCGGGCGTTGCAAGTCGAATGTGAGCGATGGTCGGTATCGTGGCGGGGCGGCCGGAATCAGTCGAGCCAGGCGATGGCGATGGCCAGCAGCGCCAGCGCCTCGGCGGCGGCGACCAGACGCCAGAACGCCGCCGACAAGGTGCGCCTGCCGGAGGAGGTGCTGCGGCTGCTGGCGGCATTGCGGGAATTTCTAGCAGAGCAGGGTATTCACGTTTCCGACCGGCGCTGGCGCAAGGCGGTGAAGTTGTTGCGTACCTCGGCCCATACCAATGACCGGGACACCGTGTCGGTCTGGGATTGCGCGTTGTTGCAGCACTGTCTCTGGACCGAGCCGGCGCAGCGCGCCGAGATCGCCCGCTGGTATCGTCGACACATCGGCATCGGCAGCGGCTTCAATGCCGCCAGGCTCGAGAAGATCGTCGCCATCTGGGAGGAGACGCTGGCCGCAGATACCCCAAGCAAGACGCAGAGCGGCTCCATACTCTGTGGCACGCCCGCCGCGCCGAAAGCATGTTGTACTGCTATCGGTTGCAGGGTGTGTTGTCCGAACATACGCCACAGCCGGAAGCCGGTGACGATGAAACAGTCGATACCGGAGACGACCCCGGCCACGGCCCGATCGTCGTCTGTCTCGACAGCTCCGCCTCCATGGCCGGCCAACCCGAAACCATAGCCAAGGCCGTCACCCTCGAAGCGCTGCGCATTGCCGGCAGCGAACGGCGCGACTGCCTCGTTATCGCCTTCAGCGGGGAAGGCCAGACGATGCAGTGGCGGCTCGACTTTACCGCCAACGGTTATCGAGCACTGCTCGGTTTCCTGCGCCAATCGTTTCATGGTGGCACCGATGTCGCCGGTGCCCTCGCCGCCGCCCTCGACCAGCTCGATGCAACGGCGATGCATCGGGCGGACCTCCTCCTCATCAGTGACGGACGCTTCCCGTTGCCGACCGAACTGTTACCGGCAATCGAAGAAAAACAACGAGAACAAGACACCCGCATCCACGGCCTACTCGTCGGCCGCTGGCGCAGCGAGTCGATGGAACGGCTCTGCGACCCGCTGCACCGCTTCGACCATTGGGGAGTCGAACTGCCAAAGACGTAGGGGGCGGACGGGGGGCTCCGTGGGCATATGGTCACGGAAATTTGTCATCCGATTTGGCATGCTACGTTGGCGGCACAACAAGAAGAGGATTGATGATGGGGGTCGTCAACGAACGCGCTGCCGCCATTGCCCATGTGCTGTGTGACGAGCAGACGGGGTGCTGGCGGACCCATGCGCTCAAATCGCATTTGCATGATGTTGCGGGGCTGGCCGGTGAAGCGGCGGACCGTTTCGACGGAGCGGCCTGGGCGAGCACCGCCGGGTTATGGCACGACCTCGGCAAATACCGCCCCGCTTTCCAGAACTATATTCGCAGCGCCAGCGGCTACGAGCCGGAGGCGCATGTGGACGGCAGGGTGGACCACTCCACGGCGGGCGCCATTCATGCGGTCCGGCAGTGGGGTGTGCATGGCCGGGTGCTGGCCTACCTGATTGCCGGTCACCATGCTGGCTTGCCCGATTGGGAGAAGCTGGAAGAGGGCACCGGCGGCAGTCTCAAGGAGCGTCTGACCAGGGGCGAGTTGCTGGACGAGGCGCTGGCGGCTGGTATCCCTGACGACTTGCTTCAGGTCGAACGGCCGGAATTCCGGGTACCCGGTGGCCCCAGGGGGTTTGCGCTGTGGCTGCGGATGCTGTTCTCCGCGCTGGTGGATGCCGACTTCCTCGATACTGAGGCGTTCATGGATGGCGAGCGGGCCGGGCAGCGCGGCGACTATCCCGGTCTCGATGCCCTGCTCGACGCATTCAATGGCTTCATGAACCGGCTGACGGCGGATGCCGCCGATACGCCGGTCAACCGCCTGCGCGGCGAAATTCTCGACGACTGCCGTCGGGCGGCCAGGGAGGCGCCGGGGCTTTTCTCGCTCACCGTCCCCACCGGCGGCGGCAAGACGCTCTCGGGCATGGCCTTTGCGCTGGAGCATGCGCTTGCCCACGGCAAGCGGCGCGTTATCCATGTGATCCCCTACACCAGCATCATCGAACAGACCGCGGGGATCTTCCGCGACATCTTTGGCGAGGCGGTGATCGAGCATCACAGCAATCTCGATCCCGACCGGGAGACCGCCCGCTCCCGGCTGGCGGCGGAAAACTGGGATGCGCCGGTGGTGGTCACCACCTCGGTGCAGTTCTTCGAGTCGCTGTTCGCGGCGCGTCCCGGCCGCTGCCGCAAGCTGCACAATATCGCCGACAGCGTGGTGGTGCTCGACGAGGCGCAACTGCTGCCGCCCGGTTTCCTGCAACCCATTCTCGATGCGCTCAACCTGCTGGTGGAACACTATGGCGTGAGCATCGTCCTCTCCACCGCTACCCAGCCGGCGCTGGAGCCGCGCAAGGACAGTTTCGGCAAGACCCTGTTGCGGGGCCTCGACTCGGTGCGCGAGATCGTTCCCGACCCCGACCGTCTCTATGCCGATCTCAAGCGGGTGGAGGTCCACCTGCCGCAGGATTTCAACACAGCCGAAGGCTGGGAGGAGATCGCCGAACGCATTGCCGCCCATGAATCGGTGCTGGCCATCGTCAACACCCGGCGTCACGCCCGCGAGCTTCATGCCTTGTTGCCCAAGGGGACCATCCATCTTTCGGCCCTGATGTGCGGTCAGCATCGCTCCGATGTCATTGCCGAGATCAAGCGGAAGCTCCGGCAGGGTGAGCCGGTACGGGTGGTCAGCACCCAGCTCGTCGAGGCGGGGGTCGATCTCGATTTTCCCGTGGTCTTTCGCGCCCTCGCCGGGCTGGATTCCATCGCCCAGGCCGCCGGGCGCTGCAACCGCGAAGGGCGGCTGGCGCGGGGCGAGGTCTTCGTGTTCGTGCCGCCCGAACCGGCCCCACCGGGCATGATGCGCCGCGCGGCGGCCAAGACGGTGTCGGTGCTGGCCGGTGATCAGGAGGATCCGCTGTCACGGGATCGTTTTCAGCGTTTCTTCCGCCTGTTCTACGATGACACCGATCTCGACGAGAAAAACATCGCCGACCTGCTCACCCCGAAGGGCGACGGCGACGACGCCCTGCGCGTGCAGTTTCGCACTGCCGCCATGCGTTTCCGGATCATCGATCAGCAGGGCGGGCAAGTCCTGGTTCGCTACCACCGCGACGAGGCGGACAAAACCATCGACATCCTGCTGGGCCGCCTGCGCCAAGAAGGCCCCAGCCGCTGGCTGATGCGTAAGCTCCAGCGTTACAGCGTCCAGGTGTCGGAATGGCATTTCCGGCAGTTGCGGGAAGACTACCTGATCGAGGAGATCTGGCCCGGCATCTGGGCGCAGATGGAGGCAACGCCCCTTTACGACCAGACACTGGGGTTGTCGTTGTCGCTGGACACCCCCGCCGCGGCCGATCTGGTCATATAGAGATGACCCCTTGTATATAATGGTCATATAAATCTGACCACTTGGAGAGAAGCGATGAAAGTCAGCGCAACCGAATTCAAGGCCAAGTGCCTGAAACTGATGGACCAGGTGCAGAAGACCCATGCCCCCGTGATCATCACCAAGCGCGGCAAGCCCGTGGCGAAGCTGGTGCCCGTCGAGCCGGAAGAGCCCAAATCCTGGTTTGGTTGCATGGCCGGCACCATCGAGATCACCGGGGACATCATGGCGCCCATCGACGAAGACTGGGAGGCCTGCCTGGGGGAGGAAGCGCATTTCTACGAAGGCCTGGGCGATGCGGAACCGAACCCGGATGAGGAGAAAAAATGAGCTATCTCGTCGATACCCATGTCTGGCTTTGGTATGCCCGGGGCGATTTGCGCCGTCTGCCGCCTGAGCGTGCCCAATGCCTGACCGAACTGGACCGCCAGGGGAAGCTATACCTGTCGGTCATGTCGGTATGGGAACTGGCCTTGTTGGCGGCAAAGGGGCGGATT
>CAZTOZ010000030.1:0-9030 GCA_964614535.1 uncultured Thiotrichales bacterium | reverse complement strand
GTGACCGTAGTACCAGTGGTCGAAAGGGCTGTCGGCCGCGATCAGTGCGCGCTGATAGCTGGCCAGCGCCATTCCCAGCGTCTCCATCGTCAGGCCCCGGCCGGGGAAGGCGGCGGCAAAGGCCTGCTCATAGTCCGATGTCTGCCGGACTCGGCGCAGCACGCTGCCCACCGACGGCATCCCCATCTCGTTGCGAGCCAGCAGTGGCCCCCAGATCTGCTGTTCCAGTGTATCGTCGCGGCCGTCGTGGAACAGTCGGGTGAGAAAACCGCTGTTGAGTACGGTGGGTGTATTGCGCCGCACGCTGCGACCTTCGATGCCGACGGCGGATCCCTATCTACCCCATAGGCAGCGTAGTGCAGAGCGTCAAGCCTGGGATGTGGGGCGGGAGTTTTTCCGGCCGGGGGGGGGCCGCGCAACGGCTTTCGTCTGTCGCTGTCCGCCGGACGTGGGGTACCATGGGGCAGGCATTTCAGGCGGCGTCAGGCCGGAGGTTTCCGATGTCGTACCAGTGGATCATGGATCATGAGCCGGCGATCCGGCTCGGTTTTTTCTTTGGCGTCTTTGCCGTCATGGCGGCTTGGGAGACGTTGGCGCCCCGGCGTGCGTTGCAGGTTCCCAAGGGGCGGCGTTGGGCCGCCAATCTCGGCCTGGTGGCGCTGAACACGGTGGTGGTGCGGTTGCTGTTCCCCGCCGCCGCGGTGGGGGTGGCGGCCTTCGCCGGGCAGCAGGGTTGGGGGTTGCTCAACCACTACCAGGTGCCCGCATTGCCGGCGGTGGTCCTTGCTGTGGTGGCAATGGATCTCGTCATCTATCTGCAGCATGTGATGGTCCACGCCATTCCGCTGTTGTGGCGTATCCATCGGGTGCATCACGCCGATCTCGACTACGACGTCACCACCGGCGCGCGGTTCCACCCCATCGAGATCGTGCTGTCGATGCTGATCAAGTTCGCCACCATCCTGTTGTTGGGGCCGCCGGTGGTGGCCGTCGTCGTCTTCGAGGTGATGCTCAATGCCACGGCGATGTTCAACCATGGCAACGTCGGCCTGCCGCCGCTGCTCGACCGGCTGCTGCGTTGGGTGCTGGTGACGCCGGACATGCACCGCGTCCACCACTCGGTGGAGGACGACGAGGCCAACAGCAATTTCGGTTTTGCGCTGAGCTGGTGGGATCGGCTGTTCGGCACCTATCGCGACCAGCCGCGGGCGGGCCATGCCGGGATGACCATCGGCATCCACCGTTATCGTGATCCCCGCCAGGTGGACCGGCTGGCCGGAATGCTGGCATTGCCATTCATTGGCCGGATCGATGGCTATGCGATCAACCGGCGGCGCTGGGACGAGGGGGGATGATGGCCGCCGCGTGACGGGCATTACCGTTTGTTCAGTAATCCCGTCTGGCGTGATCGCCCCACGACCTTCGCGGTTACCATGAGGCGGCACCGGCGTGCTTGTGTGTGATCGGTTTTTGTCATCGTGCTACGCCCATCGATCGATTGTTTCGATTGCCGTGATCGAAAAAAACGGCTGTCGCTCTGGCCTGAACTGATGTTGAATCGGGGTGTGGGGCACCCGTCGAACGGTGCCGACTGTATCACCAAGCAACGATAGGAGTAGTGCAATGGCAAACGAAGGTTATCACGAGCCCCTCGACGACCTCAGTGACGAAACGCGGGACATGCACCGCGCCATCGTTTCCCTGATGGAGGAGCTGGAGGCGGTGGACTGGTACAACCAGCGCATCGACGCCTGCCGCGACAAGGCGCTGGAGGCGATCCTCATCCACAATCGCGACGAGGAGAAGGAGCATGCGGCGATGATGCTGGAGTGGATACGGCGCAAGGATCCGCTCTTCGACAAGGAGCTCAGGGAGTATCTGTTCACCGACAAACCGATCGCCCACCACGATTGAGCAGCACGTCGGAAGGCCGGTGCCTCGTTGGCGCCGGCCTTGTACAGTGGATCATCGGTCCGGCGTGAAGACGAGCCATCGTTGCCGTCGCTCGATGCAGGCCGTGGCCGGATCAACGGCAATATTGCCCCGGCACGGGGATCGATCGTACAAGGAATCAGAACGAGGACGAGATGCAACAACCACAAGGATCGTTTATCGCCAATTTTTTCCGGATGGAAGCCGCCAGCGGCATCGTGCTGATGTTCGCCACGGTGGCGGCGCTGGTTTTTGCCAATACGGCGTTGCACAGCTATTACGATCTGTTTCTCGACACGCCGGTGGCGGTCAAGATCGGTGCGCTGGAGGTCGCCAAGCCGCTGCTGCTGTGGATCAACGACGGCTTGATGGCGGTGTTCTTCTTCCTCGTCGGGCTGGAGCTCAAGCGTGAACTGATCGAAGGGGAGCTGTCGGACTGGCGCAAGATCGTCCTGCCCTGCGTGGGGGCCATCGGCGGCATGGCGGTGCCGGCGCTGATCTACATCGCCTTCAACCTCGGGGACGAGACGGCGTTGTCGGGCTGGGCGATCCCGGCCGCGACGGACATCGCCTTTGCGCTGGGTGTGCTGTCGTTGCTCGGTTCGCGCGTGCCGGTCTCGATCAAGGTGTTCCTCACCTCGCTGGCCATTTTCGACGACATCGGCGCCATCATCATCATCGCGCTGTTCTACACGGCCAAGATCTCCACTACCTCGTTGGCCATCGTCGCCGTCTGTATCGGTATTCTCGCCATTCTCAACCTGCGCAATGTCGAGGCCAAGAGCGTCTACCTGCTGATCGGCATCGTCATGTGGGTGGCGATGCTCAAATCGGGTGTTCACGCCACGTTGACCGGCGTGGTGCTGGCGATGTTCATCCCGCTGCGCTCCAGGAGAGATCCCGATTATTCGCCGCTGAAGGATCTGGAGCACGACCTCCACTCCGGTGTCGCCTTCTTCGTGCTGCCGATCTTCGCTTTCGCCAACGCGGGCATCAGCTTTGCCGGGGTGGGGGCGGAGCAGTTGCTCCACGGCGTGCCGCTGGGCATTGCGCTGGGATTGTTCATCGGCAAGCAGCTGGGGATCTTCGGAATCTGCTGGCTGGCCATCAAGATCGGTCTCGCCCGCTTGCCCACGGGCATGACCTGGTCGTCCCTCTACGGTACCGCGGCCCTCTGCGGCATCGGTTTCACCATGAGCCTGTTCATCGGATCGCTCGCGTTCGAGGAGGCCGGCGCCAGCCGGATGTTCGATGAGCGCCTCGGCATCATCATCGGCTCACTGATGTCCGGTGTGTTGGGGTATCTGATTCTGCAACGGGTGTTGCCAGCCAAGGGGGCGACGGCATCGGCCCGATGAGCGGCGGTGGCCTCAGGCCACGGCCTTCTGGATCAATGGGATCAGCTTTTCCGGCAGTTTGATCTTGCCCGCCAGCGCGAACGCCTGGGCATCGGCCGACATCTTCTTCCAAGTCTTGCGGATGATGTCGAGCCACTTCTGTTCGTCGTATTCCGGGTGCTTCTCCACGAACGCTTCCATGTAGTGTTCGAGAAAGACCAGGTCGGCGATGTCCTCCAGCAGTTGCGAGTCGGGATTGACCTTGATGCCCTTCTTGCCGACGGCCTTTTTCACCCGCTCGATGCTCTCCTGCGGCCAGCCCGCCTGTTGCATGATCTCGCCAACGGTGTCGGCATGGAACTTGTAGAGCTGGACACGCCACTGGAGATAGCCCTGGCGGTTCATCGGAAAATCGCTGCGGGGTGATTTCCAGCGCTGGATGTGCTGGGCGCGGACGGCGACTTTCATCTCGTCGTCGGCGTCGGGACGGAAGCGTTCGATCATCTCCGACATGCGCTGGCCATAGAGCAGCTCCTTTGGTACCTCACGACCATCGACGCGCTCGGTGTTGGGGTCTTCGCCGTTGGCGGCGTCGATGAGGTCGAGTGTTCGTTGCAGGCGTTGCGGGTCACTCATGCTGACTTCTCCGGTGGTCGGGGAGTCGCCATTCTAGGAAGCATGCCGCCCGGCGGGCAAAAGCACCCAGCGTGGCCGGGGTCAAAAGCGGTGTTTGCGGAACAGGCGTTGGCCCTTGTCGAGTTCGAGGTCGTGCAGTGTCAGCAGTATCTGTCGCCCACTAGGGCCGTCGGTGGCGATCGTCAGGTCGTGCCGGCCCGGTGGCAGCGGGATCCGCACCAGGGAGAGCGTCTCCGGCAGGGTGCTCCAGCTACGGGTGTCGGCCTCCTCGAGCAGAAAGAAGGCCAGTGAGAGCAGGTTCCCGGCCAGCTCGTTCTCCTTTCTCACCTGGTGGGCGATATTGTGTTTGATGCTGGCCCGTGCCGCCTGCTTCGCCACCAGCGCCTTGCCGCGGGCCTCCAGCGAGGCACTGGCCACCTCCGGCAGCAGGGTGGTGACTTCCTCGAAGGGCCTGCGCTGGCCGTCGGCTTCGACGCGATAGCGTGGTTTGACGATGAAGGTCTGCGGGTAGGCGGGAAATGAAAGCCGGATGTCGGGCGCAATGAAGAGATCGGCGGCCTGTTTCTGCGGAATGATGCCGTGGGCGATGAAGACCACCACTTCGGCCATCTCGTCCGGGTCGGTGCGCATCTCCGGGGTGGTGAGCAGCTCGCGGTATTTTTCCGCCTGGGTCGTGAGACCGGCGCGCAGCGCGGTCCAGTAGAGCTGGCGTGCGATCAGCTTTGCCGAGGGCAGTTGTTCGGCCAGCTTCTTGTATTCGATGAAGGCGTCGTTGTACTTGCCCGCCGCCTCGAAAGCGAGGCCGATCAGCGCACGGGTGAACAGTGCCTGTCGCAGCGGTTCTTCGTGGGCGTCCAGTACCTTCAGCGCCATGCGTGCCTCGACGGCGGCCTTCTCCGCATCGTCCAGCAGCAGGTAGTTCATCATTTGGTAGCTGTGGATCCACAGCCGTTCGGCGTATTCGCCCTTGTAGACGCCGGCCCAGTCGTTGACCACCAGTGTCTTGGCCTGATCGGAGACGCTGACGTAGTCCCACGCCTCCAGCAGCCGTTCGGCCGCGATGAAGGCCCGGGTGCTCTCTTCGTAGCGCCCGAGGTTGTGCAGGATCAGCCCGCGCTCCATCAGCGTGAGCAGCCGGTTGCGGGTGGTGCCCTGTTGCTGGTCGAGCGTGGCGATGGCCGCTTCCGGCCGGCCCTGGAGAAACTCATGCCGTACCGTATCGTGCGGCATCGTCGCGCAGCCGCCGAGCAGCAGGATGACCAGCAGGGTGGTTCGCTTCAGCATGGACGAGGAAGTGGGGCGGCGCCTCCGCCGCCCCGCCGCTTACCAGCCGATGATGGGACGGGATGCCTCGCGAGCCAGTTCCACCTTGTCGGCCCAGACGATTTCGCCGGTGGTCGGATCGGTCAGCTCGAGATTGAGGCTGTAGTAGACCATCTTCTTTTTCGTCAGGCGGATCTGCTTCTGCTGTTTTTTCTCGATCGAGCGCAACGCGCCGGAGAGGATGTAGTCGGCGCCGAGCTGCCGGCCCTGGGCGAAGCGCTGGCCGGGATCGACGTGGGTCTTCTGATAGCCAGCCTCGCGCTGGATGTTGGCGCGCTGGGCCTCGTTGATGAAGCGGAACTTGCCGGAGCGGATCAGCGCCATGCGGATGTCGTCGGAGATGCCGGCGGTGTTGATGTGTTCGGCGGTTTCATTGGCGATGGGATAGACCACGATGACGGGCTTCTTCGCCTGCGACAGGGTGTTGATCGACAGCAGGCTGTTGGTGAGTTTGTCCACGATCGCCTTTTTGTCGGAGAAGTCGTAGTTGGCGTCGTAGTGCACCTCGGCGTTCGGGTCCAGCGTCCTCGTGGTGGCGCAGCCGCCGAGCAGCACCAGGCCGGTGGCCAGTGTCACCACGGCCATGCCCTTGGTCGTCTTGTTCATGGTCTTACTCCCCAATGTTCAACGTCGATGGACGAAGTGTACCAGCAACCCCTGAATTGGATCTGAACGGGTTTGACGAAGCGCAAGCGCAAGGCTTGAAGCCGTTCACATTTGGCACCATGTTCTCGATAGCGGAAGAGGAGACGATGATGCTGAAACGCGACCAATACACCGTCAGTACCCGTTACTGGCACAAGCTGGACGACGGACGCATCCAGTGTGATCTCTGCCCGCGATTCTGCAAGCTGCGGGAAGGGCAGCGGGGATTGTGCTTCGTCCGCGCACGGCTCGACGATGAGATCGTGCTGACCACCTACGGTCGTTCCAGCGGCTTTGCCATCGATCCGATCGAAAAGAAACCACTCAACCATTTTCTGCCCGGCACGCCGGTGCTGTCGTTCGGCACCGCGGGCTGCAACCTCGCCTGCAAGTTTTGCCAGAACTGGGATATCAGCAAGTCGCGCGAGATCGACACGCTGGCCGACGAGGCGTCGCCCGAGGTGATTGCCGCGGCCGCGGCCGAGCTGGGTTGCCGCAGTGTCGCCTACACCTACAACGACCCGGTGATCTTCCACGAATACGCCATCGACGTCGCCAAGGCCTGTCGTGAAAAGGGCATCCGGTCGGTGGCGGTGACGGCCGGCTATGTCACCGAGGAGCCCCGCAAGGAGTTCTATCGATACATGGACGCGGCCAATGTCGATCTCAAATCCTTCGACGAGGATTTCTATTTCAAGCTCACCGGTGGTCATCTGCGGCCGGTGCTCGATACACTCGAATACATCAAGCACGAGACCGACGTCTGGCTGGAGATCACCACCCTGCTGATCCCCGGCCACAACGATTCCGACGAGGAGATCGACGCGCTGACGCGGTGGGTCGTCGGTACGCTGGGGCCGGACGTGCCGCTGCACTTCTCCGCCTTCCATCCCGACTACAAGATGAAAGACGTGCCGCCGACGCCGGTGGAGACGCTCGTCCGGGCCCGTGACATCGCGATCGGGAACGGCGTCCGCTACGCCTACACCGGCAATGTCCACAACCGCGAGGGTGACAGCACCTATTGCCACCACTGCGGCGAGTTGTTGATCGGGCGCGACTGGTACCGGCTCACCGCCTGGAACCTGGACGAACACGGCGCCTGCAAATCCTGCGGCACCCCCTGTGCTGGCGTGTTCGAGCCGCAACCGGGCGACTGGGGGGCCAAGCGGATGGCGGTCAGGCTGGCCGACTTCCGTGACCGCGCGGCCGGGTGATGCCGCGTGGAAGGCTATACCGACAGTGTGCCGATGCGCCGCAGACCCGCCCGATCGATCAGCTCGATTCGCCCGCGGCCCAGCCGGATCAGCCCATCCCGCTCCCACACCTTGAGATGTCGTGATACCACCTCGCGTGAGCTGCCGATCTCGGCCGCGAGCGCCTGATGGGTGGCGTGGACCACGTCCCCGGCGTCGGCCTGTCGCAGCAGTTCGTTGGCCAGGCGCAGGTCGAGATCGGCGAACTTCACTGCCTCGATCCGTCCGATGATGTCCGCAAAGCGGTGGCTGACGTGCTCGAAGACGATCTGGCGAAATGCCGCCGATGCTGCCATTGCCCGGTCGAAAGCCTGCTTTGGAATCATCAGCGCCGTCACCTCGGTTTCGGTGATGCCCTCGGCCGGGTAGGGGCGGGCCGCCATCAGGCAGGTGGTGGTCAGCACGCAGGACTCCCCCGGTTCCACCCGGTACAGCAGCAGTTCGTGGCCCGTGGGCGTCAACAGCAGCACCTTGACCCGTCCCCGGGTGACCAGCAGATAGTTCTCGCAGCGATCGTGGGGGCGGAACACCGTCGTGCCCGCCGGTACCGTCACCCGTTGTGAGGCCTCGAGCATCGCGCGGATGGCGTCGTCCACCGCCGGCGTGTCGGCGCAGCGCTGTTGTTGCCACAATGCAATCTTGTCGTCGCCCTCGGTCATGATCCTCGTTCCTCTGCTGATATATACTGGCGCCTCGATCGGCATGCCGGCCATGCGTGGGGGTGCCCTGCCGATCCCCCATTGCCCGGATTGAAACACAAAATGACCGCCGCAACCCGGACTCCCGCCATGACAAAACCACCCCTTTCGCCATTTCAGGACCCGGTGCAGTGGAAAATGCTGAAAAACGGGTTGATCGCGCTGGCCCGGCAGGAAATCCTGCCCCGTTATCACCACGTCACCGCCAGCCGCAAAGCCGACGGCAGCCTGCTGACGGAGGCCGATACGCAAATGCAGCAAAGCACCCAGCGGTTTCTGCAAGAGCGTTGGCCACAGTTCGGTTTTCTCGGAGAAGAGTCGGGCAGTGACGAGCAGGTCGTTGCGCTGCGCTCGCCCCGGGGTTGCTGGATACTCGATCCCCTCGACGGTACCTCCAACTTCAGCAGCGGCATCCCGATCTTCACCGTCTCCCTTGCCCTGGTCATCGGCGGGCGCCTGGTGGCGGGCATCGTCTATGACCCGACGCGGGATGAGTGTTTTGCCGCGCGGGTGGGGCAGGGCGCCGAACTCAATGGACGGCCGCTGGTGGCGGCAAGTGACCAACGCCGACTCGACGAAGCGATTGCATTGGTGGATTTCAAACGGCTGGATCGTGACCTGGCCACCCGGCTCGCCATCGCACCACCCTACGCCTCTCAGCGCAGTATCGGCTCTGTTGCCCTCGACTGGTGCTGGATTGCCGCCGGACGCGGCCAACTCTACCTACACGGCGCCCAGAACATCTGGGACTATGCCGCCGGCCTGCTCATCCTCACCGAAGCCGGTGGCCGCAGCACCACACTGACCGGTGAACCGGTGTTCGAGGCCCGGGTCGAAAAACGCTCGGCCGTGGCCGCCACCAGCGCGCCGCTGTGTGATCTCTGGTGCCAATGGGTGCAGGCCGCCGCCGTCGGTGGCAGCGGCGCGGGATAGGGTAACGGAGCCAGGCAGGGAAAGCCGCTCATCTCTTGCCTGGGTGGAAACTGGAAAGCCGAGAGAACCGCCCCGCAAGGCGACGAACGATCAAGAGAGAAATGGTGCCGATGAGAGGAGTTGAACCTCCGACCTACTGATTACGAATCAGTTGCTCTACCAACTGAGCTACATCGGCGTCATTGAACCGTCGGGCGCTGAATTATCGTTATCCTCGCCGGTGCTGTCCAGTCGGCTCGTCTCCGGGGTGTCGTCGCCCATCTCGGTGCC
>CAZTOZ010000029.1:0-68880 GCA_964614535.1 uncultured Thiotrichales bacterium | reverse complement strand
CGACCTACTGATTACGAATCAGTTGCTCTACCAACTGAGCTACATCGGCGTCATTGAACCGTCGGGCGCTGAATTATCGTTATCCTCGCCGGTGCTGTCCAGTCGGCTCGTCTCCGGGGTGTCGTCGCCCATCTCGGTGCCCCATCCGAACGTCTCGCTGAGCATCCGGTGGAAGCGGCGGTTGTTCTCGATCAGCGCCGGGCCCTCTGTGGTGAGTACCTTGCGGATGGCCATCCTCGATGGCTGTCAGCGGCAGGCCGGGATCGAGTCGCGCCAGCGTCTCGTCCGGGATTTGGGCCATCGAAGGCGATGTCCGGGTCGAACCCATGCCATAGTGCAGGTTGTGTGCCGCCGTGAATCCGTTGGCGTCCAGCAGATGGCTCTCCCCTGGATTCCCTCCCAGCGGGCCTCGGACGGCACCCAGAAGATGTTGTCGGCCAGGTATTCGTCGCGGTCTTCCGGGTTGGTGTATTCGGTTTTCGCGGTGGCGGCCATCTCCCACAGTTTGTTTTCGAAGCCCAGATTGGCGCCGTTGCTGCCCTTGCCCACCGTTTTTCCCCTGTTCTTTTCCATTCATCCAGAGTTTGAGCAATCAGGCGCCGGCATGGCAAGGATTTTTCGTCATCGGCGCCAGCGGTGGAAGTGTTCGAGCCATTGCAGCAGGCGCTGTGGGGTGTGGGCTTTTTTCCACTGCCCGGCGACGTATTTGTTGGCCTCCGCCATCGTGGGGTAGATGTGGATGGTGCCGAGGATTTTGTTCAGGCCGATGCCGTGTTTCATCGCCAGCACGTATTCGGCGATGATGTCGGCGGCGTGACGGCCGACGATGGTGACGCCGAGGATCCGGTCCTTGCCCTTGGCGGTGATGACTTCGATGAAGCCTTCGGCGGCGCCGTCGGTGATGGCGCGGTCGAGATCGTCGATGTCGTAGCGGGTGATGTCGTGGGGGATGCCGCGTGCTTCGGCTTCACTGCGGTTGAGGCCGACGCGGGCGATTTCGGGATCGGTGAAGGTGGCCCAGGGAATGACGCGGTAGTCGGCGCGAAATTTTTTCAGGGGGTCGAACAGCGCGTTGACGGCGGCGTACCAGGCCTGATGACTGGCGGTGTGGGTGAACTGGTAGGGGCCGGTGACGTCCCCGACGGCGTAGATGGTGGGGCAGCGGGTGCGGAGGAAGTCGTCCACTTCGATGGTGCCGTCGTCGCGCAGGCTGATGCCGACGGTGTCGAGGCCGAGCCCGTCGGTGTTGGCCTTGCGTCCGACGGCGACCAGCACCTCGTCGAACGGCAGCTCGATGGTGCCACCGTTTGCGGTCTCGCAGCGCAGGCGCTGCCCGCCGTCTGCTCGTTCGAAGCCGATGGCGCGGTGGCCGGTCAGCACCCGGATGTTTTCTTCGGCGAAGCGCTCGGCCAACAACGCCGATACCTCCGGTGTCTCGCGCATCAGCAGCCGTGGCGCCATTTCGACGAGCGTCACCTCGCTGCCGAGGCGGGCGAAGGCCTGGGCCAGTTCGCAGCCGATGGGGCCGCCGCCGAGCACCAGCAGCCGCCGGGGCAGTGACTGGAGCTGCCAGAGGGTGTCCGATGTCCGGTAGTCGATGGTCTCGATGCCGGTGATCGGTGGTACGAATGGCCGTGCCCCGGTGGCGATGATGATATGGCGGGCGCTCAGCCGGCGTTCGCCCTCGGCGCTGTCGATGCGTACCGTCCAGGGGGATTCGAGCCGTGCCGTGCCGGTGATCACCTCGACGCCAAGGGCGGTGTAGCGTTCGATCGAGTCGTGCGGCGCGATCCGGGCGATCACCCGTTGCACCCGCGCCATCACCTCGGCGAAGTCGATCGTTGCGTCGGTTCCGGTAACGCCCAGCGCCGGTGCCCGGCGGATGTCGGCCAGCCGTTCGGCGGTTCGCAGCAGCGCCTTCGACGGCACACAGCCGGTGTTGAGGCAGTCGCCGCCCATCTCGCCTTTTTCGATCAGCGTCACCTTCGCCTTCAGTGCCGCGCCGATATAGGCGCTCACCAGCCCGCCCGCGCCGGCGCCGATGACGATGAGGTTGCGATCGAAACGGCGTGGCCGGGGCCAGTGGGCGAGGCGCTGACGCCGCTCCAGCAGTCGCAGCACCGAGCGTGCCAGCAGCGGCAGCAACCCCAGCAGCGAAAAGGCCAGTAGCATGCCCGGGGAAAAAACGTCGGCCGGTGATTCGATTTTCACCAGCTGGGTGCCGGCATAGACATAGACCACCGTCGCCGGCAGCATCCCCAGCCAGCTCACCCAGGCATAGGTCCAGGTGCGGATCGGTGTCAGCGCCATCGACAGGTTGACCAGAAAAAACGGGAACACCGGCACCAGCCGCAGGCCGAGCAGATAGAAGGCACCGTCCTTCTCGATGCCGGCATTGACGGTTCTCAGCCGCTCGCCGAAACGGCGCTGCACCCAGTCGCGCAGCAGGTAGCGGGCGATGAGAAAAGCCAGGGTCGCGCCCGCGGTGGAGGCCAGCGACACCAGTACGACCCCCAGCGGCAGGCCGAACAGCGCGCCGCCGGCCAGCGTCATCACCGCCGCGCCCGGCAGCGACAGCGCGGTGACGGCGACATAGAGCAGCAGATAGAGCATGGCCGCCAAGCCGGTGTGCGCGTCGGTCCAGTGGCCAATGGCCTGCTGCCGGTTCTTCAGGGTCTCCAGCGTCAGGTAGTCGCTCAGGCCCAGCAGCTGCCAGGCCATGGCCAGCGCGATCAACGTGGCGAGGAGCAGCCACTTTCTTCTGTTTTTCATAGCAACCATCGTCCTGCCGGCTGCTCACGCAGTCGGCGCAAAAGATTCACGAATTTCTTTGGCCTGCATATTTCATGAGAAGGCAGGATTTGGGGGGAATCCCGGCGTTGTCATCTACATCATGGCGTTACGCTGTTTTTCCAGCGTTCTTTTGAAATATTCGGGTTAGTGTCCGTGTCGATGCCCGCAGCAGCCGCTGCCGCGCCGATTCGACATGGCGCACCTTCGCCTTCACCGCGTCGAAACCGGCGGGTGCCTGCCGGCCGAAACAGAGCGCGTTCAGCTCCGCCGCCGCCTGGGTGGCGCAAACGCTGTTGCGCGCGGCGGCCCACGCTTCCAGATGGCGATGCCCGCCGTGCTCGAGCAGCGCGCGGCGCAGTGTGTCCGCCGTCGTGGCCGCCCGCAGCCGCCGCTGTTGGCGCCACCACGTGAACAGCCGCCGCACTCCACGGGTGGCTGGGCCCCCTGCGGCAATGGCGGCAATGGCCATGGCCAACACCAGCAGGCCGCCGAACCCGCTCGGGAGGTTGCCGGCGCGTTCGAGTCGGTGGCGCAGCGTCCGCACCCGGCCTTCGTCGGGATCGTACCAGCGCAGCGCCAGTGCCGGCCCGGCCGGCCATGGCAGCGTCCAGCGTGGCACCGGAAAGCGCCAGCGCTTGTGGCGCAGGCCGTCGGCAGCGACGGTCTCGCCGATCGCTACGATGGCCTCCTCGTCGATACCGGTGGCGCGGACGATGGCATCGTGCAGGCCCCAGGGATGGTCGTCGATCCGCCCCTTGCCGTGCAGCGTCAACTCCCAGTGGGGGTGACCGTCGATCGTCACTGCCCTTGAGGTGGCGCTGATTGCGCCGACCGGCAGCGTCGGTGGCAGATAGCTTGGCAATGGCATCACCCGCAGCTGCTGCAGCGGCAGGTGGAAGCGCCAGCGGCCGTGGCCGCGCTGCTGGATCACCGGCAGATCGAGCTGGTGATCCCCCTTGATCTGCGGGTAGAGCAGCCAGCGCAGTTTTACCGCCTGCTGGCCATTCTCGTCGATCGTCAGGGCTGGCAGCGGCTGCACGGTGAAGCCGTCCGCCTCCCATGGCATCGCGTTCACCTCGTTGCCCGGTGACAGCAGCGGCACGGTGACGGCCACCGGCACCGGCACGCCCACCCGTGCCGTCTTTGGCAGCGGCGCCAGCACCGGGTCGCCGTCGATGCCGTTGCGTCGAAGTGGTGTTACCGTCACCCGGATCGGCTCCATGATGACGCCGCCGTGGGCAATGGCGTCGATGACGCCGTCGCCGCTGAAGCGGGGATAGAGCCGGATGTCTTCGCTGCTGTCGATGCCGTTTTCGCGCTGTCGCCGGGAAAAATTGCTGCGTTCGATATGGAAATGCTTTTCCCAGGGCCGCAGATCGGCCGGGCCGTCGTCGCGTTTGCCGTGATAGTGCAACTGACCGATGAAGAGCCTTCCGCGTTCGATCGTCGTGCTGTCGAGCGTCAGCGTCAGCTCGGCGGCGCCGAGGCAGCCGCTGGTCAGCAGCAGCACGAGGAGGCCCGTTCTCACCATGGCCGCAACCCTTCGCGGCGGTAGGGTTTGGCCGGTGGCGCACCGAGTCCGGCCTCCAGCGGCAGCAGTCGGTCGAGCAGTCCGGCGGTGTCCCGGGGCGCCTGGCTCGTCGTATTGGCGGCCCAGCCGGCGTTCGTGGCGGTCGTCGTCTCCGGCGCGATGCCCAGCGCCCGCGCCACGCCGTTGCGGATCAGCGTCCGCACCTTCTCCCGTCCGAGTTCACGGATGATCCCGGGTCGTGCTTGTTCCAGCTTCAGCCAGAGGCCTTCGGTCATCCTTTCCAGCAGGTCGTCGGGGATGTCCCGCGCCTGCGCCAGCCAGTCGGCCTTGCGCTGCACCGCCGCCAGATGGCGGTGGTACTTGCGCAGCGATTCGGCCAGCTCGTTGGCGAATGCCAGGTTGCGTTCGGCGGCGGAGGCGGGGACGCCGAGTGCCCGGGCCTGGTCGAACAGCACCGCCGCCTCCTCGAACTCGCCGAGCTGGAAGTGGGCGTTGCCGAGATTGAAGACAGCCCGTCCCCGCTCGCGGTCGTTCCGTGCCAGCCAGGCGGCCTGGGCGAAGGCCTGGCGGGCGCAGAGCCAGTCCTGCAACCGGTAGCAGGCGATGCCTTCGCCGAGGCGGGCGCGGTAGCCCTGTCGTTGCGCGAACAGGGTGCGTGCCGTGGCATGGTCGCCGCGCTGCAATGCGGCCATGCCGCTGTCGGCGGCCGCGGGTGGTGGCGGCAGCAGGGCGGCGACGAGCAACGCCGCCACCCGCGGTGATGGGCCCAGTGCCACCATCAGCAGCGCCAGCGCCGCCACCAGCGGCAGGCCGAACCACTCTTGCCATACCACCCGTCCCGCATCGGCCGGGTCGATTCGTGGCGGCGGCAATCCGGCCACGTCGTCGAGGCCCCGCTGGCCAACCTGCTCCAGCGGCAGGTAGTGGCCCCCGGCGGCCTTGGCGAGGTGCTTCAGCACGGCGGTTTCGCGCCTCGTCAGCACCGCTTGCGACGTGCCCGACAGGTCGTTGGCCAGCGCCGCCGGCAGCGCCACCTTCTCCGGGCCGCCGATGCCGACCACCACCAGCCGGATCTGTCGTGGTTTCAGCATCGATGCGATGGTGTCGATGGCCCGCTGCCGCACGGCCGCTTCGATGTCGCCGTCGCTCAGTAGCAGCACCACCCGCTCGCCCTCGCGTTGTCGCAGCATCCCCGCCGCCGTGGTCAGCGCGTCGGCCAGCGCGTTGCCGAGCGTGGGCGGCTCGACTTGTGGCAGCGCCTCGAGGAAATGGCGCAGCAGCGCCGTGTCGTTGGTGGGTGGCAGCAACGGGTGCGCATCGCCGGCGAACACCACCAACCCCAGCGCCGGTCTTCCACGGCTGCGGGCCAGCCAGTGGCTCAGGGCCTCTACGGCGTGCTGGCGCCGGTCTGGCTGGAGGTCCCGCGCTCGCATCGAGGCGGAGAAGTCGAGCACGGCGACCACGCTGCCGGCGGCCGGGCGCAGTTCCGGCGGCACCCAGCGCGGTGTACGTGGCCCGGCCAGGGCGATGCAGAGCAACACCCAGGCCAGCGCCAGCGCACCCGGCCGCCACCGCCCGGTGCTGCCGCCGCCGGGCGCCTCGGCCCACGGTAGCAGTGGCGGGTCGATCAGGCGGGTCAGCCGCCGGTGGCGCTGCAACAGGGTGACTGGCGGCAGTAGCAGTGGCAACAGCGAGGCCCAGAGCCAGGCCGCCTCGCGCCAGTAGAGGGCCGTCATGGCGTGGTGCTCCGTCGGGCGGTGGCCAGGCTGGCGAGCAACAGCAACATCGCCGCGCCGATGCACCATGGATAGAGCGGTTGTGACAGCCGGTGCCGTTCGCTGGGTGGCGGTGGCCGGCGGTGGTTCGCCTCGATCGTGGCCAATGCGTGGCGCATGTGTTCGGTGTCCAGTGCGCGGAACATCCGGCCGTGGCCGATCTCGGCCAGTCGCCGCATCAGTTCGAGATCGACCGGTGTGTGGAGCAGGCCGGTGGCGCTCTTTTCGGCCGCGGCAGGGTCCGCCGAGCCGACCGCGATGGTGTGCAGCGTCAGGCCGCTGTCGGCCAGTGCCTGCGCGCCCGTCTCCGGTGCCGTTGAGCCCAGTTGCAGCCCGGCGTCGGTCAGCAGCAGCACCACCTTTTCGCCTTCACCGGCGAAGCGTTCGGCGATCAGCCGCAGCGCGCCGCCAGTGTCGCTGAGCCGGCCGCCGAGACCGGTTCGCAGCCGGGCGATGGCATCCAGTACCACCTCGCGGTCGGTGGTGGGCGGCAGCCAGATGGCCGGTGGGTCGCCGAGCACCACCAGCGCGATGCGGCGTCCCGACCAGCGCCGCACGAAGTCGGCCAGCAACGTCTTGAGCATCGTCATCCGGCTCACCCGCTCGCCGTCGGCGTGGTAGTCGCGCAGGTTCATCGTCACTGCCGTGCCCACCAGCAGCACCAGATCCACCGGTTCGGCGCGGCGTTCCCCTGTCAGCGTCGCGGTTTCCACCACCGGTTGGGCCAGCGCCACGATCAGCAGCACCAGTGCCGCGCCGGGCAGTCGGCGCGTGCCGTCGTGCTCGCTACCGGTGGCGCTGGCGGCGCCATCTTCCAGCCGCGCCAGCGGTGGAAAGCGCAGCCGCGCCGGTGGCAGCAGTGGCGGCCATTGCGGCCACCGGCGGTGGCGGTACAGCCACCACAGCAGCGGCGGCAGCGCCAGCAGCCAGGCCGGTTGCAGCAGGCGGAAGCTGTCGAGAAAGCCTTCAGTCACGGAGCCGGGTGATGAGTGCCAGCAGGGTGTGGCGGTCGGGTGGGCGGCGGTTGAAGCGCAGGTGGTCGATCTCGCCAGCGAGATCGGGGGGTAGCCCACCCAGACGCGCCAGCCGGTGGGCCGCCTCGCGGGTGCCGATCCGGCCTTGGCGCAATGCCCGCTCCAGGCGCGTCAGCGGGTGCAGCCGGCGCCAGCCGAACCAGAGCAGCAGCCCGAGGGTGGGCAGCGCGACGACGGCGAGCAGCAGGCCCCAGCGGGGTTCGGGGGGCAGCGGCAGGATGTCGTGGATGCCGGCGAGGTCAGCGGGCTTCATGGGGTTACCGGATGTGCATCAGCGTGTTGGGTCAGGTCGCAATGGGGCTTTCGTTCCATCGGAGCGCTCTTGCGATGGTTCGTCTTGGCCGGGCAGTGTGTCGGCGTCGGTCGACAGTGTCGAGTATGCCACGCCGGCCTTGCGGCAGTTGGTGTCGAGCGATTGGGCGATGACCTGCTGCCGTGCCTGCAGCGCCCGGATCCGCGCGGCCGTGGCGGTGATGCAGTGTCGGCCCCAGCAGAGCCGCAGGCCGGCGACCCGTGCCGGTGCCTGCTCCAGTGGGTCGCTGATCTGGGTCAGCCGGCAACGGTAGCGCTGGCCCAGGCCGAGTAGCAGTCTCCCGAAGTCGGGGCCGACATCGTTGAAGTCGGAGATCAGCACCAGTTCGCTGTCGGGGTCGAGCCGTGCCGCCAGCAGCGCCGCAGCGGCTGGCCAGGCGTCGGTCGCGTCCGGGGGCAGCGGCGGCGCGGCCGCGACGATCGGGGGGACCAGCCGGGCCAGGGCGCCGCTGCCGGCGGCGGGTGGGACCCACCGTGGCGGCGTGTCGAGCAGCAGCACGCCCACCTCGCGGCCACGCCAGGCTTCGCGGGCCAGCAGCGTGATCGCGAGCCTTGCCCCCTGGGTGACCTTGAGCCGGCGACGGCTGCCGAAACGCATTGCCGCGCGGCGGTCGAGCAGTACGACGAAGGCATCGCGCCTTTCCTCGTGCCAAGTGCGTAGCATCGGCTGGCGGGCGCGGGCCGAGGCACGCCAGTCGATGTGACGGATGTCGTCGCCGGGTTGATAGTTGCGCAGGTCGGCAAGGTCGGCGCCGCTGCCGGGTTGGCGGGTGAGCCGTTCGCCGCTGCGCCTGCCCCGGTGGATCGGTTGTGGTGCCGCTGCCGGGGCGCCACTGGCGGCGGCGATGAGGGCGTCGATCTCCGCCCGGTCGAGCAGCGGGCGGGTGGTGACGGCGGTGGCGCGGCTCACGGCGCGGCGATCCGGTCGATGAGAGTGGCGATGATCCGGTCGGCGCCGATCCCTTGGGCCTCGGCCGAGAAACTCATCACCAGCCGGTGGCGGAGTACGTCGGGCGCCAGCTCGACGATGTCCTCGGGCAGTACGTAGTCCCGCCCTTCGAGAAAGGCGCGCGCCATCGCCGCCCGCAGCAATGCGATCGAGCCCCGTGGCGAGGCGCCAGCGGTGACGACGCCTTCCCAGGCGGTATCGAAGCGGGCGACGTTGCGGGTTGCGGCCACCAGCTCCACGGCGTAGCGCTCCAGCCGCGGCTCGATGAACACCGCATCCACCTCCCGCCGCAGCAGCAGAATGTCCGCCGGCTTGAGCTGTGCCTCCACCGCCGCTTCGAGATGCCCCTCCGCCACCTGGCGGGCGCGGCGGGCGATCTCCACCTCCTCCTCCAGCGAGGGGTAGTCGAGCACGAGCTTGAACAGAAAACGGTCGAGCTGCGCCTCGGGCAGCGGGTAGGTGCCGGCCTGCTCCAGCGGGTTCTGGGTCGCCAGCACGATGAAGATGTCCGGCAGATGGCGTGTCTCCCCGGCCACCGTCACCTGATGCTCCGCCATCGCCTCCAGCAGTGCCGACTGCACCTTCGGCGGCGCGCGGTTGATCTCGTCGGCGAGCAGAATCTCGTGGAAGATCGGCCCGGGAATGAAACGGAAACCGCCGTTGCCCGGCTCGAAGATCTCGCTGCCCAAAAGATCGGCCGGCATCAGATCGGGGGTGAACTGAATGCGCTGATAGGATGCGTCGATCGCCGACGCCAACGCATGGACCGCCGTCGTCTTCGCCAGCCCCGGCGGGCCTTCGAGCAGCACATGCCCCCCCGCCAAAAGCGTGACGATGAGCCGGTCGATCAGCGCCGACTGCCCGACGATCACCTGTTCGAGCTGACTGCGCAGGGCATCGAGTTTGGATTGGGTCATGGCGGGCAGTATACCCCAGCGGGTTCGCGCGGCGGGCAGTGGCCGGGCGCCATTTTCCATGCCCTCAGCCCATGGAAAATGTGGGGATACAGGAAATCTCATGGATTGTTTTCGTCGTCGACAAGGCCATGGATCGACTGTTCAACAGTTTACCGGGTGCTGTGTCGAGTTCGGAGCGCTGGTTCTGAGTGGGGCATGATGGTTACGCCATGGGCTATTATGGCGCGATCATGACCGATGTAACCGATGAGGATTCGACGATGTTGACGTTCAATGTGGAAAAGATGATGTGTGGTGGCTGTGTCTCCGCTGTGGAGGCGGCGCTGAAGGCGCTGGAGGGTGTCGAACAGGTAGAGGTGGATCTGGAGGCGAAGCAGGCGAGGGTGACCGGCGCGGTGGATCCCCAGGCGGTGATCGCGGCGTTGGAGGCGGCGGGTTATCCGGCCAGTCTGGCGCAGTAGCGGGGGATGGCGGTGCGAGAGATCCGGCTGTCGATCGCCGGCATGATGTGTGCCGGCTGCGTCTCGGCGGTGGAGAAGGCGCTGGCGGCGGTGCCGGGGGTCGAGTCGGCGCTGGTGAACCTGGGGGAGCGAACGGCGACGGTGGTTGGCGAGGCCGGGCCGGCGGCGCTGATTCGGGCGGTGCGTGAGGCGGGCTTCGATGCGGCGGAGTTGAAGAGTCTGGCCGACGAACAGGCGAAGGAGGCGCGGGAGATGGCGCAGTATCGCCGCACGCTGCGCAATGCGCTGGTGGCGGGTGCCGCCGGCGCGGCGCTGTTCGTGGCGGGGATGTTGGGTTGGCTGCCGGAGATCGCCGGACATCGTCCGTTCTGGCTGGGTGTCTCGGCCGTTACGCTGGCGATCATGGCGACGACCGGCCGGCATTTCTATGTCGGTGCCTGGAAGTCGCTGAAGAACCGGCGCGGCAACATGGATACGCTGGTGGCGCTGGGTACGGGAACGGCCTGGCTCTATTCCACGGTGATCGTGCTGTTTCCGGACAGCGTGCCGACGCTGGCGCGCCACGCCTATTTCGAGGCGGCGATCATCATCATTGCGCTGGTCTCGGTCGGCTCGGCGATGGAGATGCGGGCGCGGGGCAAGACGTCGGCGGCGATCCGGAAGCTGATGGGCCTGCAGCCGCGCACGGCTCGGGTGATCCGCAATGGCGAGGAGATGGACGTGCCGATCGAGACGGTCGGCCTGGACGAGACGCTGCGGGTGCGCCCGGGTGAGAAGATTCCGGTCGATGGCGTGGTGCTGGAAGGGCAGTCCAATGTCGATGAGTCGATGCTCACTGGCGAGCCGGTGCCGGTGGCCAAGCGTGAGGGGGATGAGGTATTCACCGGCACCATCAATGGCGCCGGGACCTTTCTGATGCGAACCACGCGCATCGGCAGCGACACGGTGCTGGCGCAGATCATCGAACGGGTGCGTCAGGCGCAGGCCAGCAAGCCGGCGATCGGCCGGCTGGTGGACAAGGTGGCGGCGGTGTTCGTGCCGGTGGTGGTGGCGGTGGCGATCCTTGCCTTCATCGTCTGGATGCTGGTGGGTCCGGAGCCGCGTTTCAGTTATGCGATGGTGGCGGCGACGACGGTGCTGGTCATCGCCTGCCCCTGCGCCCTCGGGTTGGCGACGCCGATCTCCATCATGGTCGGCGTGGGCCGCGCGGCGGAGCAGGGCATCCTGATCCGCAACGGGGATGCGATCCAACAGGCAGGCAGGATCGAGACGGTCGTGCTCGACAAGACCGGTACCGTCACCGAGGGCAAGCCGGTGGTTACGCAGCTGGTCCCGGCCGAAGGCATCGATGAGCAACGGTTGTTGCAGGTGGCAGCCGACCTCGAGGCGTCGTCGGAGCATCCGTTGGCAGCGGCGATTCTCACGGCGGCGAAGGCGGCCGGCATCGAACCGCGGCCGGTCGAGGCGTTTCAGGCCGAGAGCGGCAAGGGGGTCCAGGCCCGGCGTGACGGGCGGGTCGCGTTGCTCGGCAACCGCCGTTTCATGGTGGAGCACGGTGTCTCGGTGACGGCGCTGGATGCGTCGGCCGGGGCCATGGCATCCGCTGCCAGCACGCCGGTGTTCGTGGCCGAAGAGGGTGTGTTGCTGGGGATCGTCGGCATCGAGGATCCGCTGCGGCCCGATTCGGCCGCCGCCATCGCCGGGTTGAGGCGGATGGGGGTCGAGGTTGTCATGCTCACCGGCGACAGCCGCGCCACCGCCGAGGCGGTGGCGCGCCGGACCGGTATCGAGCAGGTCCATGCCGAGGTGCTGCCGGGCGAAAAGGCGGATGTGGTGGCTGCCCAGCAGCAGCGTGGCCGGGTCGTCGCGATGGTTGGCGACGGCATCAACGACGCACCGGCGCTGGCCCAGGCCGATGTCGGCATCGCCATCGGCAGCGGCACCGATATCGCCATCGAGTCGGCCGACATCACCCTGATGCACCATTCGCTCGATCGCATTCCCGCCATCGTCCGGCTGTCGCGGGCCACGGTGCGGAACATCAAGCAGAACCTCTTTGGCGCGTTCGTCTACAACACCCTCGGCATCCCGATCGCCGCCGGCGTGCTCTATCCCTTCCTCGGCATTCTGCTCAGCCCGATGGTTGCGGCCGCGGCCATGAGCCTCAGTTCGGTGACGGTGGTGTCGAATGCGTTGCGGCTGCGCAAGGCGTAGTTGACAATTCGAGTGTCGGCGCTCGCGCGGCTGTGATAAAAGGGCATTCACAATGGTTGACACAGCTACGGAGACAATGATGAGAAAAGTGATGGTCGCGGCGGCCGCCGCCGTTCTGATGCAGCTATCGGTTGCCACGCACGCCAGTGAAGAAGGCCAGGCCGAGTGGGGTTACAGCGGTGACACCGGGCCGGCGCACTGGGGCGAGCTCGCGCCGGCATTCTCCCTCTGCGGCACGGGTAAGAACCAGTCCCCGATCGATATCGATCCGGCCAGGAACGTCATCGAGGCCAAGCAGCCGCCGATCAAGTTCGACTACACGATGCTGATTCCCGAGCGGATCCACCACAACGGCCATACCCTACAGGTGGACATGCGCTCCGGTGGCGAGATCACCGTCGATGGCAAGGTCTTCAAGCTCAAGCAGTTCCACTTCCATACGCCGGGTGAGCACACCATCGCCGGCACGCCGTTTCCGATGGAGATGCACTTCGTCCATCAGGCCGAGGACGGGCAGCTGGCCGTCGTGGCCGTGCCGATGATGCCGGGCTGGCCTCACCCCACCGTGGCCACGCTGTGGCAGACCCTGCCGCAGAAGAAGGGCGACAGCTTCGAACTGGCCAACAACGTGTTGCGGTCGCTGGAGATCGACAAGAACGTCACCAACTACTACCGCTACAATGGTTCGCTGACCACACCGCCCTGCAGCGAGGGCGTCATCTGGATCGTCAAGCGCGACCGCGTCACCGTCTCCAAACCCCAGGTCAAGGCGCTGGAGAAGGTGCTGGGTGAACCCAACAACCGCCCGCTTCAGCCGAGCAATGCGCGCTTGGTGATCGAATAGGCCCGCCCGGCAACGAAAAGCGACGCCATGAAACGCCCGGGCGCCGACCTCGCCCGCCATCGGCCAGCCCTTCCGGGCGGGCCTGACAGCGAGGCGTGTGCCGGGGCGGGGCGTCTACGCCGTTACGGCTTTTGTGCCGCCCCCCGCCAGTGCTCGTTCACCCAGTCGAGCACCCCTTGGTACCACGGCCACAGCACGATGCTGGTCGTCAGTGGCAGCCACAGCCCCCACCCCGTTTGCGTGTGACCGCCAAGGCGCCAGATCCAGGCGTCGATGAGTTGGTAGGCCAGCAGCGCGGCCAGTACCAGCAGCAGTCGCTGCAGTACCGAATAGAGCCGGTACTGCTTGTAGAGACGAATGCCGATGTAGCTCATGACGATCATCGCCAGCGCGTGCTGGCCCAGTGTGCTGCCGGTGACGAGGTCGAGAAACAGGCCGGCGGCCCAGCTCGAACCGATGTTGAAATGGGCTGGCGCGGCGATGTTCCAGAACAACACCGTCATCGGCAGCCACAAGGGCCGCGCCGTGGTGGCGAATTCGGGCAGCGGCATCAGCTGCAGGATCGTGGCGACCAGCAGGCTGAGCAGCAGGGGCAGCGGGTGGGGGGCGGCCATCATCGGTCGGCCGTCTCCGGCCGGAGGATCAGCACCCGCCGGCTCTGGTTGAGCGCGGCCAGTGGCTGGGCCTGGATCTGTACGAACGGCGAGTCGGTGGTGGTGGCCACGCGGGAGACGGTGGCCACCGGCAGGTCGGGTGGAAAACGACCGCCGAGGCCGGAGGTGACCAGCATGTCGCCCTCGCGCACATCGGCCGTGATCGGCAGATAGAGGACGTCGAGCCGGTCGGCCACCCCGGTGCCGCTGGCGATGCCCCGCAAGCCGTTGCGCAGAATCCGCACCGGCACTGCTTCGGTGGCGTCGGAGAGGAGGATGGCTTCGCTGTGGAAGGGGTAGACACGGGTGATCTCGCCCATCAGCCCCAGGCCGTCGAGCAACGCCAGCCCGGCCTCGATGCCGTCGCGGCTGCCCTTGTCGACGATGATGCGCTGTTGCACACGGTTCATGCTGACTGCAAGCAGACGGGCGAGAACGAAATCGTGCGCCTGGGCCCGGGCCGCCTTGAGCAGCTTCTGCAACTCCTCGTTTTCGTACTTGAGCGACTCCAGCGAGCGCAGCCGTGACGACAGTTGCAGGTTTTCGGCCCGCAGCCGGTTGTTTTGCTCGATGAGGCGGGAACGGTTGACCAGGGCCTCGTTGACCCAGCTACCGGCCCGGGCGGGAAAATCGACCACCAGTTGCAGCGGATAGATCATCGTGTTGAGCGCGCCGCGTAGGCCATCGAGGCGATGGGTGCGCAGGTCGAGGTAGATCAGGCCGGCCGACAGCGCCGCCAGCACCAGCAGGCGCAGTAGAGGGTTGCTGCCGGGGAGGAAGAGGGGCTTTCTCACGGCGGAGCCTCGCTGCGCCCGTTACTCGTAGGCGAGGAAGGAGTCCCCCTTTTCGTCGATCATCTCCAGCACCTTGCCGCCGCCGCGCACGACGCAGGTGAGCGGGTCGTCGGCGACGAAGACGTGGATGCCGGTCTCCTCGGCGATCAGCTTGTCCAGATCACGCAGCAGCGCGCCACCGCCGGTGAGGCAGATGCCGCGGTCGGCGATATCGGAGGCCAGTTCGGGCGGGGTCCGTTCCAATGCCGAGCGCACCGCGCTGACGATGCCGTAGAGCGACTCCTGCAACGATTCCAGCACCTCGTTGCTGTTGATGGTGAAGGTGCGGGGCACCCCTTCGGAAAGGTTGCGACCGCGTACCTCGATCTCCAGCAGCTCCTTGCCGGGGTAGGCCGAGCCGATCTCGTGCTTGATGCGCTCGGCCGTTGCCTCGCCGATGAGGATGCCGTAGTTGCGGCGAATGTAGTTGATGATGGCCTCGTCGAAACGGTCGCCGCCGATCCGCACCGAATCGGAATAGACGATGCCGTTCAGCGACATCACCGCCACCTCGGAGGTGCCGCCGCCGATGTCGAGCACCATCGAGCCGATGGCCTCGTTGATGGGAATGCCGGCGCCGATGGCGGCTGCCATCGGCTCCTCGATCAGATAGACCTTGCGTGCGCCGGCGCCAGCGGCCGATTCGCGGATCGCACGCCGTTCCACCTGGGTGGCGCCGCAGGGAACGCAGACCAGCACTCGCGGGCTGGGCCGCAGCAGGGACGTCTTGTGCACCTTGCGGATGAAGTGCTGGAGCATCTTTTCGGTGGTGGTGAAATCGGCGATGACCCCGTCCTTGAGCGGGCGGATCGCCTTGATGTTCTCCGGTGTGCGGCCGAGCATCTGCTTGGCCTCGGTGCCGACCGCCTCGATCGAGCGTGGGCCGCCCGGGCCGCGATCCATGCGGATCGACACCACCGACGGTTCGTCCAGCACGATGCCCTTGCCGCGCATGTAAACCAGCGTATTGGCCGTACCCAGGTCGATGGATAAATCGTTAGAGAAGAGTCCAAACAGTGATCTGAGCATCGGGCATCCGTGGTTTGCGAGAGACAATAGCCGCCTATTATCAGGACTGGCGCATGGGGGCTCAAGTGTTATCGCCCCGCCCCGCCCACGTTCAAAAGCCCGGCGAATATGGTATCTTGGCGCGCTCCCGAACCAATGGACTTCGCGCTTATGTCACTGGATGCAGAGCAGGTGGCCAAGATCGCCTATCTGGCGCGCTTGCAGATCGACGATGCGGCCATTCCCGACTACGCCCGCAACCTTTCCGCCATTCTCGATTTCGTCGAGCAGATGAACGCCGTCGACACCAGCGGCATCGAGCCGATGGCCCATCCACAGGACGTGCCCCAGCGGCTGCGTGACGACGTGGTGACCGAGCACGACCAGCGTGAGAAATTCCAGCGTATCGCGCCGGCCACCGAGAACGGCCTCTACCTCGTGCCGAAGGTGATCGAATGACCGCGTTGCATCGGATGACGCTGGCCGAACTGTCGCGGGGGTTGGCGGCCGGTGATTTCTCCAGCGTCGAGCTGACCCGCCATTTCCTCGATCGCATCGCCGCCCACGACGGCCTGCTCAACAGCTTCATCACCGTCACCGACGAGGCGGCGCTGGCCGCTGCTGCAGCCGCCGATCGGCGTCGCGCCGCCGGCGAGGCGGGGCCCCTGACCGGCATCCCGCTGGCGCAGAAGGACATTTTCAACACCGACGGTGTGCGCACCAGCTGTGGCTCGCGCATGCTGGACAACTACATCGCCCCCTTCGATGCCCGGGTCGTCGAAGGCTTCAACGCCGCCGGCGCGGTGATGCTCGGCAAGACCAACATGGACGAGTTTGCGATGGGGTCGTCCAACGAGACCAGCTACTACGGGCCCGTGAAAAACCCCTGGGACACCGAGCGGGTGCCGGGGGGGTCGTCCGGTGGCTCGGCGGCGGCGGTAGCGGCGCGGCTGGCGCCGGCGGCCACCGGCACCGATACCGGCGGCTCGATCCGCCAGCCGGCGGCCCTGTGCGGCATCACCGGGCTCAAGCCCACCTATGGACGCGTCTCGCGCTGGGGGATGATCGCCTTCGCCTCCAGTCTCGACCAGGCCGGTCCGATGGCGCCGTCGGCCGAGGATTGCGCCCTGCTGCTGCAGGCGATGGCCGGCTTCGACGAGCGCGACTCCACCTGCATGGAGCGGCCGGTGGAGGACTACGCCGCCGGGCTCGGGGAGGGCATCGAGGGGCTGAAGATCGGTCTGCCGAAGGAGTATTTCGCCGCCGGGCTGGATGCCGAGGTGGAAGCGCGGGTGCGCGAGGCGCTGGCGGTCTACGAGTCGCTCGGCGCCGAGCTGGTGGACATCACCCTGCCCAACAGCCATCTCTCCGCGCCGGCCTACTACGTCGTTGCGCCGGCGGAGTGCTCCTCCAACCTCTCCCGTTTCGACGGCGTCCGTTTCGGCCATCGTTGCGACGATCCGAAGGATCTCGAGGACATGTACTGCCGTTCCCGCGGCGAGGGTTTCGGTGACGAGGTCAAGCGCCGCATCCTGGTCGGCACCTATGCGCTGTCGGCCGGTTACTACGACGCCTACTATCTGAAGGCGCAGCAGATTCGCCGGCTCATCCGCGACGATTTTCGCCGCGCCTTCGAGCAGGTGGACGTCATCATGGGGCCGACCACGCCGACCCCGGCATTCCGCCTGGGCGAGAAGGCGGACGATCCGATCAGCATGTACCTGTCGGATATCTACACCATTGCCGTCAACCTGGCCGGGTTGCCCGGCATGTCGGTGCCGGCCGGGCTGGTGAATGGTCTGCCGGTCGGGCTGCACATCGTCGGTGACTACTGGTCGGAGGCGCGGCTGCTCAATGTCGCCCACCGTCTGCAGCTGGAGACCGACTGGCACAAACGGATTCCGGAGGCCTACGCATAATGGAGTGGGAGATTGTCATCGGGCTGGAGATCCATGCCCAGCTCAAGACCCGGAGCAAGATTTTTTCCGGCGCCTCCACCGCCTATGGCGCCGAGCCCAATACCCAGGCCTGCGCCGTCGATCTCGGTTTGCCGGGGGTGTTGCCGGTGCTCAATCGCGAGGTGGTGCGAATGGCGGCCAAGTTCGGTCTCGCCATCGGTGCCGAGGTGGCGCGCAAGTCGGTGTTCGCGCGCAAGAACTACTTTTACCCCGATCTGCCGAAGGGTTACCAGATCAGCCAGTACGAGCTGCCGATCGTCAGCAACGGCACGTTGACGATCACGCTGGACGACGGTTCCAGCAAGGTCATCGGCGTGACCCGCGCGCATCTGGAGGAGGATGCCGGCAAGTCGTTGCACGAGGATTTCCACGGCATGACCGGGATCGACCTCAACCGTGCCGGCACGCCGCTGCTGGAGATCGTCTCCGAACCGGACATGCGTTCGGCCAAGGAGGCGGTGGCCTATATGCGCAAGATCCATTCGCTGGTGCAATACCTCGATATCTGCGACGGCAACATGCAGGAGGGATCGTTCCGCTGCGACGCCAATGTGTCGGTGCGGCCGAAGGGGCAGACGGCGTTCGGCACCCGTACTGAGATCAAGAACATCAACTCCTTCCGTTTCGTCGAGCGCGCCATCCACTACGAGGCGCAGCGGCAGATCGACCTGATCGAAGACGGCGGTGAGGTGGTGCAGGAGACCCGCCTCTACGATCCCGACCGTAACGAGACCCGCTCGATGCGCACCAAGGAGGAGGCCAACGACTACCGTTACTTCCCCTGTCCCGACCTGTTGCCGCTGGTGATCGAGCCGGCTTTCATCGACGAGGTGAAGCGGGAGATGCCGGAGCTGCCGGACGAGAAGAAGGCCCGTTTCGAGCAGGACTACGGCCTTTCCAGCTACGACGCCAACGTGCTGATCGCCAGCCGTGCCACCGCCGACTACTTTGAGGCGGTGGTCGAGGCGCTGGATGGCGAGGCCAAGCTGGTCGCCAACTGGATGAACGGCGAGCTGGCGGCGCGGCTCAATCGCGACGGCATCGAGATCGACGCGGCGCCGGTGGATGCGGTGGCGTTCGCCGGCCTGCTGCGGCGCATCACCGACAACACCATCTCCGGCAAGATCGCCAAGGAGGTCTTCGATGCCATGTGGCAGGGCGAGGGGGGTGCCGATGAGATCATCGAGGCCCGCGGGCTGAAGCAGATCACCGACAGCGGCGCCCTCGAAGCGATCATCGACGAGGTGCTGGCCAACAATCCCAGCCAGGTGGAGCAGTATCGTGGCGGGCAGGCGAAACTGCTCGGCTATTTCGTCGGCCAGGTGATGAAGGCCACCCAGGGCAAGGCCAACCCGGGGCAGGTGAACCAGATTCTGAAGCAGAAGCTGGACGGTTGATCAGGGCGCGCCTCGACGGCCCATCGCCGACGCTGCGATCGGGCCAATACCCATGTGGCGACCGGGATCTTTACATCGCCGCATGGCATGCGCCATGCTCCCGTCTTTTTGTCGCCACCACCCCGTGAACGTCCTCACCATCATCGCCCACCCCAACCCCGGCAGCTTCAACCACGCCATCGTCGAGCGTGTCGAGGCCGGGCTGAAGGCCGCCGGCCATCTGCCCCGGAGACGCGACCTCTACCAGCCGTTGTTCGACCCGGTGCTTGGTGCCGATGAGCTGGCCGCGCTGCAGCGCGGCGAGGTCTGCGCCCCGGTGCGCGAGGAGCAGGCGTTGCTCGACTGGGCCGAGGGGCTGGTGTTCGTCTATCCGCTGTGGTGGCTGGATCGCCCGGCGGTGCTGAAAGGGTGGTGCGACCGTGTGCTGACCCACGGATATGCCTTCTGCTACGACGAAAGCGGGGTGCGGGGGCGGCTGCCGCACAAGAAGGCGCTGGTCTTGGTTACGGCGGGGGGATCGGAGGCGGAGCTGGCGGCAATGGGCGCCACCACGCCGACCATCCTGTTGCCGATGACGAAAGGCACGCTCGGGTTCTGTGGGGTCGATGCGGTGGCGGGGGAGGTCTTCCATGCCGTTGGCACCGTCGGTGAAGAGGGGCGCGGCGCGATGCTCGATAGAGCCTATGAGGCGGGCCGGCGGTTCTGAGTCGCGACCGGCGTCAGCCCAGAAAAAAACCCGCCGAGGCGGGTTTTTTTCGTTCGGGCCGGGCGGTTTCGGTCAGCCCTTGACCTTGTCCAGTCCGGCGAAGATCTGGTCGCGGATCTCCTCGACACTGCCGACACCGTTGACCTTGACGTAGGCGACCGGCTCGTTGCTGTAGAACTCGATCAGCGGCTCGGTCTGATCGTGGTAGATCTTCAGGCGGGCCAGCACGGTCTCCTCCTTGTCGTCGTCGCGCTGGATCAGCGGCTCGCCGGTGACGTCGTCCTTGCCTTCCTCTTTCGGCGGATTGAAGACCACGTGGTAGGTGCGGCCCGATGCCGGGTGAACGCGGCGGCCGGACATGCGCTTGACGATCTCTTCGTCGGGGACGTCGATCTCGACCACAGCGTCGATCGGGATGCCGGCCTCCTTCAGGGCCTCGGCCTGCGGGATGGTGCGCGGGAAGCCGTCGAACAGATAGCCGTTCTTGCAATCGTCCTCCTGGATGCGCTCCTTGACCATGCCCATGATGATGTCGTCGGAGACGAGGCCGCCCTCATCCATGATCTTCTTTGCTGCCTTGCCCAGCTCGGTGCCTTGCTTGACGTGGGCCCGCAGCATGTCGCCGGTGGAGATCTGCGGAATGTTGTAGCGTTCCTTGATGAAGTTTGCCTGGGTGCCTTTGCCGGCGCCGGGGCCGCCGAGTAGGATGATTCTCATGTTCGTTGTACTCCCAACAGGGTTTGCAGCCTGCAGCCGATGGCAGGCCGGTTCTTTGGACGAAATATCAGATCGCGCAGTCTGTCACAGCCGGGTTTGGCAGACCAATCGAAACTTCTATGAGCCTGATAAGCAGAGGTTATTTCCCGGCCATGTCCCTGTCGGGCCGGTCCCGGTGGGCGAGCAGGAAATCGAGAAAGCTGCGTGCCGCCAGCGACAGCGGCCATTGCCGGAGGTGCACGGCGTACCAGCGCCGCAACAGGGGAAACCCCTCGACGTCGAGGGTGATCAGATGCCCGCCGGCCAGCTCCAGTTTCAGGTTCCGGCGTGACAGTACCGAGATGCCAAGGCCGGCCATCACCCCCTGCTTGATCGCTTCACTGCTACCCAGCTCCATGTAGGGGGTGATCGCCAGGCCGTGCTCCGCCAGCAGGCGGTCCACCGCCTGGCGCGTGCCGGAACCGGCTTCACGCACCAGAAAGCGCTGTTTGGCCAGTTGGTTCAGCGGGATGCCGCTGGTTTGCGCCAGCGGGTGGTCCGGCGGGGCGATGACCACCAGCGCATTGTCCATGAACGGGGTGGCGGCCACGTCCATCCCCTCGGGCACCTGGCCCATGATGGTCAGATCGTCCTCCCGCGTCTTGAGGCGTTCCAGCACTTGCGCGCGATTGGTGACGGTCAGCTGCGGTGAGACCTGGGGGTGCCGTTCGACGAATGCTCCCAGCAGGTGGGGCATGAAGTACTTGGCCGAGGTGATGACCGCCACCCGCAGCACCCCCTGGACGATCCCGCTCCGTGCCGCCGTGGTCTCGCCGAGACGCAGCATCCGCCCCAGTATCTCCTCGGCGGCGGCATAGACCTCCCGCCCGGCGGCGGTGGGCTCCACCTGCCGGTTGCCCGCCTCCAGCAGCGGGGTGCCGACGGCCTCGCTGAGCTTCTTGATCTGCATCGACACCGTGGGTTGGGTCAGATGCAGGCTCTGGGCCGCGCGGGTGAAGCCGCCGAGGCGGACGACCGCTTCGAAGATCTGGAGCTGGCGCAGGGTGACATGGCGGATGAGGTCGTTCGCGGCGGAGTAAGCCATAGATGATTATCGATTCTCTGGATAGAAATGATCGATTGTCATTTATATTTCGCCTTGCGCAGAATGTCCATCGAACCACCCCCGTGCTCTCCCTGGCAGGCGCTTGGACCGTTGCGCTCCATATCGTGGTGGAATGGATGGATGCCTTTGCTGTTCTCTTGTTGCAGGGGTCGTGTTGGCAACGGTTGCAAGCTCACAAACATGGCGACTGTCTGGGGGGTGGTTCCCTAATTCTCTATCGCTTGTCCCGGCAGACGGTGACGCGGCGTGGCCGGTGTCCCGAAGGCGTCGATCGGCTTTCGTTATCGGCTCGCCCGTCCACGGCTGGCGCCGGGCGGTCCGCCATGACATCCGTTCGACGAGGTGATCTCTATGCCATTGGTCGATATGAAAGCGATGCTGGATCATGCCTACCGCCACCGCTATGCCGTGGGGGCGTTCGATCTGGTGAGTCTGGATTTTCTCGAAGCGATCCTGCGTGCGGCGGAGGATGCCCGGGCGCCGGTGATCCTCTCGCTGGCCGAATCCCATTTCGACTACTTCGACTTCGCCATGGTCATGCCGGCGGTCGAGGCGGCGGCCCGCGACAGCGTCGTGCCGGTGGCGATCCATCTCGATCACGGCCACAGCTTCGAGTCGGCCGTGCGGGGCATCCGGCTCGGCTGCAACGGCGTGATGGTGGATGCCTCGGAACATCCGCTCGAGGAGAACATCGCCCGCTCCCGCCAGGTGGTGGAGATGGCGCACGGCTGTGGTGTCCCGGTGGAGGGGGAGCTGGGCTATGTGCCCGGGGTCGAGGGTGAGGACGCCGAGCGCCATCCGGGTGAGGTTCGCCACACCACGGTGGAGGAGGCGCTGCGTTACGTGGACGAGACCGGCGTGGATTTCCTCGCCGTCTCCATCGGTACTGTGCATGGGCGGATGCGTGGCGAGCCACGGCTCGATTTCGAGCGTCTGGCGGCCATCGACGAGGCGTTGCGGATGCCGTTGGTGATCCATGGCGGCACCGGGTTGTCCGACGATCAGTTTCGTCGGCTGATCGCCAATGGCGTCACCAAGATCAACTACTACACCGCGCTCTCCGATGCCGCCGCCCGCCGGATCGATGCCAATCACGCCGCCGGGGCGCGCGGGGGCTATACCGGCCTGGTGCGTGGCGTTCGCGATGCGATTGCTGCCGAGGTGGCGCGTTGCATCCGGTTGTGGGGCGGAGCCGGCCGGGCCGATGCGGTGCTGGAGGCCTGCCCGCCGTGGCGCGAGGTGGAGCATCTCATCATCTACAACGTCGAAGGGCTGGACGAAGCGGGCGTGCGCGAGATGATGGCCGAGGGGCGCCGCGTCCTCGGCGCGATTCCGGGGGTGCGCCGGGTCTTCACCGGCGAAGCCGTCAAGACCGATGCCGGCTACCGCTACAGCTGGCTGGTGCGCTTCTGTCATCCGGCCGTCATCGACAGCTATCGCGACCACCCGGCCCATCAGGCGTTTGCCGACCAGCGCTTCCGTCCGGTGGCCGGAGGGCGCATCAGCATCGATTACATCGCTGTCGAATAGAAGTCAGACCAGCCAGTAGCCACCATATTCCGGCAGCGTCACCGCGCCGTCCACCGCTTGCACGCTGCCGCCGCCGAGCAGGTCGGTCCACTGTGCCCGGTCCTCGTCGAGCGCCGCCACCGGCGCGCTCTTCTCGCTGTCGGTGAAGTTGTAGAGCGCGGTGATCGTCTGCCGGCCATCGACGGCGCGGCGTCTGATGCCGAACAGTCCCGCGCCGAGGTCGAGCACCTGTTGTGTCGCATCGGGATGGAACGCCGGTTGCTGGCGACGCAGCTCCAGCCGGCGCCGATACTCGTTGAAGATCGCGCCGGCAAGGCCGTTTGGATCATCGAGGTGGGCCTCCAATTCGGCCATCTCCCATTTGCGGCGGTTGATCGAGCGGGTCATTCCCGTCCGTTCCACTCCGTGAAAGTCGTTTGGTGTCGCCAGCAGCGAGTGGATATAGACCGCCACCACCCCCTGCAGCGACATTGCCACCGTCTGGGTCAGCAGAAAGCGCGCCTGATGATGCCGGCCCGTGTGACCGCGGCAGGCATCGAAGTAGGTGATGTTCAGTTCGTAGGGGCTTTCGCTGCCATCGGCATTCTGTTTGGTGGAGACGAAGCCACCCATCTCCCGTATGTCGTCGATCAGCGCGCGGATCTCCGCCGGCGGGAGCAGCCCTTCCAGCGGCCGCATGCCGATGCCGTCGTGGGAGGCGGTGAAGTTGAAATAGGTGCAGCCCGGCGGCGGTGGCGCCAGGTTTTTCGCCCAGGTGTGGAGGTAGCGTGTCGAGCCGGTGTGAACGGCGTGCAGCAATAGCGGTGGCAGACTGAACTGATAGACCATTTGGGCCTCGTCGCCGTCGCCGAAATAGCGGATGTTCTCCTCGTGTGGGACGTTGGTTTCGGTCAGCAGGATGACGCCGGGTTCGGCCTCGCGGACGATCTCGCGGAACAGTTTGACGATGGCATGGGTCTGCGGCAGGTGGATGCAGGGGGTGCCGATCTCCTTCCAGAGGTAGGCGATGGCGTCGAGGCGCAGCACCCGCGCGCCCTGGCGGATGTAGAACAGCAGGATGGAGATGAACTCCAGCAGCACGTCGGGGTTGGAGAAATCGAGGTCGATCTGGTCGTGGCTGAAGGTGGCCCAGACATAGCGCGTGCCGCCACGGGTGTTGACCGGTGCCAGCAGCGGTGAGGTGCGGGGACGCACCACCATCGACAGGTCGGTGGCCGGATCCACCTCGATGAAGAAATCCTTGCCGGGCGCCTTGTCGAGCAGAAAGTCGTAGAACCACAGGCTCGCCCGCGAGCAGTGGTTGAGGACGAAGTCCATCATCAGATCGAAGTGGCGATGGAGTCTTTCGATGTCGTCCCAGCCGCCAAGCGCCGGATCGATCTGCTGGTAGTTGATGACCGAAAAGCCGTCGTCCGAACTCCATGGATAGACCGGCAGCAGATGGACGATATTGACGGCCTGTTGCAGATGTTGGTTGGCGAAGGCATCCAGCGTCTTCAGTGGCGCCTCGCCGTCCTGGCGCAGTGTGTCGCCGTAGGTGATCAGCACCACGTCGGTTTCGTCCCAGTGTGGCTTGATCGGCGCCGCCCGCTGCTGGTTGAGGTGCTGATTGATGATTGCCAGCACCCGCTCCTTCAGCAGCATGCCCCGTGCTTCCCCGTAGACGAAGGTGAGGTGCCGTCCGATGGCGGCGACATTGGCGGCGGAGAGTTCGTCGATCGAGCGCGGGCGAGATGGCATGGCGTTGTGGCGACGGTGGCAAAGCCTCGGAGTCTAGCAAAATGGCCTGGAAAAACGACTGCGCCCCTCCGTTTTTCGTGCCTCATGCAAAGCGTGACCGGCCTTCCAGATGAACATTTGCTCATCCTGGCTTGGTTGTAATGCGAATCAATCTCGGTACAATGGTTGGCATGTCTCGTCTCCACCAACAGGTTCTTTCGCTTTTCCTCGCCGTTGCGTTGCTGTTCGCGCCGCTGCAGGGGGTGATGGCCAGCGTGGAGACTGGTGGTGATATGAATACCATGCACGGCATGACGCATGCGGTGGCGATGGATCATGCGGCCATGATGGACGCCAGCGCCGCCTCCGACATGGAGAGGGTCGCGATGGCCGAAGCCGACTGCGACCAGTGCAATGCCAGTGCCTGTTGCATTGGCGCGCAGTGCCTCTCCGGCCACTGCGCCACCTGCGCGATGGGGTTGCTGCCCGTCGTCTCCCCTTTTTCCGGTCATGGTGCCCGGCTGGTGCTGATGGTGCCGGATTCCGCCCTTCTACCACTTTTTTCCGACGCGCTCTTTCGCCCGCCCCGGGTCTGACTTCCTTTCGCCGGCCGCGCTCGCGGCCGATCTGAAACAAACCAATCGTTTTTTCAACCGATGCCGGCCCGTATCCGTTCGCCGGCCTGGAAAGGAAGTTATCAATCATGAGCAGTTCTTTTGATCCGCGTGTGCTCGCGGGTGTCGATCTGTCGCGTCGTCGTTTCGTTCAGGGTCTGACCGTGGGCGCCGCCCTGAGCGCCGTCGGCATGGGTTCCACCGCGCTCGGTGCGATCATGCGCCAGCAACAGGGGCCGCAGACGCTGCGGGGAACCCGTTTCGATCTCAGCTATTCGCCGACCAAGGTCAATTTCACCGGCAAGGAGCGTATCGCCACCGCCATCAATGGCAGTGTCCCGGCCCCGGTGCTCCGCTTCAAGGAGGGTGAGACGGTCACGCTGAACGTCACCAACCACATGGCGGAGGACACCTCCATCCATTGGCACGGACTGATCCTGCCCAGCGCGATGGATGGCGTGCCCCACATCAGTGACGGCTTCAAGGGCATCAAGCCGGGAGAGACCTTCAAATATCAATTTCCTGTCGTGCAGAGTGGCACCTACTGGTACCACAGCCACTCCGGCTGGCAGGAACAGACCGGCGCCTATGGAGCCATTGTCATCGATCCGATCGAGCCGGAGCCGTTCGAATACGACCGGGACTATGTGGTTCTGCTGTCCGACTGGAGCGACGAGGACCCCGCGCGGATCTATGCCAAGCTCAAGAAACTCTCCCACTACTACAACTTCCGCGAGCGCACGTTCGGTGAGGCGCTGGCCGAAGTGAAGGCGTACGGCTGGAAGGGCTTCTGGGCCCGGCGGGGCATGTGGAACCAGATGCGCATGTCCGACCGCGACATCTCCGATGTCACCGGCTACACCTACACCTATCTGATGAACGGGGTGGCGCCCGCCGATGGCTGGATGGGGTTGTTCAAGCGTGGTGAGAAAATTCGCCTGCGTCTCATCAATGCCGCGGCGATGACCTTTTTCGACGTCCGCATTCCAGGCCTGAAGATGACGGTGGTCGCCGCCGATGGCCAATACGTGGAGCCGGTGACGGTCGATGAAATCCGCATGGGCGTGGCCGAAACCTACGATGTCATCGTCGAGCCGAGCAGTGAACAGGCCTACACCGTTTTTGCCCAGGCCATCGACCGCAGTGGCTACGCCCGGGGCACGTTGACGCCCGACCCCTCCCTGAAAGCCGAGGTTCCCGAACTGGATCCGGCGCCGATTCTCACCCACGGTGACATGGGCATGGATATGTCGATGATGGACCATGGCGCAATGGGCCACGACATGGGTGGCATGAAAGGGATGGATCATTCCAAGATGGGCCATGACATGGGCGGCATGAACGGGATGGACCATTCCAAGATGGGCCACGACATGGGCGGCATGAAAGGCGCCGGAACCATTGGCAGTGGCGCAACCGGCTATGGGAGTGCTCAACCGGTGGTCCACGCCAAATCGGAATACGGTCCACAGGTCGATATGCGCGCCGATGCGCCCCAATACCGGCTCGATGATCCGGGGGTCGGTCTGCGCGGCAATGGCCGCCGGGTGCTGACCTATGCCGATCTGCGCAACCTTGGCAAAACCCCCGATCCACGCGATCCCGAACGGGAGATCAATCTCCATCTGACCGGAAATATGAGCCGGTACATGTGGTCGATGAACGGAATCAAGTTTGCCGACGCCGAACCGCTCCGGCTGAAATTCGGTGAACGGGTGCGGATCAATCTGCTCAACGACACGATGATGAATCATCCGATTCACCTTCACGGGATGTGGAGCGATCTGGAGACCGGTGATCCCGACCATATACCGCGAAAACACACCGTCATCGTCCAGCCAGGCGCGCGCATCAGCTATTTGGTGACGGCCGATGCGATGGGCGGTTGGGCCTATCACTGCCACCTGCTGTATCACATGGCGGGCATGTTTCGTCACGTCATCGTTGCCTGAGGAGGAAGAAGATGAAAAAGAGATTGATTGCACTGGCAACGCTCGTGGCCGTTTCGGCCCCCCTGCATGCCGGGATGGAAGACGATCCGCTGTTGGTCAAGCTGATGATCGACCAGTTCGAGCAACGCAGCGGCGACGACGAGGATCCGGTGGTGTTGGAGGCGGATGCGTGGCTCGGAAAAGACCTGCACAAGCTGTGGATCAAGACCGATGTCGAACGCGTCGATGGCGAGACGGAGCAGGCCGAGGTCCAGCTTCGCTACAGCCGGGCCGTGGCGCCGTACTGGGATTTCCAGATCGGTGCGCGCAGTGACCTGGAGCCATCCGATGAAAAACGGAACTGGCTGGCCCTCGGCTTTCGCGGTCTGGCGCCCTACTTTTTCGATATCGATGCCGCGCTCTATATCGGCGAGGAGGGGCGTACCCAGCTGAGTTTCGATACCGAATACGAGGTGATGTTCACGCAGAAACTGGTGCTTTCTCCGGAGCTTCAGGTCGTCGTCAACGGCAAGAAGGATGATGCACTGGGGCAGGGCGCGGGTCTCTCGTCGGTCGAGGCCGGGTTGCGTCTTCGCTATGAAATCGTCCGTGAATTCGCGCCCTATGTCGGCATCAACTGGGAAGGCGTTTTCGGCGATACGGCCGATTATGTCGAAGCCGCTGGCGGAGAAACCAGTGATACCCAGTTCGTCGTCGGCATTCGTGCCTGGTACTGAGCGGGAACCTCACCAGCCCGCCGCGCCATCCCCGTCTGCGGGGCGCGCGGCGGGCGACGTGGTGGTACTGGAGGAACCGGTTCAGCCGTCAGGGCTCGAGCCCTGGCAACGACTGAAAACGAAGGAGGCAACGGATGAACAACCGCAAAACAGTATGGCTGGCGTTGGCCGCATCCGCTCTGCTGGCGGCCTGCGATGGCAGCGCGCAACAGAGTGCGGCGCCGGATGCCGGCAAGACTTTGCTGCAGCAGATGCGCTGGTACAGCGAGGCGCAGGTGGCGCGCGGTGAAAAGGTCTATCGGGAAAACTGTGCTGGCTGCCACGGCTCGGACGCCAGTGGTGATCCCAACTGGCGCCAGCCGAACAGCGATGGAAAATTTCCGCCACCGCCGCTCAATGGCACGGCCCACACCTGGCATCACCCGAAAAACATGCTGCGCATGACCATTCGCCGGGGAGGGGTGCCACTGGGGGGCAGCATGCCGCCGTTTGGCGACAAATTGAGCCGTGAGGAAATCGATGCGGTCATCGCCTGGGTGCAGTCGCACTGGAGCGATGAAATCTATTCCGCCTGGGCGCGCCGCAATGCCCAGGCCGCCATAACCACTGGAGGCAACCAATGAAGAAAAAGGATCGCACCGAAAACCGCGGCCGTGCCGTCTGGCCCTGGTTGCTGGGCATCGTCCTGGCTTTGGCTGGCGGCTTTGCCTTCTACCAGAGCCGCGTGGCCGTGGCCGATGTCGATATCGTCGTCTACAAGAGCCCGACCTGCGGCTGTTGCAGCAAATGGATCGGGCATCTGGAGAAAAACGGCTTTACCGTCGAGAGCCACGACCGCCAGGACATGCCCCGGGTCAAGGAGGCCATGGGCGTACCTTCGAGTCTGCAATCCTGTCATACGGCCCGCATCGGCGGCTATCTGATCGAAGGGCACGTGCCGGCCGAGGTCATTGCCCGGCTGTTGTGGGAAAAGCCCCGGATCAAGGGGTTGGCCGTCCCCGGCATGCCGATGGGGTCGCCCGGGATGGAAGGTCCGAGGAAAGACCGGTACGACATTGTGGCCTTCGGGGACGATGGCCGTACCAGCGTCTATGAGAGTCGATAGTGGATGAATATTGGAGGATGGAAAAAATGAAGCAATATGCACGATTCAAGGCGTCGGCACTGACCCTGCTGCTGATGCTGGTGTCGGCTGGCGCGGCGGTGGAGGCACACTCGCCGGGAGCGCATGCCAAGGTCTATTTCGAGAACATCAGCGATGGCGCGGTCGTCACCAGCCCTGTCCATTTGCGCTTTGGTATCCGTGGGTTTGGAATCACTCCCGCCGGAACCAAGGGAAAAATCCGCCATACGGCGGGGCATCACCACCTGCTGATCGATGTCGACCGGCTGCCCGACCTGGATGAGCCGATTCCCCGTGATGCGCGCCATCTCCATTTCGATGATGGAGAAACCGAAACGGTTCTGGAATTACCGCCTGGCAAACACAGTTTGCAGCTATTGCTGGGTGATGAGAATCATGAGCCCCAGGATCCGCCACTGATCTCGGAGAAAATCACCATCACGGTGGTGAAGGATTCGCCGTGATACGAGGAGGGATACTGAGCCACGGATATTCCAGGATCGCTGATGGAGCCATCGGCCGGGCCGGCCCGTGATGGATTCGATTTCGAATGGATGGAAATAAATGCTTGACCTGTGCGTAGCGCACACCCGGTAGGCTGAATTCAGTTCCTGAAAGCAGAGACCGGACAACCCGAAACAGAAGGAGAACGACCATGAAAATGAGCAAGACGACTCTACTGGCTGGATTGATGGCTGCAACTCTGTCGGCCCCGGTTCTTGCCGACAGCGAAGGCACCCACGACGACACGATGACAAATGGGGGTAACGCCATGCCGATGGGAGGGCCGCAAGCGGGCATGCCGATGATGGGCGGTCCCGGCGGTGGCAGGATGATGGGGCCTCCCCAGGGCGGGATGCCGATGATGGGCGGCCCGCGAGGTGGCGGCATGCCGATGATGATGCAGCGCAGACAAATGATGATGCAGCACATGCAGACGATGGAGCAGCGCCTGGGCAATATCGAGAAGCTGTTGCGGGAGTTGGTCGAGCTGCAGAAAAAGCAATAGCCGCCACGGTTGGGGCGTCGGGCCACCCGCCGGCCGCGGATTGGTACCGGTGGCTGGCTGGTGTCTCAGCCGGCGTGCCCGCATTCGCGGGACGGATGGCCGCGTGCCGAAGAAAAAGCCATCCCTGAAGGCGAGGAGGAAAATATGTTGACAGTCAATGAACTTGCGAGCGCTGCTGCGGTACCCGCGCATGTCGTTCGATACTACGCGCGGATCGGATTGATCGCGCCGGCGCGCCATCGGGAAAATGGTTACCGGCTGTTTTCCCGTCGTGAAGTGGAGCGAGTCCGTTTTATCCGCATGGCGAAGCGGTTGGGTTTCACTCTGAACGAGATTCGCCACATCCTCGCCCAGGCGGCCAGTGGCCAGTTGCCTTGTGACGATGTTCGCCAGATGCTCGCCGCCCATATCGAAGAGAACCGCCGCAAGATTGCGGAACTGGAAGCATTGCAGCGCCGGATGGAGAGCGCCAATGCGTTGTGGCAGTGGATGCCCGAGCCGTTAGTGGAAGAAGGCGCCATCTGTCCTTTGATCGAGTCGGTTGCGTCGGGGCAGGATGGAGTGGCCGTTTCGGCACCGCAGGAGATCGGCCATGTCCCGTGTTGAGGAGAGGTCGTCGCCCGATGCCCTGAAGGATCCCGTCTGCGAGATGGATGTGACGCCACGGAGCGATCATCATCTCGAATACCAGGGGCGGGACTACTATTTTTGCAGCGCTCACTGCAAGACGAAATTTGCGGCCGAGCCGTCGTCGTATCTCGATGATCCTGCCGCGCCGGGCGAAAAAGACGATGCCGCGCACCGGCATGGCGACCACGAGGCCGGCTGCGGTGATCACGGTTGCTCTACGTCGCCGGCCGATCTTCAGGCCGCACCGCCGGGCGCGAAATACACCTGCCCGATGCACCCCGAGATCGTCGAGGAGGGGCCGGGCACTTGTCCCAAATGCGGGATGGCGCTGGAACCGATGGGCGTGCCGGCGAGCCGCCGGGTGGAATACACCTGCCCGATGCATCCCGAGATCGTTCAGGACCACCCCGGCACCTGCCCGAAGTGTGGCATGGCGCTGGAGCCGCGAACGGTCATGCTGGAGGAGGACAATAGCGAACTCGACGACATGCGCCGACGCTTCCGGGTGGGTGTCCTGCTCTCTCTCCCCGTATTTTTTCTTGCCATGGTGGCCGACCTCGCCCCGGGGTGGTTACCCGCCGGGTTGTCGATGCGCACGGTTCAGTGGGTCGAATTCGTGCTGGCGACACCCGTCGTGCTCTGGGGCGGTTGGCCCTTTTTCGTTCGGGGCTGGCAGTCGCTCGTCAGCCGCAACCTCAATATGTTCACGCTGATCGCTCTCGGTGTCGGTGTGGCGTGGTCCTACAGCGTGGTCGCGCTGCTGTTTCCGCAATGGTTTCCGCCGGCAATGCGCCACGAGGGGGGCACCGTGCCGGTCTATTTCGAGGCGGCGGCCGTCATCACCACGCTGGTGCTGCTGGGACAGGTGCTGGAGCTGCGTGCGCGCAGCCGCACCAACGAAGCCATCAAGATGCTGCTGGGGCTGGCGCCCAATACCGCCCGCCGTGTCACCTCGGATGGCAATGAAGAGGAGGTGCCGGTGGAACAGGTCATGCCGGGCGATCTGCTGCGCATCCGTCCCGGCGAAAAGATTCCTGTCGATGGCGTGGTGGTTTCGGGACGCAGCACGGTCGATGAATCGATGGTCACCGGCGAACCCATTCCGGTGGAAAAAAACGAAGGGGACCCGCTGATCGGGGCCACGGTCAATGGCACCGGCAGCCTGGTGATGCGTGCCGAAAAAGTGGGGGCCGAGACGCTGCTCTCGCAGATCGTCCACATGGTGGCCGAGGCGCAGCGTTCGCGCGCGCCGATTCAGAAACTGGCCGACACCGTCTCGGGATATTTCGTGCCCGCGGTCGTGGCGGTGGCCGTGGTGACATTGATCATCTGGGGATTCTGGGGGCCGGAGCCGCGCCTGGCCCACGCCATCGTCAATGCGGTGGCGGTGTTGATCATTGCCTGTCCCTGTGCGCTCGGGCTGGCCACGCCGGTGTCGATCATGGTCGGTACCGGCAAGGGCGCGACCGCTGGCGTACTGATCAAGAACGCCGAGGCGCTGGAGGTGATGGAGAAGGTCGATACCCTGGTCGTCGACAAGACCGGAACACTGACCGAGGGCAAACCATCGCTGGTGGCGGTGAACCACACGGCCGATTTCGATGAAGCGACGGTACTGCGCCTGGCCGCCAGCCTGGAGCGCGCCAGCGAGCACCCGTTGGCCGAGGCGATCGTGCGTGGGGCCGAATCGCGGGGTATGGCGCTGGCCGAAGTCTCGGCTTTCCAGTCGGTGACCGGCAAAGGGGTGACGGGCAGGGTCGAAGGGCACGAGGTGGCGTTGGGCAACAGCAAGCTGATGCGGGATCTCGACATCGATTGCGACCCGCTGGCGGCTGCGGCCGACAAGGGCCGTGCCGACGGTCAGACGGTGATGTTCATCGCCATCGACGGCCGCGCCGCCGGCACGATTGCCGTCGCCGATCCGATCAAGCCATCGACGGCCGAGGCGATTGGTGATCTCCATGCCGAGGGGCTGACCGTCGTCATGCTCACCGGTGATAACGCCACCACCGCTCGGGCGGTGGCCTCGAAACTCGGTATCGACCGCGTCGAGGCCGAGGTGCTGCCGGATCAGAAGGCCCGGATCGTGCAGGTGCTACAGCGGGAGGGTCGCGTGGTGGCGATGGCGGGCGACGGCATCAACGATGCGCCGGCGCTGGCCCAGGCCGACGTCGGTATCGCCATGGGAACCGGTACCGATGTGGCGATGGAGAGTGCGGGGGTGACGCTGGTCAAGGGGGATCTGCGCGGTATCGTCCGGGCGCGGCGGCTCAGCCGGGCCACCATGCGCAATATCCGTCAGAACCTCTTTTTCGCCTTTGTCTACAACTCGCTCGGCGTGCCGATTGCGGCCGGCGTGCTCTATCCGTTCTTCGGCCTGCTGCTCTCGCCCATTATTGCCGCGGCGGCGATGAGCTTCAGCTCCGTATCGGTGATTGCCAACGCACTGCGCCTGCGGCGAATCGAAATTTGAATTGCCCAACCCCTCCCTGGCGGGCCGTCTCCTGCGGCGGAGGGCCCGGGCGGGATCAAGAGAATATCGACTGGAGAAGAAAATGGTATCGAGACGTTTCGTTCTGAAAGCCGGGGTGGCCGCTGCCGCCGGATTGGCCATCCCGCTGTACCGGGGCGGTGAACTGTTGGCACGGCCAGCGGTCGGAAAATTTCAGCAGGCACTGCCGATTCCGCCATTGCTCGAAGGTGTCATGCGTGATGGCAAGCGGGTCTTCGATCTTTCCTTGCAGCGTGGCCGGCATGTGTTTTTCCCTGGTGTGAGAACGCCGAGCGCGGGCATCAATGGCGATTACCTTGGCCCCATCATCCGGGTCCGCAACGGCGAGGCGGTGCGGCTGAACGTGACCAACAACATGAGCGAGGATTCAACGTTGCATTGGCATGGTGTCCATCTGCCGGCCAAAATGGATGGCGGCCCTCATCAGGTCATCGGAGTCGGTGAAACCTGGTCTCCCGAATTCACCATCCGCCAGCCGGCCTCGACGCAGTGGTATCACTCACACAGGTATCACCGCACTGCTATTCAGGTCTACTACGGTCTGGCGGGGCTTTTCTATATCGACGACGATGCGGCGGACGATCTGGGGTTGCCCTCCACCCATGGTGTCGATGATATTCCGTTGGTGTTGCAGGATCGTGCCTTCAACGCCGATGGCACGTTCAGCTATCGACAGTCGATGCACGACCGGATGAACGGGATGCGTGGCGATGTCATGCTGGTCAATGGCGCGCCGTTTCCGGTCCATGAAGTGCTGCGTCGCCGCCTTCGCCTGCGGATACTCAATGGTTCCAACGCGAGAATCTACAACCTGGAATTCTCCGACGGGCGCGCGATGCGGCAGATTGCCACCGACGGTGGCCTGCTGGCGGCGCCGGTGACCCTGCGCTCACTGCGCCTGGCGCCGGGAGAGCGTGCCGAAGTCGTTGTCGAATTCGAACCCGGTGATGAGGTGGTGCTGCGTCACAAGCCGTTGCCGCAAACCGGGCGCCGGGGTGGTGGAATGAGGATGGGCATGATGGGCCGCATGATGGGTGGCGGTGACGACCGGCCATTCGACATCATGCAATTCAGGGCCGACAGCCCCGAGGCGGCCGGAGGGGTGTTGCCGGACCGGTTGATTGCTCCTCGGCAATGGGCGCCGGAGCAGGCGGCACGAACCCGGAAAATGGTGCTCGACATGCGCATGGGGCCGGCAATGATGCGCGGTGGCGGGTTCACCATCAACGGCAAGGCGATGGACATCGATCGGATCGACGAAAGGATTCCTCTGGGGGATGTGGAGATCTGGGAGATACGCAACGATTCGCCGATGCCCCATCCGTTCCATATTCACGATATCCAGTTTCGCATTCTCAGCCGGGACGGCCAGCCCCCGCCATTGAACGAGCGTGGGCTGAAAGACACGGTGCTGGTCGAGTCGGGTGAGACGGTGAAAATCATTACCCGGTTCGAGAACTACGCCGATCCCAATAACCCCTATATGTTCCATTGCCATATTCTGGAGCATGAAGATGCGGGGATGATGGGACAGTTTGTCGTGGTGTGACGGTCGATCGGGGGTGTGCGATGTGGGAAGGTCATGGTTTTGTCGGTGGGGGATTCATGTGGTTGTTCTGGATCGTCTTGATCGTCATCGCCGTTTGGGCGGTATCGGCCGCGACCGGTGGTGGCCGGTCGCATCGAGTCGATGAAAGCCCGCTCGATATTCTCAAGGCGCGCTATGCGCGTGGCGAGATCGACCGGGAAGAGTTCGAGCAGAAAAAGCGGGATATAACCTGAATATTTCCCGGGGACGCTGGAAAAGCGCAGCGCCATGATTGATATCACCGGAATCTTGGTAAGGCACAAGCTGTCACCGGCGCACTGCTCTGCCGTGTATTGAAGAATCTCAGCGGCCATTTTTCCCGAATCACTAGGTGACCATGGCCACGGCCATGCTTTTCGGTGAATCGAACAAACAGCCTCGCTGAGATTCCCCCAAAATCCTGTAGATTCGTGAAGTATCCGGGTTGACGTGGCGCGTGCCGGTCAGTGACACCAGCCGGTTACGGTGCCGGGTCGGGGTAGTCGGCATGGATTCGGTCGATTTCGGCAAGCAGCTCCGCCGACAGCTCGATATTGGCGCTGGCGATGTTTTCCCGCAGTTGTGCCATCGTCGTCGCCCCGATGATCGTACTGGTAACGAAGGCGCGAGTGTTGACGAAGGCCAGCGCCATTTGCGCCGGTGAAAGGCCGTGATCGCGCGCCAGCGCCACATAGGCGCGGGTTGCCTTCTCGGCGTTGTCGCCACTGTAGCGCCGGTACTCGGAAAAGAGGTGGAGGCGGGATCGGGGTGTGGCGCTGCCATCGAGGTATTTGCCGGAGAGCACGCCGAAACCCAATGGTGAGTAGGCCAGCAGACCGACGTTTTCCCGCAGGGAGATCTCCGAAAGACCCACCTCGAACAGCCGGTTGAGCAGGTTGTAGGGGTTTTGGATCGAGACGATCCGGGCCCAGCCGTGTTTCTCCGCAAGGCAGAGGTACTGCATCATGCCCCATGGCGTTTCATTGGAGACGCCGATCTGGCGCACCTTGCCGTCACGGACGAAGCCGTCGAGCACTTCGAGCGTTTCGCCAATGGATTCGACCGATTCGTCCTCGATCTCGCTCAGGCCGCGCTCCCCGAAATAGTTGGTGGTGCGGGCCGGCCAGTGGATCTGGTAGAGATCGAGGTAGTCGGTTTGCAGGCGGCGCAACGAGGCTTCGAGTGCCGCCGTCATCTGCTGCCGGTTCAGTCGGGGGCCACCCCGGATGTGGCTCACCCAACCGCTGGTGTTGCCGGCGACCTTGCTCGCCAGGACGATTCGCTCCCGCCCGCCGCGGGAAGCCAGCCAGCGGCCGATGATCGTCTCGGTGGCGCCGTAGGTGTCGGCCCGTGGAGGGATGGAATAGAGCTCGGCGGTGTCGATGAAATTGACGCCTTCGGCGATGGCATGGTCGAGCTGCGCGAAGGCGTCGGCCTCGCTGTTCTGTTCGCCCCAGGTCATGCTGCCGAGACAGATGACGCTGACCTCGATGGAGGAGTGGCCAAGGGTTCGGTACTGCATGGTGGCCTCGTCGGTGGATGCTGAAGAGTGGTTGGCGAGAGCCTATACCACGATGAGGCAGCGAGGGAAATGGTGTCTGCTATGCTCGAAGTGCAAGCGTGGAGGAGAGGATGGATGAAGAACAGGATTGCGATCTGTGATTTCGATTCGCTGAAACCGCTCGAACCCGCCTACGCACTGGTCGCCAATGTCGATCTGGTCGTCATTCGCTGGCCGGACGAGCAAAAGGTCTCGGTACTCTATGGCCGCTGCCTGCACCGGGGCGCGTTGATGGCCGATGGATACGTCGATGGAGACAATCTGGTTTGCGGCCTCCACAATTGGGACTATGCCTACCGTACCGGGGTCAGCAGCTACGATCCGTCGGAGCGTTTGCAGCGTTTTTCCGCCTGGGTCGAGGAGGGGAAGGTTTGGGTCGATGAGTCCGAAATCGCGGCCTGGGAGGCGGCGCATCCACAGCCCTACGACCGGGCGCGCTATCAAGGGCTCTACAAGGATATTCATGGCGCGCCGGAAGAGCCCCACGTGGGCTATATCCAGCATCTGGCTGAGCATGGTTTGTCCAGAACGGGCAAGCATGGCCGCACGGCCGCGATGGGGGTTCCATGGGATCGGCTGCCGAAATGGGAAGACATCCAGATTCTGACGGCGCAACTCCATCGTCTGCCGCTGCTCGACGACGAGCCGGTTGGCACCGATGTGGTGATTGGGCCCAACGCGAAAAAACCGCTGCGGTTGGAACGGCCGCTGCTGGTATCCGACATGAGTTTTGGCGCATTGTCGGCGGAAGCGAAGATAGCGCTTGCCAAGGGTGCGGAACTGGCGGGCACCGCGATCTGTTCGGGCGAGGGGGGCATGCTGGCGGAGGAACAGGCTGCCAGCTCACGCTATATCTATGAGCTGGGCTCGGCACGTTTCGGTTTTTCGATGGATCGGGTGATCCGCTGCCAGGCCTTTCATTTCAAGGGTGGGCAGGCGGCCAAGACCGGTACCGGCGGGTACCTGCCCGGATCGAAGGTCGTGGGGAAGATCGCCGAGGTACGCGGGCTGCCTGAAGGCGAGGATGCCATTTCGCCGGCACGTTTCCCGGACTGGAACCATCTCGACGACTATCGCCGCTTTGCCGATCGGGTACGGGAAGCGACCGGCGGCATCCCGATTGGATTCAAACTGTCCGCCCAGCATATCGAGCGTGATATCGAGGCAGCCCTTCGGATCGGTGTCGATTACATCATTCTCGATGGTCGGGGGGGTGGGACCGGTGCGGCGCCACTGCTGTTCCGCGACAATATCTCCGTGCCAACGATTCCGGCGCTGGCGCGTGCCCGGCGCTACCTCGACCGGCAGAAGCGTGCCGATATTACGCTGATCGTCACCGGGGGGCTTCGGGTGCCCGCTGACTTTATCAAGGCGATGGCGCTTGGTGCCGATGCGATCGCCTTGTCCAACGCCGCGATGCAGGCCATTGGGTGTCTGGGAATGCGGGCCTGTCATACCGACAACTGCCCTGTCGGTATTGCGACGCAGAAGCCGCACCTCCGGCGCCGGCTACGGGTGAAAGAAGGGGCGCGTCAGCTCGACAACTTTTTCCGGGCCGCCACGGAATTGATGCAGGTGATGGCACGGGCCTGTGGACACGATCATCTGAACAAGTTTTCCGTCGATGATCTCACGACCTGGCACCGTGAGATGGCGGCGTTGGCGGGAATCGAATACGGCGGGATGGGGTGCCCATGAAGGGTGAGGGGGCTATGGCACCGACGCTTTCGATGCTTGTCGGCCGCTTGGGTCACGGCGTGAGAGCGGAAGGAGGCTCTCACGCCGGTATTGCGCTACAGCAGGATGGCGTAGATTTTGTCCACCGTTTCCCACTCTGCGGTGGCCGGGTTTTTCAGCTTTGGTGCGATGGCCTTGAAGACCTTGGCCAGGCTGACGGTGATTCCGCCGGTGATCTCCGGTATTTTCTCCTCCAGCTCGCTGCTGTAGGGGAGGTCCATCGGTGGCAATTTCGACAGGCCATCGAGAATTTCCGTTATCGATAGCGCCTCATCCATTTTGTTGAATGCGTGAATATTCTCCTGCAGACCCTTGGTGATCGGCACATCGATCCACTCGATCGACGCCCGACCATTGGCCTTGGCCTTGGTTTGGGCGAGCAGTAGAAGGTCGTGCAGTCGCGCATTGACGAAATCGTCCAGGCGCTTGACGTCGCTTTTGTCGATATCCAGGGATGCCGCCTGACGAAACAGCGACTCGAATTGTTTGATTCCCATTACCATGATGATTTTTCTCCAATATTGTGTCGATGGGCCGTGCGGGCGAGACACGCCCGCCGGCGAGCGTTATTTCGGCGAGGTTTATTTCGATGCGTCGATCTTGCGTGATGCCCAGGCCACCAGAACCAGGTACCAGCCATTCATCAACAGTTCTATGGCGAACAGCAGTCCTGGCGCCCAGACACTGGTGACGGGCCAGCCGGCAGCCAGGATGATGCCGATCAGAATGTCGATGAGGCCGAGGACGACGGGCCAAAGCCAAGCCCAGCCCCGTTTCTTCTGCTGGATACCGTGGACGATGCGGATGACGCCAATCGCCAGCAGCATCGAGGCGATGAACAGGGTCAGTCCCGCCGCTGCACCGGGTGGATTGAACAGGGCGAAGCCGCCGCCAACCAGGTAGACCAGTGCGATCAACACATGGGTCAGCCGGCCTTTCCAGTTCGATTCGCCGCTGGTGAAGGCGGAAATCAACTGGACGCTGCCGGCGGTGACCAGAAAGGCACCGAACACCATGGCCACACCGATGGTATAGGCGGGTGTCCATATCAGGCCGATGGTGCCCAGCACCAGCATCAGTATCCCCAATGTCAATAGGGCGCCCCAGTTCCTGGGCAGCTCCCCGCTCTGGTATTGGGGCAGTTCAGTCGTCGTTGTCGTATCACTCATTTCGTAAATCCTCTGTAATGAAAGTTTCCGGCCAGTCTTGGTCGGCGCTGACGGAGGATATGCGGTTGTGGCAGGTGGAATTCAATCGGCCCGGAAAGAAAATTTGGCCCCGCCTTTCGGGGTAACCCTGATGACGGTGCCGAGGCCGGCCTGGGTGGGAGAAGATGGTGCAAGGGAGACCGGTGGTTGTGGGGTGCCGGTGTGGCGAGTATTCTCCCTCTTTTCTTTAACGCCGAACAGCATGAGCAGCGCCCCCTCTGCCCCTGAAGAGCCGATCGTCTGCCAGATGGTGGCCGAGGCCTACCATCCTGGTGGGCTGGAAAAGCACTTTATCGAAATCTGCAATGGTCTGGCCGGGACAACGGCAGTCCATGCGATTGCCCATGAATCCTATCGTCCGCACCTGCGCGATGGCGTTATTTTCCATTCGTTCGATCTGTCGCGCGGCCGGCGGAACCCGTGGATGCTGTGGCAGCTCGTCCGGTTGTTGCGCTCGCTGGATGCCGATGTGGTCCATGCGCACGCCAAGAAGGCGGGTTTTATTCTCAGCCAGGTGGCTCGCTGGGTGCCGCAGAAGACGGTGGTCACACTCCACAATCTCACGGCGGCGAGACGCTGGATGGCAAATGTGGATGGCATCGTCTGCGTCAGCCGAACCATTGCCGATTCGCTGCCGGGGCTACCCACCCATGTGGTCTACAACGGGATCGAGCCATCGCACTGCCAAGCACCGTCTCGTTTTGTTACGCAGGGGCCCAATGTGCTCGCGGTGGGGCGGCTTGCGGTGGCCAAGGGGTTCGATATTCTGATCGAGGCCTTCGCCGGGGTGGAGGGCCATCTCCATATTGCCGGGGAAGGCCCGGAGCGGGAGCGGTTGGTGGCGTTGGCAGCGGAAAGAGGGCTGTCGGACCGGGTGCATTTTCTTGGTTACCGAAACGACGTTCCTGCGCTGATTGCGGCGGCCGACCTGGTGGTGATCTCTTCCCGCCGCGAGGGGTTTTCCTACGTCTTTGCCGAAGCGATGTTTGCTCGGACCCCGGTGATTTCCACCGAGGTGCCGGTGCCTTGCGAGATTCTGCCGGCGGAATATCTGGTCCCGATCGGTGATGTCGGTGCGCTGCGCAAACGGATCATTGCGACGCTCGATGATTTGCCAAAGGCGCGGGCGGCCTTTTCTCCGTGGTTCGAGTTCGCCCGGGAGCAGTTCACCGTCGATGCGATGACGAGAAATATCCGGCAGGTCTATCGGTGTTTGGCGCCGTAGTCACGGCGCCAATAAGGATCAGTGGTTGCCGCGTTCCCTGTCGCTGTTGATGATCTCGTCGAAATCCGCCTGTGACAGATACTGTGGCTGGTAATCGATGCCTTGTGCCTTCAGGTCTTTGACGAAAGCGCGCAGATGGTTGCGTGAACCCATCAGCAGCATCTCATAGGTATTGGTGATGTCGTCGTGGCCGACGATATCCTCTTCCCGCTGTTTCAGGTCGATGATGTCGATCTCCTCGATGGCGGCGCCAACCTGCAGTGCGTCGATCAGGCTCGATATCCCTTGGTTGACCAGTTGGTCATGTAGTTTTTGCAGATCCTCGTCGACGAACACGCCGCGGCCATTGTCGCCGATGGGGTCGGGCACGTCGTAGGTGTTCAGCAGTGTCAGTACCGCGTCCATGTGCTTTTGTTCGCTCTGGGCGATGTTGTCGAAGATCTGCTGGTTCCAGGTTTCATAGAGCGTGAGATAGACGTCATGTGCCAGTTTCTCCTCTTCGCGCATGAAGATCATGCCGGTCTTCTCGGCAATGGAGATGCCCGAGGTGGTGTCGGTGGTGGTGCCGGTCGTGGACGACGATGTGCTGTCGGTCGCCGACGCCGAGGTGTCGGGGTTGGTGATGTTGTCGATGTCGTCGTCGGTGCAGCCACTGGTGGTGACGACGCCGAAGGCGACGATGGCCGGGAACATCAGGGTAAGCAGTCTGTTGGGTTTCATTGGTGTTTTCCCTCGTTGTATGAATGTGGGCTGAATGTATCGGATGGCCGGCAGGATAGAGGGAAACTCTTGCCAAAATATTTCATCGCGCGTCGTTTTTGTTTCAATCTGTTTCAGTGGGGTTGATTCGAAGGGGGTATCTGACAGGCTGTCGTCGATCCCGGACCGGCGGCCAGCGGCCTGTTGGGTGATTGCCCCTGGGGTGCAATGCATCGTCGGATTGACCGTCATCATGGATGGCCGGCCCGCTGCGGCCTAGGCTGCGCGGCCCGGCTGTTTTGCCGTGCGCAAGGCCATCGACAACATAGAGAACGAGATGAAGAAACTGTTGAAGAAACCCTGGCTGCTGCCATTGCTGGTTCTGATCGCACTGGCGGTCGTCGTCGTCAAGGTCAAGACCAAGCCCCCGCTGGAACACGAGGTGCTGGATTTCCCGGTGCGTGCGGTGGCGGTGATGCCGGTGGCTGAGCTGCCGTACCGGGCTCGCGCCGTGGGCTACGGCCATGTCCAGCCCAGTGTCGTCCTCAAGGCCAAGGCGGAGGTGGCCGGCAAGGTGGTGTGGCTGCATCCCGGGCTGGAGAAAGGGGGCAGTCTGCCGGCCGACACGGTGGTGGCACGGATCGAACCCACCACCTACGAGTTCACGCTGGAGCAGCGCAAGGCCGCGGCCCAGAGCGCCCGCTCCAGCCTGAAGCAGGTGGAGGTGGAGGAACGCTCGGCGCGTCGCAGCCTGGAGATCGCGCAGCAGAATCTCTCTGTCGCCGAGGGGGAGCTGGCGCGTGTCCGCGCGCTGGCGGAGAAGAAACTGGTGGCGCAGTCGGCGCTCGATGCCGAGGAGCAGAAGGTGTTGCAGTTGCGTCAGCAGGTGGAGGATCTCAAGGGCAGGCTCGCCACCTACGCCAGCCGCAAGAAGTCGCTGACGGCGCAGATCCGCCAGTCCGAGAGTCAGGTGGCGCAGACGCGGGACACGCTGGGCCGTACCGAGGTGGTCTTGCCGTTCGATGCCCGCATCGGCGCGGTGCACGTCGAGACCGGCGAATTCGTCGCCACCGGTACGGTGTTGTTCGAGGCGTTGGGTGTCGATGCGGTGGAGATCACGGCGGAACTGCCGGTGCGGCAGTTCCGGCCCCTGCTGATCCGCGGCGAGCGGCAGCAGGTGAGTCTTGCCGATCCGGCCCGGTTCACGGCGTTGCTGCAACGATTGGGGCTGGAGGCGCGGGTGCGTCTGGTCGGTGAGCCGGATGCCGAGGCCTATTGGCAGGGCAAGCTGATCCGCATCAGCGAGGAGGTCGACCCGCTGCGCAACACCATCGGTCTGGTGGTGGCGGTGGAGAACCCCTACGACGATGTGATTCCCGGCGAGCGCCCGCCGCTGCTCAAAGGCATGTACGCGGCGGTGACGTTTTTCGCGCCGGCCCGGCCGGCACTGGTGATTCCGCGCCAGGCGCTGCACGAGGGGCGCGTCTATCTGGCCGGTGCCGATGACCGGCTTGAGATCCGGCCGGTGAAGGTGGCGTTCCGCGAGGGGGCGTTCGTGGTGCTGCGGGACGGATTGAAGCCGGGGGAGCGGCTGGTGCTCGATGACGTGGTGCCGGTGATCGAAGGGCTGCCGCTCAAGCCAGTGGTCGATGAGCGCTTCCGCGAGGCGTTCGTTCGTCGAGCCGCCGGGGAGCCGGTCCGATGATTCGCTGGTTCACCGCCCATCCGGTGGTCGCCAACGTGCTGATGCTGGCGATCATCGCCTTTGGCGTCACCTCGTTGCCGAAGCTGAACAAGGAGTCCTTTCCGACGCTCAAGCCGAGCAAGGTGCAGGTGCGGGTCGTCTATCCCGGTGCCACCCCGACCGATGTGGAGGACGGCATCTGCAAGCCGCTGGAGGATGCCACCGACGGCATCAGCTTTCTCAAGGAGCAGGTCTGTGATGCCCGTGACAATGTCGGCATCTTCACGTTGGAGATGCAGGAGCAGGGTGATATCCGCCGATTCACCGACGACATCAATGCGGCGCTCGACGGTATCACCAACTTCCCCGACGACGCCGAGGAGCCTGTCGTCACCCAGCTTGGTCTGGTCAGCCACGTGGTCAGCGTGGCGATCACGGCAGAGAAGCTGACGCCGTCGGAGCTGAAGGATCTGGCCGAATACTACCGGAGCAAGATGCTGGCCGATCCGCGGATACCGATCGTCGAGATCGACGGCTTCCCGCAGCATCAGTTGCAGATCCTGGTTCGGCCGGAAGCGCTGCTGAAGTATCGTCTCAGCGTGCAGGACATCGCCCGCCTGGTCGCCAACGAGGCGGTGGATCTGCCGGCCGGCACGCTGGAGGGGGACGGTGCCTGGTGGCAGATCAGCTTCGACAATGCCCGCCGCTCTCCCGAGGCGTTGGAGGCGCTGATCGTGTTGCAGAGCGAGCAGGGCGCAGAGATCCGTCTCGGCGACATCGCCCGGGTGGTGGATCGCTTCTCCGATCCGGAGCAGCGGGTCGAGCTCGATGGTCGTCGCAGTGCGGTGCTGAAGGTGAGCAAGAACACCATCGACGACACCCTGAAAGTCTTCGATGCGGTCAATGCCTTCGTTGCCGAGGAGAACCGGCGGCTGCCGCCGGGCACCCGGCTGACGGTGGTGCAGGATGGCGCTTCGCTGGTGGCTGACCGGCTGCGGATGCTGGTCAGCAATGCCTGGCAGGGCTTGTTGCTGGCCGGCTTCGTGCTGTTTCTGTTCTTCAACTGGCGCTACAGCGTCTGGGTCATTGCCGGGCTGCCGATCTCGTTTCTCGGTGGTCTGGCGGTGATGGTGGTCTTCGGCGTCAGCATCAACATGATTTCGATGGTGGCGCTGCTGATGTCCATCGGCATTCTGATGGACGATGCCATCGTCATCTCCGAGAGCATCGCCCACGAATCCCACAAGGGCAAACCGCCGCTGACGGCGGCCATCGACGGCACCCAGCGGGTGCTCGGTGGGGTCTTTGCCTCCTATCTCACCTCGGCGTTTCTGTTCGGTAGCCTGCTGATGATGAAGGGTGATCTGGGCCAGATCCTTGGCGTGTTGCCGGTGGTGTTGCTGGCGGTATTGACTGTGTCGCTGATCGAGGCCTTCCTGATCCTGCCGCACCATCTCTACCACTCGTTGGCCCAGGCCCATGGTGGTGAGACGCCTGCCTGGCGCCGCCGCTTCGAGGCCGGCTTCCACCGCCTCCGGCTCAAGGCCGTCGGTGTGGCCGAGGTGGCGATCGCCTATCGCTATCTCACCTTCGGGGTCGCACTGGCGTTGCTGGTTTCGTCGGTGGGGCTGATCGCCACCGGCACCGTCAAGTTCAAAGCCTTTCCCGATATCGAGGGCAACAGCGTCGATGCCCAGATCCTGCTGCCGCAGGGAACGCCGCTGGAGAAGACCGAGGCGGTGGTCGCCACGCTGTTGCAGGCCCTCGAGCAGAGCGCCGAGGCGTTCGACGAGCGTGAGCCGGAGCCGCTGATCAAGAACGTCCAGGTCTTCTACAGCCAACATGCGGCGGCCGCCGAGAGCGGCGCGCATCTGGCGACGATCACCGTCGATCTGCTGGAGACCTCGCGGCGGGGGACGACGATCGCCGAGCTGACCCGCCGCTGGCGGCAGCAGGCTGGCGATCTGCCGGGGGTGATCAACGTCCGTTTCCGGGAGCCGAAGGTCGGGCCGGCTGGTGCCGCCATCGACATCCGTCTCAGCGGTCCCGATCTCGACGAGCTCTCCCGCGCCTCCTGGGAGATCCAGAACTGGCTGCGCGGCTACCGCGGCGTCTCCAACCTGCTCGACGATCTGCGTCCCGGCAAGCCGGAGTTTCGCATCCGGTTGCTGCCCGGCGCGCTGGCGGCGGGCGTCACCTCGGCCAGCGTCGCCGCCCAGCTGCGGGCCGCCTATCAGGAGAGCAAGATCGACGAGATCTACCGCGGCCGCGAAGCCTACGAGATCGTTGCCCGTCTCGACAGCGATCCGGATTCGGCGCTTTCCGACTTCGATGATTTCATGCTGTTCAACGCCAGGGGCGAGGCGGTGCCGCTGGCGTCGGTGGCCGAGATCGTCCCGGTGCGGAAGTATGCGCGTATCGGCCGTGTCGATCATGAGCGCACCGTCAACATCATCGGGGACGTCGATCCCGAGGTGGCCAATACCTCGGAGGTGATCGACGGCCTGAAGAAAGGGCTGCTGCCGGCGCTGGCCGAGCGTTACCCCAATGTCCGCATCCGTTTCAAGGGCGAGGTGGAGAACGGCGCCGAGACGCGCGGCTCGATACTCTCCGGTTTTGCGTTGGGGCTGATCGGCGTCTATCTGCTGCTGACGATGCAGTTCCGGAACTATCTGGAGCCGGTGATGGTGATGCTCAATATTCCGCTGGCGTTGATCGGCGCGATCTGGGGGCATTTCCTGATGGGCCTGGACTTCGCGCTGCCGAGCATGATCGGTTTCGTGGCGCTCGCCGGTGTCGTCGTCAACGACTCGATCCTGCTGGTACAGTTCGTCAAGCAGCATGTGCGCGAGGGAATGGCCTTCCATGATGCCGCCCGCCAGGCCGTGCACGACCGTTTTCGCGCCATTTTTCTCACCTCCGTCACCACCGTCGCCGGCATGATCCCGCTGCTGATGGAAACCAGTACCCAGGCGCTGGTGCTGATTCCGCTGGTCACCAGCATCGTCTTCGGCATGCTCACCTCCACCCTGCTGATCATGCTGGTGCTGCCGGCGGTCTACGCCATCCTCGAGGATCTCGGCATCGCCGATGTCGGTGAGATGGAGACGCCGGAAGGTGATCCGGCTGCGGCCTGACGTGGCGCCGGCCGCCGTGCGGTTTGGCGTGAATCGTCGCCACCCGTCGTCCGGTCTTGTCGGGTCGGTCGGCGGGTGAATCGTCTTTCGTGATTAACATCGGTCAATGCAACCCTCGCGCACGGAGCCGATAATCCCTCTATTGTCGTGCATCCGGGCCGGCCCGCCGCCGCCCGTCCATCACCGGTCGGAGGATTCTCTGCATGTGGTTCAATCAAAATTGGTTGTTGCGTCTATCGGCGCGATGGGGGTTGGCCTTCGTCGTATTGATGGCCAGCCTCTCCGTCACACCGGCACCGGCGAGTGAGTCGGCCGAGGCAACGAAGGCGTCGGGCAAGATCGATCTCGGTATCCGCGAATACGAGGACACGGCCAGAAAACGGCCGGTGGACAAATCGGTCACCCGTCTGGGCGAAAAACCGGAGGACAAGTCCACCACCGACCATGCCAAGCTCAAGGCGCTGCAGGGGCCGTTCTCCAGCGGGCCGGAAGTCACCAGGGCCTGTCTCGAATGCCACAACAAGGCGGGTCACCAGTTCACCAAGAACAAGCACTGGACCTGGAAATTCCACAATCCGAAGACCGGCCAGGATCTCGGCAAGAGCGTGCTGGTCAACAATTTCTGCACCAACGCCGCCGGGAACGAAGGGATGTGCGCCCAATGCCATGCCGGCTACGGCATGACGGACGCGCGCAGCTACGATTTCGACAACGAGGAGAACATCGACTGCCTCGTCTGTCACGAATCCACCGGCACCTATTACAAGACGCCGCCGACCCGTGGCAACAAGGCCTGCTCGGTCATGTTCGAGGGCAAGAAGCCGATCGACTGGACCAAGGTGGCGCAGAGCGTCACCCTGCCGGGGCGCAACAACTGCGGTGCCTGCCATTTCTATGGTGGTGGTGGCGACAACGTCAAACACGGCGATCTGTCGTCGGCGCTGTTCAAGCCGACGAAGGAGATCGACGTGCACATGGGCGAGGACGGAGAGAATTTCTCCTGCATCGTCTGTCACGTCGGTGAAGGGCATGAGTGGGCCGGTAGCCGCTACGCGCCGCTGGCCAAGGACACCCGAAAAGGCAAGCCCGGGCTGCCACGCCAAACCGCCACCTGCGAGAGCTGCCACGGAATGCAGCCCCATCCCACGACACTGATGGGCATCAAGCTCAACGACCACACCGATCGGGTCGCCTGTGAGACCTGCCATATCCCCGAATATGCAATTGGCGGCGTGGCCACCAAGATCCATTGGGACTGGCGTACCGCCGGCAAGCTGAAAAATGGTGAGGGCTATCGCGAGGAGGGGTATGTCCAGGGCAATGGCGAGCACCGCCACACCTACAAGTCGATCAAGGGCAACTTCAAATACGGCGAAAACCTCAAACCGGTCTATCGCTGGTTCAACGGAACCGAGATCTACACCACCGTCAAGGACAAGTTCGATCCCTCCAAACCGGTGCAGATCAACGCGCTGCAGGGCAGTGCCGACGATCCCGACTCGAGGATCTGGCCGTTCAAGAAGATGGTTACGATCCAGCCCTACGACAAAGGCAACAATACCCTCGTCTACATGCACCTGTGGGGTGACGACGACGATGCCTTCTGGGGCAACTACAAGTTCGATCGCGCCATCGCCCGCGGCATGAAGGATTTCAATCTCCCTTACAGCGGGGAATACGGTTTCGTCGAGACCTGGTCGTGGTGGCCCATCGTTCACATGGTGCAACCGAAAGAGAAGGCGCTGGCCTGTCAGGCCTGCCATGCGAAGAACGGCCGGCTCGAAGGTCTGGACGGCTTCTACATGCCGGGGCGTGACCGCAATGAGTGGATCGATCGTCTCGGAATTTTCATTGTGCTGGCCACGTTGCTTGGGGTCATCGGCCATGGTTTGTTGCGCCTGATGTTTTCCCGCGGGAGGAGTCACTGATGAGCGTCCATAAAGTCAAGGTATTCTCGCGTTTCGAGCGTTTCTGGCACTGGAGCCAGGCGTTGCTGATCTTTACGCTGTTGTTCTCCGGTTTCGCCATCCATGGTTTTTTCCGTCCCGTCGGATTCGAGAATCTGGTCTGGACCCATGTGATTGCGGCGACGGCGCTGATCGTGTTGTGGATTTTTGCGATCTTCTGGCATCTGACCACCGGCAACTGGCGCCACTATCTGCCCACGACCCAGGGGCTCTTCAAAGTGGCAAGGTACTATGCCTGGGGGATTTTCCGGGGTGAGGATCATCCCTACAGAAAACGCTTCTGGCACAAGCACAATCCGCTGCAGGCGCTCGCCTATCTGGGGCTCAAGCTGTTCCTGTTTCCGGTGATCTGGGTGACGGGGCTGCTCTACCTCTCCTACGGGTTCTGGGATCAGGGGCCGGTGACGGCATCGTCGCTGGAGTGGGTGGCCGTGATCCATACGCTGTTCGCATTTTTGATGGCGGCCTTCATCATCATCCATGTCTATCTGCTGACGACCGGCCATTCGTTCCGCGAGCATGTCAGCCCGATGATCACCGGTTATGATGAAGTGGATCTCACCGAGGCGGAGAAAGCCTATCTGCAGGAGGACGAGCCAGGCAGGATCATCACCTGACCGTCGAGGTGGGTCGCCACCTGCGGGGCAACGAAGAAACGGGCCGGGGACGGCCCGTTTTTTTTGCGGCAAAAAACAGTCGTCAGCTGGCCATCGGCAAGGTGAAGCTGAAGCGGGCCCCCTTGCCGGGCGTGCTTTCGACGTCGATCCGCTGCTGGTGCAGTTCGATGATCTTCTTGACGATGGCCAGCCCCAGGCCGGCGTGACCGGTACTGCTGCGCTGCGGATTGTCAGCCCGGTGGAACTGGTCGAATATCAGTCGTTGCTGGTTTTCCGGGATGCCCTTGCCCTCGTCGTCCACTGATACGACGACCTGTTCCTGGTCGTTTTCACGCACGTCGATCCGGATGCGACGACCCGCTGGGGTGTGGTCGAGCGCGTTGTCGATGAGGTTGTCCAGCACCCGTTCGATCAGGCCGATGTCGGCAATGACGCGGGCCTCGCTGGCCGACGGGGCGACGACCAGACTGACCCCTCTCTCCCGCGCCTTCAGTGAAAACTTGCCGACCACGTCATAGACCAGCTCCAGTACCGGAAAGGGCTCGAACTGGAGTTGGGTGTCGCGCGCCTCCAGTTTCACCAGCTCGAAGAGTTGATCGATCAATGTCTGCAGGCGGCGGGTCTGTTTGATGGCGATGTCGAGATAGCGTGCCTTTTCCTCGTCGTCGAGATCGTCCTGCTTCAGCGCGATGGTTTCCAGGTAGCCCAGCGCGGAGGCCAGCGGCGTGCGCAGGTCGTGGGAGATGCTGGCGATCATTTCACGCCGCAACTGGTCCTGTTGCTGGAGTGCCGACCATTGGCCGGCGATGTGTTCGCGCATCTGCGCAAAACGCGCTTCCAGTTCGTCGATCTCGTCGCGGCGTTTCCGTGTCGATGGCGGCAGTGGCCGGGGCTGCTGGAAGCCGCTGTCGGCAAAGGCGGTCACCTCGGCGGAGAGGCGCCGCAGCCGCAGCGAGATACGGCGGAAAAGCACGAGACCAATGACCAGTCCGAGCGCGAGACTGCCGATGAGGCCGGGGGTGGCGACCGAGGCGAGAAACTCGAGCGTGCGCGCCTGTTGGGCGGCGGTGAGGTCTTCCCCTTGCAGGACCACATAGAGATAGCCCTCGGGGTGTTGGGCGTCGGGCAGCGGCGTGACGGAGAAGGTCTTCTGCCGGTCGTGGGCGCGTGGGTCGTCGCCGAGCAGTGGCAGAATCGCCGTGCCGGAGAGAAAGGCCTCGATCGGCTCCAGGCTGACACGCTCGCGTTTCACCTTGCCGGGATCGGCGGAGTAGGAAAGGATGCGGCCGTCGAGGTCCAGGTAGTAGATCTCGATGCTGGGGTTGATGCTCATGTATGCCATGAAGGTTTTCTTCATGGCATCCACGTCGATGCGGCCATCGACGACGATACGCCGGTCGTCCACGAGGTTCCTGGCCAGGTCGCGGTTGAGATGCTGGGTGGCGGTCTGCTGCCACTGCTGCGTCAGATAGCGGACCGATACGGTGTAGACGGCACCAACGGTGAGGAGGATGAGGACCAGGCCCAGCGCGAGCCTTCCGTAGAGGCTGCGCAGCCAGCTCATTGGCGGTCACCGATGAACTGGTAGCCGACGCCCCAGACGGTCTTGATGAAAATCGGGTTCTTGGGATCGGGCTCGATCTTGCCGCGCAGGCGGTTCATGTGGGAGTTGACGGTGTGTTCATAGCCTTCGTGATGGTAGCCCCAGACCTGATCGAGCAGTTGCATCCGGCTGAAGACCTGGCCGGGGTGGCTGGCAAAGTGGTAGAGCAGCTCGAATTCCTTGGCGGTCAGCTCCACCGGTTCGTCGTGGCAGATCACCTCGTGGGTGGCGGGGTCGATGCGGAGGTTGGGGAATTCCAGCCGCTTGGGGGTGCTGCCGCTCCCGCGGTTTGTCATGGCGTCACTGCGGCGCAGCAGCGCTTTGACCCGGGCGACCAGCTCCATCAGGCTGAAGGGTTTGGTGAGATAGTCGTCGGCGCCCAGTTCCAGCCCAAGCACGCGATCGAGTTCGGTGGTCTTCGATGTCAGCATCAATACCGGTGTGTAGCGGGTCTCGTCCTGGCGAATGCGGCGGCAGATCTCCAGTCCGTCCATCCCTGGCAGCATGATGTCGAGCACGACCAGATCGAACCGGCCACGCCGGTAGCGCGACCAGCCCACCTCGCCGTCGTGGCAGACGGTGAGGTGGTGGCCGCTCTCGGCCAAGTGCATTCGCACCAGTTCGGCGATGTGGATGTCGTCTTCGACGATCAGTATCGATTTGCGCATGGCGTCGGGGCTGCCGGCATCAGAGTCTTTCGATTCTAATCATCAGCACCGGGTTGTCGAAACGTTCCGCCTGGGAAAGCGCCGACTCGGTCAGCCCGTCCTCTTTGCCCACCACGCCGGCATGATGGGTGACCACGCCGGTGACGTCGTCACGCACGGCGTTGAAACCCTCGCCCCCGGCCACCGGCCCCGGCACGTGGCGCCCGAGTTCGTCGTTGAACTCGGTGCCGGCATCGTAGGCGGGGGTGAGAAAGACCCGCTGGTCGCCGGGCTGCATGCCGCTCAGGTCCACGTTGGTCAGGCCGGTGAAGGCATCGTTGGTGTTGACCAGCATCGTCGCCACGGTGAGGTGGCTGACGTCCGGGTCGGTGCTGCCGATCTCGAAGGTGAGTGACGCGCCGGCCAGCAGCTCGCCGTTGGCGGTATGGTTGGGGCTGCCCCGTTGCAGCATGACGAGCTGGCGGGTGCTGCCCCCTTCGGCCAGCACCTCGAGGGCCTCGCTGGCCGGTTGGCCGACCTCCCAGGCGCGGAAGCCGCCCGCGTGGAGTATGGCCGCCGGCGGCGACAGGTGTTGGTTGTTGGTCAGATTGGTCAGTTCGATGCGGTAGCCGCTCATGGTGATGTCGCCACCGCCGTCGTCGCTCTTGTCGTCGTTGTTGCTGGAGCAGGCGGCCAGGCCGACGATGGCGGCGGTCAGTATCAGGGTTTTCATCTCGTGCCTCCTCATTTGACCGTGATCGTCAGTCGGGCCACCGGGTTGAGCCAGCGGTGGATGCGGCTATCGAGATCGCTGGGGCCGCCGGTCGGGTCGGTGTCGCCGATGACGCCGCGGTGGATGTGGATGTTGCCGTTGTCGTCGGCGCCGGCCACGCCACTGCCGCCGGTGCCGCTCTTGCCGAGTGGATCGGCCGGGATGCCGGGGGTGCCGGGCGTGCCGCCACCGTTGACGATCTCGTCATTGGCCTCGGTACCGGCATCCCAAGCGTTCATCGTGAAAGTATAGTTGCCCGGGGTGGAGGGAATGGCGAGGTTGTCGATGCCGACGAAACCGTCGTTGGTCGGCAGCACCATCGCCACGATCGAGAGCCGGTCGTTGCCGTCCTGGGTGGTGAGCGAGAAGCGGGTGGAGGCGCCTGGTGCCAGCAGTCCCGCCGCGGGGTTGGCGACCTTGTCGCCGCCCGCACCGTCGATGTCGGCGGCCAGGCCGCTGATGTCGCCGCCCTCGGCCATGGCCTGAAGCTGGGTGCTGGCGGGCTTGCCCACCTCGAACAGGTGCATGCCGTCTGGGTGCGCGGCCACCAGCAGCGGTGTGAAGTGGCTGCCGTGGGTGAGGTTGGTGATGGTGATGTCGAGTTCCTGTGCCTCGACGGCGGTGCTGGCCAGCAGGGCCAGCAAGCCGGTGGTAAGCAGGGGTTTCATGGTGGTTGTGCTCCGTGACTTCTTGGATGGAAGTCTGGAGCGTATCCAGCCGAAGTGACGCCGTGGTCACGCAAGTTTCACGGAATCTTCACGAGTGCCTGGCGGGTGGGCGGGGGGAGAGCGACGTTGGCGCCAGCGCCGTCACCACGGCGTGAAGTTGTTCATGAAGTCCATCGGTTCGCTCAGGTCGTTGATGTCGCGGCTCATGCGGCGGGTGCTGATGTTCATGTCGCGCATCGCGGTGTTCATCTGATAGATGTTGATGCTCATGGTGTTGATGGCGTTCTTCATCTCCCCCATGTCGGCCGTCATGTCGGTCATCGAGCCGTTCACCGTCTCGATGGAGGCGGTGATCTTGGTGATATTGCTGTCCATGCTCTCCAGTTTCTCCACCATGGTGCCGATTTGTCCGGTCATCTTCTCGATATTGGCCGACAACTTGGCCATGTGGCTGGACATGGCGCTGAGATTGTCGGCCATGCGCGGGTCGATGCTTTGGGTCATCGTGCTCATGTCGCGGGTGACATGGTAGATGAGATAAAACCCCGACAGCCCGAGGATGCCCATGATGACCACGGTGGGGTAGACCAGGCGTTCCCAGCGGCCGATGCTGTCGTTGAAGGACCGGAAGAACTTGGTCAGCGTGATCTCCAGCTTGACCATCGCCTTCTGTTCGGGCGAGAGGTTCTTCAGGTCGGCCTCGAATGTTCTGGGGTCTTTTTCAAACATGGTGGTTTCCTGGTCCCGGGGCCGCTGGATGTCGTTTTTGCATGGCCGATCCGACCCATTCTATCGAGTCTTGTGCTTGGGGTTTACCCCGGCTGCTCGAAGGCCCGCCAATGCTTGTATCGGCAAGTATCCCACGCCCCTCCCGCTGGCGTGTTGACCATTGTCATTGACGTGCCCGGGAACCTGTTCATTGGCAATGGGTCAGTCAATAAAGTGTGCCTTCACCCCCATGGGAGGGTTTGTTGTGAGAATCGTCTTCATGACCCCGTGCGCCAACGGGCTGCTGCGCAGTGTGGTATCGGCCCACCGGCTCGTCGGTGTGGCAACGGACGACCCGCCGCCGACTGGCGGCCGGCGGGCGACCCGCTATCTGCGCGCCGGCTGGCAGCGGTTGCGCGCGGATCGGCCGCTGGCCGACTGGGCGGCGGGTCGCGGGTTGCCGTGTTTCCACTATCATGCGGGGGATGCGCAAGGCTTTGCTGCCTGGCTGCGCCGGCTCGACGCGGATCTGTTGATCACCTGCAAGGCCCCGCTGTTGCCGGAGACGGTGTTCGATGCGCCGCGGCTGGGCGCGATCAACATTCACTATTCGTTGCTGCCGAACTACCGGGGCGGGTCGCCGCTGTTGTGGCAGGTGGTTCATGCTGAGAGCGAGGGCGGCGTCACCATCCATCGTATCGACGCCGGCATCGATACCGGTCCGCTGCTGGTACAGCGCGCCGTGCCGCTGCCGGCTGGCGCCTCGTCCCGGGAACTCGACCGCCTGCTGGCCGGGGTGGCGGCCCAGTTGCTGCCCGAGGCCATCGACAAGGTGGCCCGGGGAGAGCGTGGTCGCCCGCCACCGCCGATGCCGGGGGCGGTCTTTGCGCCGAACCCCGGTCACCCCTCGTTGCTGGCCTTCATCGATTGGCGCCGCTGGCCGCTGGAGAGGATCTGGCGCGTGCTGCGCTTCATGGAGTACTGGCCGGTGACGCAGGGCGTTCCGGCCGGGTGGCGTCGGTTGTTGCGTTGGCGGGTGGGGGGCATCGTCTCGAGCCGGCCGGGGCCGGACGACTGGCGCCTGCGCCCGGCGGGGTTGCGGCTGCGGCTGGAGACGCGGCGGGGGGAGATCGAGCTGATCCCACGTCTCCATCTGCCCACGTTGGTGCGTGCGCCCGGGTTGCTCGTGGCCCATTTGCATCGGCTGGAGTAGACTTCGTCGTGACCTCAGACCGGGAGACCCATGCCATGGCGGACAAGGAACTCGTAAAGCACTTCCTGCGCGACCACGAACTCTGCAAGGCCCTGACGGCCAGCGAGATCGACACCTTTCTCGAATTCACCCAGGAGGTGACCTTCGACAAGGGAGAAACCATCGCCGACATCGGGGAGGTGGGGGATGCGCTCTATCTGGTGTTGTCGGGCGAGGTGGTGCTCCTGGCCGACGATGGTAACGAGGAGCTGGAAGTCGGCAGGATGCGCCAGGGGGAGCTGGCCGGCGAGATGTCCTTTTTCGATCGTCAGCCCCGCACCGTGCGGCTGCGTGCCGTCAAGGACGAGACCCGGTTGCTCAAGCTCACCCGGGAAATGTACCAGCGTCTGCGCGTCGAGCATCCCTATATCGTCGTCAACCTGCTCGAATTCGCCATCGTCAGCCTCGACCACCTGGTGCGCCGGCAAAGCTCCGACGTGGCGACGTTCACGAAATATCTCTACGGCAAGGGGAAGAAGTAGCGGCGTTGCGGAATACGCCGCCGCCGACGTCTTTCCGTGGCCGGCAGGGTTGGCGTTTCACTCCGCCGGAGGCCGGCTGTCATCGCTGGACGGTCGGGCCGCCAAAACCTCCCGGGCTTGCTGTTCCACCGGCTCCAGCGGGACCGGATCCTTTTTCCCGCCGATGCCCAGCTCGTGCATCCTGCGGGCCGCCGGCGTCAGTTGTCGCTCCAGTGAACCGATGGCCCGGTTGTAGGCCGAAACGCTGTTGTCGAGGCTTTGGCCGAGCCGGGCGAAATGTTCGGTCAGTGTGCCGATGCGTTGGTAGAGCGCCTCGCCCAGTGTGCGGATCTGTTCGGCATTTTGCGAGAACTTGGCCTGACGCCAGCCGAAGGCCACCGCGCGGAGCATGGCGACGAGGCTGGAAGGGGTGGTGAGGACGACGTTTTGCCGCAGCGAATCCTCCAGCAGCGCCGGGTCGTGTTCCAGCGCGGCGCCGAGAAACTGGTCGCCGGGAACGAACAACACGACGAAATCGGGGCTCTTGTCGAACTGTGCCCAGTACTGTTTCGATGCCAGTGCCTTCATCCGTTCACGAAGGTTGCGGGCGTGCCGCTTCAGCGCCGCCTTGCGCTCCTCCTCCCCGTTGGCGTCGATGGCTTCCAGATAGGCGCTCAACGGCGTCTTGGCATCGACGATCAGTTCACGCTGGTCGGGCATGCGGATCACCATGTCCGGCCGCAGGCGGCGCTCGCCGTCGCTGGCGTCGACCTGCTCGGCGAAATCGGCGTATTCGACCATGCCGGCCAGTTCCACCAGTCTTTTCAGCGTCATCTCCCCCCAGCGTCCGCGCACGTCGGGGCGTTTCAGCGCCTGAACGAGATTCTGCGTCTCGCGCTGTAGCGCCCCCTCGGTCGTCGCCAGCTTGCGAATCTGTTCGCTCAGTTCGCCGAAGCTGCGCTGGCGCTCCTTCTCGATCTGTTGTAGCCGTTGCTCGGTGCGTTCCAGCGTCTCGCGAATCGGCTCGATCAGGGCGTCGACGGCCTGCTGCTTGCGCTCCAGCTCGCTTTGCACCCGATGCTGTTGCAGCTTCAGGTTCTGGTTGGCCAGTTGCAGGAACAGGCTGTTGTTCTGCTTCAGCGCGCGGTGGGAGAGCAGGGCGAAGTGGCGCGCCATCTCGTTGCGGGCCTGTTGCAGCGTCTCCAGCTGCGCCTGATAGTGCTCGGCATCCCCTTCCAGCTCGGTCTCCAGCCGGGCGAGATCGACGTTGAGGCGCTGGATCTCCCGTTGCGCCCGCAACCAGGCGATGAGGTAGCCGATCACCGCGCCGACCAGCGCGGCGATGGCGAGCAGCCCTTCGATGGCGCCGTCGGGCGTCATGGGCGCAGCCCGCGATACCAGTCGAGAATCTCGCCCATGTGGGCGACGTGGCCATCGGCGCCCCACTGTGCGGGGGTCTGGCCGGCGTCGATGTAGCCCCAGTCGGCGATCAGGGTGAGCATCCCGGCGGCGTTGCCGGCCTCGATGTCGCGTTGGGCATCGCCGACGTAGATGCACTGATCGGGGCGAACCCCGGCCCGCTCGGCGGCGGTCAGCATCGGCAGCGGGTGGGGTTTGGTCTCGGCGGTGGTGTCGCCGCTGATGACGCAGGCGGCGCGTTCTTCCAGCTCCAGTTCGTAGATCAGCGGATCGGTGAGGAAGGCCGGTTTGTTGGTGACGATGCCCCAGCGCCCGCCGTCCCGCTCGATCGCCTCGAGCAGGGCGCTGGTGCCGGGAAACAGTCGGGTGTGTTCACAGATGTTTTGCCGGTAGTGATCGAGGAATCGTTGCCGGCGGCGGGCGAAGTCGGCCTTTGGTTGATCGTTGCCAAAGGCGAGCCGCAGCAGATGATGGGTGCCGTGGGAGACATGGTCTCGCACCGCCGACATCGGCAGCGGCTGGCGTTGCTCCTCGGCCAATACCCGGTTGAGCGCGGCCAGCAGGTCGCCGGCGGTGTGGGCGAGGGTGCCGTCGAGATCGAACAGAACGCAGCGGTACCCGCTCATCCGGTTTTGACCGTGGCGCAGAGATAGTTGACGCTCACGTCGTTGCCGAGCCAGTAGCGGCCGCTGAGCGGGTTGTAGCTCATGCCGGTGACGTCGATGGTCTCCAGGCCACTCTGCCGCGCCCAGTGATCCAGTTCCGACGGGCGGATGAACTTGGCGTATTCGTGGGTGCCCTTGGGCAGCAGGTTGAGCAGGTACTCGGCGCCGACGATGGCGAACAGGAACGACTTGGGGTTGCGGTTGATGGTGGAGAAGAAGACCTTGCCGTCGGGTTTGACCAGCCGGCTGCAGGCCGCGACGATGGCGCCAGGGTCGGGGACGTGCTCCAGCATCTCCATGCAGGTGACGACGTCGAACGCTGCCGGCATTTCGTCGGCCAGCGCTTCGGCGGCGATACGGCGGTATTCGACCTGCTCGCCGCTTTCCAGCAGATGCAGTTCCGCCACCGATAGCGGCGCCTCGCCGAGGTCGATGCCGGTCACCTCGGCGCCGCGCGCGGCCATTGCCTCGGAGAGAATGCCGCCGCCGCAGCCCACGTCCAGCACCCGCTTGCCGGCCAGCCCACCGGCCAGACGATCGATGTAGTCGAGCCGCAGCGGGTTGATGTCGTGCAGCGGTTTGAATTCGCTGTTGGGATCCCACCAGCGTGAGGCCAGCGCCTCGAACTTGGCGATCTCCGTGGGATCCATGTTGGTCGGTGTCGTCGTCATGGTGTTTCCGCCGTATTGGAGGTGATGCGCTGCTGCCATTGTCGGGCCGTCTCCAGCAGCGCGGATTCGTCGAGGGTGGTGAGCAACCGGTCGCGCAGCAGCGCGCGGCCGGCCACCCAGTTGTCGGTGACCTGGTGACGGCCGGCGCTGTAGACCAGGGCCGAGACCGGGTCGTAGTGGGGTTGCGTCTCGATGGTGTCGAGATCGACGGCGATCAGGTCGGCCGCCTTGCCCGGTGTGATCGACCCCACCCGGTCGGCGATGCCGAGCGCGCGGGCGCCGTTCAACGTCGCCATCGTCAGCGCCTCGTGGGCGTCGAGGCGGCTGGCGTCGCCACTGACGCCCTTGGCCAGCAATGCCGCGCTGCGCATCTCGCCGAGCATGTCGAGGTCGTTGTTGCTGGCGGCCCCGTCGGTGCCGAGGGCGACGTTGATGCCGGCGTCCTGAAGTCGGGTCACCGGGCAGATCCCGGAGGCAAGCTTGAGATTGGACTCGGGGCAGTGGATGACGTGGATGTTGTGTTCGGCCGCCAGCGCAATGTCGCCGTCGTCCAGCGCCGTCATGTGGACGGCGAGCAAGGAGGGCCCGAGCAGCCCCAGATCCCGCAGTCGTTCGATCGGTCGCCGGCCGGTGGTGGTGACCGCCTGCCCGACCTCCCCCTCGGTTTCGTGGAGGTGGATGTGTACCGGCAGCTCCAGCTCGTTGGCGAGCGTGGCGATCCTCGCCAGCGGTTCATCGGAGACGGTGTAGGGCGCATGGGGCGCGAGCTGGATCGAGATCAGCGGGTCGCCCTTGAGTTCGTCGTGCAGTGCCAGCCCCTTGGCGAGGTATTCGTCCGCGTCCCTGGCCCACGGCGTCGGAAAATCGATGACGACGATGCCGAGAGCGGCGCGGAGGCCGCTGCGCGTGATGCATTCTGCCGCCACGTCGGGGAACAGGTACATGTCGTTGAAGGTGGTCGTGCCGCCGCGAATCATCTCCGCGATGGCGAGCAGCGTGCCGTCGCGAACGAACGCCTCGCTCAGCCAGCGGGCTTCGGCCGGCCAGATGTGCTGCTGCAACCAGACGTCCAGCGGCAGATCGTCGGCGATACCCCGCAGCAGATTCATTGCCGCGTGGGTGTGGGCATTGACGAAGCCGGGCAGCAGGGCGTGGTGGGGACGGTCGATGCGCTCGGCGGGGTCGTAGCGCCGTTCCGCCTGCGCGGTGGGCAGCAGATCGACGATGCGCCCCTGCATGATCGCGACCGCGTGGTCGTCGAGCACCGTTGCCGGTTCGACCGGAATCACCCAGCGGGCGCAGATCAGCGTATCGATCGGTTTCATGGGGGCGGATTATAGCAGTGCGGTGGAAAAGCCAGGGATGGGCTGATCGAAACCCTGTGAGCGGGGGATGGCGGAAAAAAGCCGCGGGCACGAAAAAGGCCGACCCGTGAAACGGGCCGGCCTCTGGATCGAAAGTCCTCGTGGACTTACTCGGTGACGGTCTTGATGCCCTCGATTTCGATCTCGACGCGACGGTTCATCGCGCGGCCTTCCTTGGTGCCGTTGTCAGCGATCGGCTGGTCTTCACCGGCGCCGATGGCTGTCAGCAGCGCGGGATTGACACCGCGAGAGATCATGTAGTCGCGAACCGCCGCGGCACGACGCTCGGACAGCTTCTGGTTGAAGGCTGCGGAGCCGGTGCTGTCGGTGTGGCCGGTGATGATGATCGACTTGACGCGATCGAAACCACGCAGCTCCTCGATCACCTGATCGATGGCGGCACGGCCGCTTTCGGTCAGACGGGCACTGCCGACTTCGAAGTTGGCCTGGCCGGAAGCGCTGGTCAGCGTCACGGTCTGCTTCACGGGCTCCGGTGCCGGTGCAACGGGAACCGGTGCCGGTTCGGGCGTGGCCACTGGCTGTGGTGCCGGCTTCGGCTTGGGCTTCGGCATGGCCTTCGGCTTGGGTTTGCCGCAGGCCTCGGTCCACTGGTCCTTCGACCAGGTGGATGTTCTGACGCAGTTGCCCTGCGAGTCCCTGACGTTGGCGCCGCCGGCCGATACGGTGTAAGCACAGCCGCTGATGGCCGGGGAAACCGGCGCCATTGCTGCCACTAGAACCGCTACCGCCGACAAGGTACTGATCGCACTTGTTTTTTTCATAGCTATAGCCTCGAATTGGTTGGAAAGATGAAGAATCTGAGATTTCCTTGAAAGATTAGCCGGGTGACTTCCTTTTAAACAATGCATGCGCGTGCTTAACAGAAATCGTAGTAGCTATTTTAATACACTTTTCTAAATAATCCAGCAACTTTTGATGCAAATATGCAACACTTTCTCGGGTGTCGCCGAGAATTGACAAATTCTTGACGCGCCCCGGGTGGTCACTTGGGGTGAAAAGGTGGTGGCATCGGCTGGTCGAAGTGGTGGTCTGGAGGGGGGGAGCCATTGCCGCAAAGGCCGTCCGGCGCTTTGCGGCAATGGTCGATGCGGGGCGCGCCCGGCGGCCGGAAAAGGCCGGCATGGCCTTTGCACCATGTCCGAAGCAGTCGATGTGTCTTGCTGTCTTCTTCGGGTTTTCAGTGGTTTGCCGTCGCAGTCCGGTTGGGCGCATCCTTGCGCCGCCGGTGTTACTTCGGCTTGGTGCCGATGATGTCGATGACGGCACGGCGGTTCTTGGCGCGTCCCTCCGGGGTGCCGTTGTCGGCGATCGGCTGGTCCTCCCCGGCGCCAGCGGTGGAGATCAGCTTGGGATTGACGCCCCGGCCGATCAGGTAGTCGGCCACTGCCTGGGCGCGGCGTTCGGACAGTCTCTGATTGTATTCACGGGTGCCGATGCTGTCGGTATGGCCGGTGATACGGATTTCCTTCACCGTGACGAAGGTCTTGAGCTGTTCGATGATGGCATCGAGCGCGGCCTGGCTGTCGGCGTCGAGTTGCGCCTTGTCGAAGTCGAAGAAGGTCATGCTGTCGATCGTCACCGTCTCGATGACCGGCCGGGTCGGTACCGGCGGCACCGGCGGCGGCTCCACCGGTTGGGCGACCGGTTTGGGTTTGGGCTTGGGTTTGGCTGGTTTGCCGCAGGCCTCGGTCCATGCCTCCTTGGTCCAGGCGCTGGTCTTGACGCAGTTGCCGAAGGCGTCGCGGACATGGCTGCCGTCGGCGGCCCAGACATAGCCGGTGTGCGCCAGCGCGCTGCCCAGCGGTGCGCCGGCGAGGATGGCGGCCGTCAGCACGGGCGTGAGTTTGACGAGGGGCTTGTTGTTCATGTCGCGGGGTCTCCTTGAATGTCGTAAGCGCAATGGGTTTTGCGTGTCCTGGGTTGACGTGGCCGCGCGAGGGTGATGCCGCGACCATTCGATCAGTGGTGTCAATAGTAGTTTACAATTTGCCGGAATGCGAACGGGGCAGTGGTGTCTCCTCCCGCCGATGAGGGGAGCGTGGTGTCGGGTCCGGCGATATGGCCTCGAAACGCCCTGAGACGTTTTCTACGCCCTTTCTTTTGCTGTGCCGTAGGTAGGGCTTCTATGGTAAAATCCGCGTTTCTGCCTCAATCCAGCTCCAATCCAGGGAAGTAATGGCCGAATTCGCCAAAGAAGTCCTCACGGTAAACCTCGAAGACGAAATGCGTCAGTCCTATCTGGACTACGCCATGAGCGTCATCGTCGGCCGGGCGCTGCCCGATGTGCGCGATGGGCTCAAGCCGGTTCACCGCCGTGTCATCTATGCGATGAGCGAACTCGGCAACGACTGGAACAAGCCGTACAAGAAGTCCGCCCGGATCGTCGGCGACGTGATCGGTAAATACCACCCCCATGGCGACACCGCCGTCTACGACACCATCGTGCGGATGGCGCAGCCGTTTTCGATGCGCTACATGCTGATCGACGGCCAGGGCAACTTCGGCTCGGTCGATGGCGATTCGCCGGCGGCGATGCGGTACACCGAGATCCGCATGGCGAAGATCACCCACCAGCTGCTGGCCGACATCGACCGCGAGACGGTGGACTTCATCCCCAACTACGACGAGTCGGAGCACGAGCCGAAGGTGCTGCCGACACGGGTGCCGAATCTGTTGGTCAACGGCTCCTCCGGCATCGCCGTCGGTATGGCCACCAACATTCCGCCGCACAATCTCAACGAGGTGGTCAACGCCTGCCTGCACCTGCTCGACGAGCCGGACGCGTCGGTGGACGATCTGATGGTCCATCTGCCCGGCCCCGACTTTCCCACCGCTGGCATCGTCAATGGCGCCCACGGTATCCGCGAGGCCTACCGCACCGGCCGTGGCCGTATCTATCTGCGTGCTCGCGCCCATGTGGAATCGGACGAGAAGAGCGGCAAGGACACGATCATCGTCACCGAGCTGCCCTACCAGGTGAACAAGGCGCGGCTGCTGGAGAAGATCGCCGAACTGGTCAAGGAGAAGCGTATCGAGGGCATCACCGAGCTGCGTGACGAATCCGACAAGGACGGGATGCGGATGGTGATCGAGCTGCGTCGTGGCGAAATGGGCGAGGTGGTGCTGAACAACCTCTACAAGCAGACCCAGCTCCAGACCGTCTTCGGCATCAACATGGTGGCGCTGGAGGATGGGCAGCCGCGGCTGATGAACCTGCTGCAGATTCTGCAGGCCTTTCTCAAGCATCGTCGCGAGGTGGTCACCCGCCGCACCGTCTACGATCTGCGCAAGGCGCGGGAGCGGGCGCACATCCTGGAAGGGCTGGCCGTGGCGCTGGCCAACATCGACGAGGTGATCGCCCTGATCAAGTCGTCGCCGACCCCGGCCGATGCCAAGCGGGCCCTGGTCGAGCGGGTCTGGCGGCCCGGCGTGGTCACCGACATGCTGTCGCGCGCCGGCGCCGAGGCCACCCGCCCCGAGGATCTCGATGCGCAGTACGGGCTCATGGACGACGGCTACCACCTGTCGCCGGCGCAGGCGCAGGCGATTCTCGATCTGCGGCTGCACCGCCTCACCGGGCTGGAGAAGGACAAGATCGTCGCCGAGTACCGCGAATTGCTGGAGAAGATCCACGATCTGCTGGAGATCCTCTCCAACCCCGACCGGCTCACCCAGGTCATTCGCGAGGAGTTGCAGGAGCTGATCGCCGCGTTTGGCGACGAGCGTCGTACCGAGATCGTCGAGGCGCACCAGAACCTCTCGCTGGAGGATTTGATCACGCCGGAGGATGTCGTCGTCACCATCTCCCACGCCGGCTACGTCAAGGCGCAGCCGCTGGCCGACTACGAGGCCCAGCGCCGTGGTGGCAAGGGCAAGTCGGCCACCAAGATCAAGGACGAGGACTTCATCGAGAAGCTCTTCGTCGCCAACACCCACGACACCATTCTCTGTTTCTCCAGCGCGGGCAAGGTCTACTGGCTCAAGGTCTACGAGGTGCCGCTCGGCTCGCGTGCGGCCCGGGGCCGGCCGATCATCAACCTGCTGCCGCTGGAGGAGGGGGAGCAGATCCAGGCGGTGCTGCCGGTGCGCGACTATGCCGAGGACCGCTATGTGCTGCTGGCCACCCGCAACGGCACGATCAAGAAGACCCCGCTGTCGGAATTCTCCCGGCCGCGCAGCAGCGGCATCATCGCCCTCGACCTGCGCGAGGGGGACAGTCTGGTCGGCGTCTCGCTGACCAATGGCGCCCAGCAGGTGATGCTGTTCTCCAATGCCGGCAAGGGCATCCGTTTCGCCGAGACCGATGTGCGGCCGATGGGGCGTACCGCCGCCGGCGTCCGGGGCATCCGGCTGGCCGCCGGCCAGCGGGTGGTGGGTCTGGCCATCATCGACCCCGACTCCGATGCCCGCGTCGTGCTGGCCTCCGAAAACGGCTATGGCAAGCGCACCCGTGTCGATGAGTTCGCGGTGCAGAAGCGTGGCGGCCAGGGCGTCATCGCCATGCGCCTGTCGGAGCGCAATGGCGATCTGGTGGGCGCAGTGCTGGCCGACGAGGAGGACGAGATCATGCTGATCACCACCCGTGGCACACTGGTGCGCACGCCGGTGGCCGGCATCTCCGAGATCGGTCGCAACACCCAGGGTGTCATGCTGATTCGTCTCGGCAATGGGGAGAAGCTGGTCGAGATCGAGCGCATCGCCAATCTCGGTGATGACGACGACGAGGAGGAGGGCGGCGCCTGATCCGTCCCCGGGCTGTCGTTCCGCGCTGGCGGAACCCGCGCCGCGACGCGCCGGTCGTGGCGTCCACGGAATTTTTTCGCACGACCTTTGGGAAAAGAGATGAGCAGAGTATTCAACTTCAGCGCGGGTCCGGCGATGCTGCCGGAGCCGGTATTGCAGCAGGCGCGGGACGAATTGCTGGACTGGCAGGGCGCCGGCATGTCGGTGATGGAGATGAGCCATCGCGGCAAGGCCTTCCTGTCGATCGCCGAACAGGCCGAGGCCGATCTGCGTGAGCTGCTGGCCATTCCCGACAACTACAAGGTGCTGTTTCTGCAGGGGGGCGCCAGCCTCCAGTTTGCGGCGATTCCGATGAATCTGCTGCGTGGCAGGGGCCGTGCCGACTACATCAACACCGGGGCCTGGTCGAAGAAGGCGATCGCCCAGGCCAGGGCCTATGGCGAGGTCGATGTCGTCGCCTCCACCGAGGAGAGCGGCTTCACCCGTGTTCCCGATGCCGACAGCCTGCATTTCAATGCCGATGCCGCCTATGTCCACTACACGCCCAACGAGACCATCGGCGGCGTCGAGTTCCCCTATGTTCCCGACACCGGCGACATTCCGCTGGTGGCCGATATGTCCTCGACCATTCTGTCGCGGCCCATCGATGTGTCGAAATTCGGCCTCATCTATGCCGGCGCGCAGAAGAACATCGGCCCGGCCGGATTGACCATCGTCATCGTGCGTGACGATCTGATGGGCGAAGCCCGCCCGGGCACGCCGAACGTCATGGACTACAAGGCCCAGGCCGATGCCGGTTCGATGCTCAACACGCCGCCGACCTACAGCTGGTACCTGGCCGGGCTGGTCTTCAAATGGCTCAAGCATCTGGGGGGACTGGCGTCGATGGCCGAGATCAACCGCCGCAAGGCCGAGAAGCTCTACGCCGCCATCGACGCCTCCGACTTCTACCGTAGCCCGGTCGATCCGGCCTGCCGTTCGTGGATGAACGTGCCGTTCACGCTGGCCGATTCCGGGCTCGACAAGGCTTTCCTCGACGGTGCCGAGGCCGCCGGGCTGGCGACGCTGAAAGGGCATCGCTCCGTCGGCGGGATGCGCGCCAGCATCTACAATGCGATGCCCGAGGAGGGCGTCGATGCGCTGATCGCCTATATGCAGGAGTTCGAGAAATCCCATGGATAAGTTCAAGATCCTCACGCTCAACAACATCGCCGCCAAAGGGCTGGAGCGGTTCCCGCTGGAGCGTTACGAGCTGGCGTCGGAGATGACCCACCCGGAGGCGATTCTGCTGCGCTCCTACAACATGCACGAGATGACGCTGCCGGAGACGCTGCTGGCGGTGGGGCGCGCCGGCGCCGGCGTCAACAACATCCCGGTGGAGAAGATGACGCGGCTGGGCATCCCGGTGTTCAACGCGCCTGGCGCCAACGCCAACGCGGTGAAGGAGCTGGTGATCGCCGCGATGCTGCTGGGATGCCGCAACATCTGCCAGGCCTGGGACTATTCCCGCGCTCTCCAGGGCGACGACAAGGCCATCTCGGCAGCGGTCGAGAAGGGCAAGAAGCAATATGGTGGTTTCGAGTTGCCGGGGCGCACGCTCGGCGTCATCGGTCTTGGCGCCATTGGCGTCAAGGTGGCCAACGCGGCGCGCGCACTGGGAATGAACGTCATCGGGTTCGATCCGACGATCACGGTACAGAGTGCCTGGCAGCTCTCCTCCGATGTCCAGGGGGCCAAATCGGTGGACGAGGTGTTCGCCCAGGCGGATTTCATCACCTTCCATGTGCCGCTGCTGGATTCGACCCGCCATCTGGTCAATCGCGAGCGGCTGGCGGCGATGAAGGACGACGTCATCATCATCAATCTGGCGCGCAACGGCATCGTCGATGACGAGGCGGTGCTCGAAGGGCTGGAGTCTGGCAAGGTCTACAGCTACATCAGCGACTTTCCGAACAACCTCATCAAGGATCACCCCCGCGTCGTCGTCTTGCCGCATCTGGGCGCCTCCACCGTCGAGGCGGAGGAGAACTGCGCGGTGATGGTCGCCGACGAGGTGCGGGAGTATCTCGAGGATGGCATCGTCCGCAACTCGGTCAACTTTCCCGAGATCGTTTCGCCACGCACCGGCGTCACCCGCGTCACCGTGGTCAACGAGAACCGGCCCGACATGCTGGCGCAGATCTCCCACTGGATGGGGCAGGCCGGCCTCAATATCAACCACATGATCAACGAGGCCCGTGGCGATATCGCCTACACCATCATCGATCTGGATGCCGAAGTGAAGGGCGAGTGCTGTACCGAGTTGCAGCAGGTCGATGGCATCGTCCGGGTGCGCATCCTGCCGTGAGCCAGGAGGAGGAACTCAGCCGGATCCGCCAGCGGATCGACGAGATCGACCATCGGCTGATGGCGCTGATCAGCGACCGCGCCCGCTGTGCCCAGGCGGTGGCCGAGGTCAAGCGCCGCCACGGCGACCACACCACCTTCTACCGTCCCGAGCGCGAGGCGCAGGTGCTGCGACGCATCCAGCGGGAGAACCCCGGGCCGCTGGACGACGAGGAGATGGCGCGGCTGTTCCGCGAGATCATGTCGGCCTGTCTGGCCGCCGAGGCGCGGCAGAAGATCGCCTATTTCGGCCCGGCCGGCTCGTTCACGCAGATGGCGGCGCTCAAGCATTTCGGCCACTCCATCGACACCGTCCCGCTGCCGGCCATCAACGAGGTGTTCCGCGAGGTGGAGTCGAAGGCCTGTGCCTATGGCGTGGTGCCGATCGAGAACTCCACCGAGGGGGTCGTCAATCACACGCTGGACAGTTTTCTGGAGTCGTCGCTGAAGATCTGCGGCGAGGTGGAGATCCGCATTCACCAGCACCTGATGGCCCGTGACGGCGACCTGTCGGGGATCGAGCGGGTCTATTCCCACCCGCAGTCGCTGGCGCAATGCCGGGAGTGGCTCGATACCCATCTTCCCCATGCCGAGCGCATCCACGCCTCCAACAATGCCGAGGCGGCGCGGCGCGCGGCGGAGGAGGCGGGGGCGGCGGCCATCGCCGGCGAGGTGGCGGCGGAGACCTACGGGCTCGATATCCTCGCACACAATATCGAGGACAACCCCAACAACACCACCCGCTTCCTCGTCATCGGCCACCAGGAGGTGCCGCCGTCGGGCGACGACAAGACCTCGCTGCTGGTCTCGGCGCAGAACCGGCCGGGGGCGCTCTACCACATTCTCTCGCCGTTCGCCGAGAACAACGTCAGCCTGACGCGCATCGAGTCGCGTCCCTCCCACTGCGTCAACTGGGAGTACGTCTTCTTTCTCGACCTGCAGGGGCATGTGAGCGAGCCGGCCATCCAGAAGGCGCTGGCCAGCCTCGCGACGCAAGCCGATCTGGTCCGGGTGCTGGGATCCTATCCCAAGGCGGTGTTGTAGATGGTCATCGATTTTCTGTTGCGCGCCACCGACGGCGTTCAGGGGCTGCAACCCTATATCCCCGGCAAGCCGGTGGAGGCGTTGCAGCGGGAGCTGGGGCTGGAGCGGATCGTCAAGCTCGCCTCCAACGAGAATCCGCTGGGCCCGAGTCCGTTGGGCAGGGCGGCGGCCACCGGTGAGTGCGACGGGCTCAACTGGTACCCGGACGATGTCGGTTTCCGCCTCAAGCAGAAGCTGGCCGGGCAATACGGCCTGGCCTTCGAGCAGGTGACACTGGGCGCCGGTTCCAGCGACGTCATCGACATGGTGGCGCGCAGCTTTCTCGGCCCCGGCCGCAATGCCGTCTATGCCGCCCACAGCTTTGCCATGTATGCCATCTACACCCAGGCCACCGGCGCCGAGGGCAGGGCAGCGGCCGCACTGCCGCCGGACGACGCCATGCCCTACGGTCACGATCTGGATGCAATGGCGGCGTTGATCGACGACGACACTCGCGTCGTCTTCATCGCCAACCCCAACAACCCCACCGGCACCTGGCTCGATGCCGACGCCCTCTACAGCTTCATCGAGTCGGTGCCGCCCGATGTGGTCGTCGTCCTCGATGAAGCCTATACCGAATACGTCACCGAGCCGGCATTCCCCGACGGCATCGAGTGGCTCGCCGATTTCCCCAACCTGATCGTGACCCGCACCTTCTCCAAGATCTACGGGCTGGCCGCGCTGCGCGTCGGCTACGGCCTGGCCAGCGCCGAGCTGACCGCCGTCATCAATCGCGTGCGCCATCCGTTCAATGTCAACGCGCCGGCGCTGGCGGCGGCCGAGGCGGCGCTCGACGACGCCGCCTTCATCGCGCGCAGCCGCGACAACAACGCCGCCGGAATGCGGCAGTACCTCGACGCCTTCGAGCGGCTCGGACTGTCGTCGATCCCGTCGGTCGGCAATTTCGTCTGCGTCGATGTGGGGCGCAGCGGCAGCGAGGTCTTCGACGAGATGCTGCGACTCGGTGTCATCGTCCGGCCGGTGGGCAACTACCAACTGCCGAACCACCTGCGGATCACGATCGGCACCCCCGAAGAAAACACCACCTGCATCGCGGCGCTGGAACAATGCCTGCGGTAGATCGCCTCTGCCTCATCGGTGTCGGCCTGATCGGCGGGTCACTGGCGCTGGCGTTGAAGCAGGCGGGAGAGGTCGGTTCGGTGATCGGCGTCGGTCGCGGCGCCGCCAATCTCGAGGAAGCACTGCGAATCGGCATCATCGACGAGGCCAGCCACGATCCCGCCAGTGCGGTCGAAGGCGCCGACATGGTCGTGCTGGCCGTGCCGGTAGGGGCCACCGGCCGGGTCTGTGAGCAGATCCGCGACCACCTCGACGCCGAGGCGGTGCTGACCGATGTCGGCAGCGTCAAGGGTGACGTGGTGGCGCAGGTGAGCGCGGCATTCGGCGGCGTACCCGCCAATTTCGTGCCCGGCCATCCGATCGCCGGCACCGAGAAAAGCGGCGCCTCGGCCGCCTTTCCGACCCTCTATCATGACCGCCGGGTGCTACTCACGCCACTGCCGGAGACCCGTCCCGAGGCGCTGGCCCGGGTGCGGCGTGTCTGGGAGATCGCCGGCGCCGAGGTGGAAACGATGGACGTGGCCCATCACGACGCGGTGCTGGCGGCCACCAGCCATCTGCCGCACATGCTCGCCTTCGGGCTGGTGGACAGCCTCGCGCGGCGGGAGGATTCGGGGGAGATCTTCCGCTACGCGGCCGGCGGTTTTCGCGACTTCACCCGCATTGCCTCCAGTGACCCGGTGATGTGGCGGGACATCTGTCTCCACAACCGGCAGGCGTTACTCGACGCCATGGCGCGTTTCGAAATGGAAATGGCCGAACTGCGCCAAGCCATCGAAAATGGTGACGCCGACACCCTGGCCGAGATTTTTTCCCGTGCCAAGGCGGCGCGGGACGACTTCGCCCGTTAGGCTGAGGCTCTCCGGGTAGCTCGGGTCGAGCGCAGCGTGCCCAACACTCCTGATGGACGGAACGCGGTTTGGC
>CAZTOZ010000028.1:0-40964 GCA_964614535.1 uncultured Thiotrichales bacterium | reverse complement strand
TCCTTGCGGATCAGCACCGCCACGGACTTGGTCTCATTGCGGGCGAACACCGCGCAGGGGATCAGGCCAAAGCGGCCCAGGCTGATCTCACCGCCTTCGGCGATGAGCGCTTCGATATGGTCGAACGGTGTCGATGACATGATTGTGACATTCCAGTGTGGATGGTGGGGCCGATGATGCCATGAAGCGGGGGGTGGGGTAAGGGGCGTCCCTGGACCGCCACCCTCGACGAGGTGCGAAACCGATACCACCGGCATCGCCACCAAGCCGCAGGATGTTGGGCACGCTTCGCTTTGCCCAACCTACGGCTACGACGCCTGTCATCGCGAGCGGAGCGCGGCGATCTCCTGACGGCGGAGTTCCATTCCGGGAGATTGCTTCGCTGGCGCTCGCAATGACGGGGTTTGCTTTGCCAAATCGATCAACACATTCTTCCAGCGTTCCTGGAAATATTCGGCCTAGCGCAACATCGGCGGAAAACCGGCCACACACTGCTCGACGAATGCCCCCGAGATTTTCGGGCTTTCGAAGAATTCGTCGAGCCTTTTCAGAAACTCTCGATAGGCGCTGTGTTGCACCAGTCTATCCAGGCAATCGGGCTGCGCCATGCGGATGCGCCAGAAAAAGCGGAGCTGGCCATCACCATCGATCGAGCGCCCGATGGCGACTTCACGAACACCGGGTATGGTTTCGAGACGGGCGCGGCTCTCGGCGACCATCCATTGCATGGCACCACGCTCTCCCTGTCGCGCCGTGCGTACGACGACATGATCGAGCTGGGCCCACGGCCGACACTGGGCAAGTATTTCGGCGGCGCGGCCGGCGCTGCCCCACAGTCGCAGGCAACGCTGCACCTCTTCGCGGATCGCCTCTTTCACCCCCTTTTTCAGGTCGGTGAAACTGCCGGTGGGGTTTTCTTTGCTCTGGCGCCGCATGACGCTGGCGGCAATGTCGGACAACGCGGTGTAGTAGTTGATCTTGGCGACGCCCAGGGCGGTGAGCTTTCGGTATTGCTCTTCGTTGAGCCCGCTGCCGCCATGAATTTCCAGCGGAATATCGACCAGTTTGTGTATCTGCTTCAGGCGCTGGAAATCGAGCTTGGGCCGCCCCTTGACACGCCCCTGGGTGGTGCCGATGGAGACGGCGAGAAAATCGACGCCGGTTCGCTCGACATAGGCCTTGGCCTCGGTCGGCATGGTCAATGCCGGTTCACCGGGATGGAGCTGCTTGCCTTCACCCTCGATGCCGGCCACGTAGCCCAGTTCACCCACCACCGCGACACCGCAGCCGTGGGCCATATCGACCACGGCGCGGGTGGCCTCGATATTGGCCGGCAGGTCCAGTGCCGAGGCGTCGAGCATGACGCCGTTACAGCCCAGCCGGATCGCCTCGGCGATGGATTGCTGGCTGCGGCCGTGATCGAGCTGGATGGCAACGGGAATGGTGGCACGCCGCGCGGCGGCCTCGACGGCCGGCAGTATCAACTCATAGTCGTAGTGGGCGAAATGCGGCTCCTCGATGCTGAGGATGATGCCGGCGCGACTGTTTTCGGCAGCCTCGATCACCGCCTCGAGAAAGTCGAGGCTGACCAGATCGAACGCGCCGACGGCATAGTTGTTTTCGTAAGCATGGCGCAGCATGTCGCGCATATTGATCAGCGCCATCCGTTGCCCTCCCGGAGACGTTTCTCCAAACCGGTCAGAAGATAGTCCAGCGCAGGCGCCCGCAGGCTGCTGGCCAGAAAATGGTAGTAGTTGAGCTTGCAGGGCACCGGCTCGTGAATGCCCCGGTCGCGCGGCGGTGAGAAGTGGGTCCAGGCCAGCACGGGCACCTCGTGGCGGTTGTGATCGATGATGACCCAGGCATCGTGCTCCAGAACGAGCTCCATCTCTTTGAGATCACGCAAGCACAGATGGATGGGCGTGCCGAGGCGCATGCGCGCGCGCCGCCAGAGGTTGTAGTGAGTTGCCGGCACCACATCGGGCCGTTGCGCGAAAACCGGAACCCCTTCGATCCTTCTTCCCATGCCGGTCAGCGGGTCAGGCTGGCGAACAGTGTCGGCAGTTTTTCCGGCAGGCGCTTGACATTGTCGATGATGGTGTAGTTGTTGGCACCAAAGATCCGCGACACATAACGGTCGGCCTCGGGGTCGAGCGTCAGGCAATAGCTGAGAATGCCGTTGCGCTTGAGCTCTTCGGCGGCCTTCTTGGCATCCATCCGCAGGTATTGCGGATCACGTTCGTCGATGTCGGCCGGCTCGCCGTCGGTGACGATGAGCAGCAGCTTGTGCTTCTCCGGTCGCTGCATCAGGTGCCAGCCGGCATGACGCATGGCCGCGCCCATCCGTGTCGAGAGACCACCTTTCATGCCGGCAAGGCGGCTCTTGACGTCGGCGTCGAGCCGCTGATCGAAATCCTTGAAGCGATAATACTGCACGTCGTGACGCCCGTCGGAGGCAAAGCCGTGGATCGCGTAGGGGTCGCCGATCCCCTCGATGGCGGTCGAGACCAGCGCGCAGGCCTCGCGGGTCAGTTCCAGCACCGTCTTGTCGGAGCCGCGCACCACCTCGTTGGTGGATTCGGAGAGATCGAGCAGCACCATGACCGCCAGATCGCGGCGGTTGAGCACATTGCGCATGGTGATGCGCATATCGGGCTGCAGACCGATCCGCAACGTCACCATCGCATCGACCGCCGCATTGATGTCCAGCTCGTCACCATCCTCCAGTTTGCGCTGGCGGGAGATGCCCTGGGGCCGCAGCCGGTCGATGATCTGTTTGATACGGTGGCTGATGCCCTTGTGCTCGGTCAACACGTCGTCGATCAGCGCCGGATCGCCCCTCCCCTGCCGGCGCTCGAAAAGCGTCACCCACGCCGGGCGGTGGAGCTGGACGTGATAGTCCCACTCGGGGTAGTGGAACGGATCGGAGATCGGCTCCTTTCCTTCCATCTGATTGTAGGAGATGCCCTCGTCCTCGTAGGGGAACAACTCGCTGGCGAGTACCCATACCTCCTGGGCATCGTCGCCAGCGGTCTCGACTTCCACCTCGTTGACCATCTCCATGACGCTGACGTACTTGCGTACCTGGCGCTGGCTGGCCGGCAGGTAGGCGGTATCCTGCTCCCAGCTGAACTCCTCGGCCGACCAGATGAAGCGGTTGTCGTCGCGATAGGGGATGTTCAGCCCTTCGAGAATGCGCAGGCTCGGCATGTCACGCCGCCTGGTCAGCAGGTTGAACAGATCGAGGCCCAGATCGGTCGAGAACAGCGTGTTGTCGAGGTTGTTGGCAATATTGGCGTGAAAGCGCTCGACGATGGCATCGACTTCGGCATCACCTGTTGTCTCGCTGCTGTCGAGCAGCGCCAGCGCCACCTGTTCCAGCAAGTGCATGGCGCGGTGTTCATACGGATGTTCACCGGGGCTCATCAATGCCCGCCACAGCGCTTTCATTCCGGGGAAGTCGTTGATCGCGCAATACTCGACCCGCGCATCCTCGAAAAAGCCGATCATGTACTGCTGCGCCGGTGACAACGCCTCGGCGTTGATCGGCTCCAGCGTATAGACCATGTGCGCGGCCATGTGGGCGGCCATCGCGCGATAGACCTCGTGGCCAGTGAGCCCGCCCATGTCGTCCACCGCATCGGGCAGGTGCATGGCGTGGCCTTCGATGAACGGTCGGAAGCCGAGATGGTCGGCGGCCGTGGGGCGAAGAAAGAAGTCCCGTCCCCAGAAGGCGCGCAGGTAGAAATTGAGGCGGCGCTGCTCGTCGATGAACAGCGTGCCCTTGCGCTCTTGTTGCAGCACCGCTTTCGAGTCTTCGCTTTCGAGACCGAAATAGGCCGCCTGCTTCGGCAGGTCGCGACGGTAGGCGTCGGCGCCGAAATCGACCCAGCGACGCAAGCCGGAGAGCGTGAGTTTGGAGAGCAGCTCGTCGAGCACGCCGAGCATCGGGCGCATTCCACGCGGGGCGCGGGCCGAGAGGCGGTGCAGCAGTTGCAGGTAGGCGCGCAGCAGGTCGGGGTCGCCGAGCCGCCGCGCCACCGTGGGCAGTGTCGAGAGCATCAGCACCAGCACTTCACCCGACACCATCGAGGCCAGCTTCAACACCGCGGTGGCGATATCACGGATGACGTCCTCGCCGCATTCCCGCACCACCACCGGCACCTCATCGAGCCAGGCCACCAGCAGGGCCGGCCCCTTGCCGAGGCTGACCATGCCACGGGCGCCGTCGAGCCAATCGCTCAGCCCGGTGGGCGACATCAACCGCGCCGCCTCGTGGAAGGTGGATTCCAGGGTGTCGGCCAGCTCCGGCGCGGCGGCGATCAGCTCTTCGCGGTAGTCATCGAGATTGACGCTCATACCCCTCTCCTCATTGCAAACGGTGGCTCGGCAGGCACGGCAGCGGCCACGCGCCGCCTTCAGCCAAAGAACGTGGTAACGGCGGCTTCCAGCGTATCGCGCATGTCGGGATCGTCGGTGATCGGCTCGACCAATGCCATCTGGCAGGCATTCAGCGGCGGAATCCCCTGACTGATCAACTGCCCCGCATAGATCAGCAGGCGGGTGGACATCCCTTCATCGAGGCCGTGCCCCTTCAGGTTGCGCGAGCGCTGCGCCACCTGCACCAGCTTCTCGGCGGTGGCTTCGTCCACATCGGCTTCGTGGGCGATGATCTCCTTCTCCACCTCTGCCTCGGGGTAGTCGAAGCTCATCGCGCCGAAACGCTGCTTGGTGGACTGCTTGAGGTCCTTCATCATCGACTGGTAGCCGGGGTTGTAGGAGATGACGATCTGGAAATCGGGATGCGCCCGGACCAGCTCCCCCTTCTTCTCCAGCGGCAGCTCGCGCCGATGGTCGGTGAGCGGGTGGATGACGACGGTGGTGTCCTGACGCGCCTCGACCACCTCATCGAGATAGCAGATGGCGCCGATGCGGGCGGCAATGGTCAGTGGCCCGTCCTGCCACTTGGTGCCGTTGATGTCGAGCAGAAAGCGGCCGACCAGATCGGAGGCGGTCATGTCCTCGTTGCAGGCCACCGTGATCAGCGGCTTGCCCAGCTTCCAGGCCATGTACTCCACGAAACGGGACTTGCCGCAGCCCGTGGGCCCCTTGAGCATCACCGGCATGCGCACGTCGTAAGCGGCCTGATAGCGCTCGATCTCGTCGTGCACCGGGCGATAGTAGGGTTCTTCCTTGATCAGGAAATCGTCTTTGTTGATATCGCTCATGACAGATACCTCGTGCCAGTTGGCGGGAATTCAGAAGAAGGTTTCGTCGAGGCCTGGCCATGCCAGACTTCCACGGAACCCTCTGCCGGAGGAATGAGGAGGCGGGCCGCCCGATGCGGCCCGCTCCACGACACACAAGGCTTACTTGTGTACCAGCTCGTGCGCGCCGACCGCGGCGGCGACTTCCATGCGCTCGAGCACTTCGCCTTCCAGCGGCGCCTTGTAGATCACCATGTTGGCGCCCTGGCTCTGCTTGTAGTTGTCGTAGCCGACCAGGCGGACATGGTTGCCCGGGTTGGCCTTCTTGCACAGCTCGATCTCCTCGAGAATGCGATCGACATCGGTCTCGCCGAACATCGGCAGCTTCCACATGTACCAGTAGTGGCTGGCGGCATACTCGGGCTCGGTGTGCTCGATGGCCGGGTTCCAGCCCTGATCGACGATGTACTGGATCTGCTTGCGGATCTGGTCACCGTCCATCTCCGGCAGGTAGGAGAAGGTGCCCATCTTGCGGCTCTTCGGATCCGACAGCCGCGATTTGTAGTCTTGAACTTCACTCATGATTGTTTCCTCGATTCAGTTGTTGGGACACTGCTTACTTGTGCGCAACGTCCAGCTTGTCGACGGTGTCGAATTCGAACTTGATCTCCTTCCAGGTCTCCATCGCCATCTTCAGCTCGGGGCTGTGCTTGGCGGCATTGGTCAGGATGTCCTTGCCCTCCTTCTCCAGCTCACGGCCTTCGTTGCGCGCCTGGACACAAGCCTCGACGGCGACACGGTTGGCGGCGGCGCCAGCGGCATTGCCCCACGGGTGACCCAACGTGCCACCACCGAACTGCAGGCAGGAGTCGTCGCCGAAGATGGAGACCAGCGCCGGCATGTGCCAGACATGGATACCACCGGAGGCCACCGGCAACACGCCCGGCATCTGGCCCCAATCCTGATCGAAGAAGATGCCGCGGCTGCGGTCCTCCTTGATGTACTTGTCGCGCATGATGTCGATCCAACCCAGCGTCGCTTCACGGTCACCCTCGAGCTTGCCGACGACGGTGCCGGAGTGCAGGTGATCGCCGCCCATCAGGCGCAGCATTTTGGTCAGCACACGGAAGTTGATGCCGTGGTGCGGGTTACGGTCGATGACGCCGTGCATGGCACGGTGAACGTGCAGCAGAATGCCGTTGTCGCGGCACCACTTGGAGAGCGAGGTGTGCGCCGCCCAGCCGAGAGTCAGGTAGTCGGACATGATGATCCGGGCGCCGATCTCCTTGGCGAACTCGGCCCGCTTGAACATCTCCTCGACGGTGGGCGCGGTGACATTCAGGTAGTGACCCTTGCGCTCGCCGGTCTCGGCCTCGGCCTTCTCACAGGCCTCCTGCACAAACAGGAAGCGGTCACGCCAGCGCATGAAGAACTGCGAATTGACGTTCTCATCGTCCTTGGTGAAGTCCAGACCGCCACGCAGACCCTCGTAACAGGCGCGGCCGTAGTTCTTGGCGGAGAGGCCCAGCTTCGGCTTGATGGTGCAGCCCAGCAGCGGACGGCCATACTTGTCCAGCTTGTCGCGCTCGACCTGGATGCCATGCGGCGGCCCCGGGTTGGTGGTGACGAACCACAGCGGGAAGCGGATGTCTTCCAGACGCAGCGCGCGCACGGCCTTGAAACCGAAGACATTACCGACGATGGAGGTCATCACGTTGACGACCGAACCTTCCTCGAACAGACCCATCGGATAGGCAATGAAGGCGTAGTAGCACTCGTCATCACCGGGCACATCCTCGATGGCGTAGGCGCGACCCTTGTAGTAGTCCAGATCGGTCAGCAGGTCGGTCCAGACCGTGGTCCAGGTACCGGTGGACGACTCGGCGGCCACGGCGGCAGCCGCTTCTTCACGGGGCACGCCAGGCTGGGGCGTGATCTTGAATACGGCCAGGAGATCGCTGTCCCTGGGCTGATAGTCGGGTTCCCAATACGTCTCGCGGTACTCTTTTACGCCCGCTTCATATTTCTTAGCCATGTGCTAACGTCCTCTTCATATTGCTTGGGTTGAACCCGGCAGGCCAAGGCCTCCCAGGCTGAAAAACATGACGCATGCCGCCGGCGGCAGGAATTGCTGCGAACCGCGGATCAGCGTGCAAAGGACTATAGGAGGGGCGGTGGATTTATGAAAATTTCGATTTATTATGCGTCGCATATACAAACGTAAATGGATCGGCCGTGCACTTCACTCTGCAACAGCTCAAACTCTTCGAATCGGTGGCGCGCCACAAGAGCTATACCCGCGCGGCCGAGGAACTCCATCTGACCCAGCCGGCCGTCTCCATACAAATCAAGCGGTTGGAAGAGCAGGTCGGCATGCCACTGTTCGAAAAGGTGGGGAAAAAGATCTTCCTCACGCCGACCGGCGACGCCACCTACCAGGCCGCGCTCGACATTCTGCAACGCGTCTCGGAACTCAAGGGGCAGGTAGAAACGCTCAAGGGTGAGGTACGCGGCCCGCTGCAACTGGCCGTGGTGACCAGCACCAAATATTTTTTCCCACACTTGCTGGGGTTGTTTCTGAAAAAATATCCGGCGGTCGAACCGCGACTGATCTTCACCAACCGCGCCCGGGTGGTGGAACGGCTGATGGACAACGAGGACGACTTCGTCGTCATGGGACAGACGCCCGAGGGCGGCCATTTCACCAAGCACCCGTTCCTGGAGAACATCCTCGTGGCCGTCGCCCCCGCCGATCACCCGCTGGCGGGGCGCCGGAAGATCCCGCTCGAGGAGCTGGTGCGCGAGCGCTTCCTCGAACGGGAAACGGGTTCCGGCACCCGCGCCGCCTTCGACCGCCTGCTTCACGACCACGGCCTGCGCATCGAGCCCTATATGGAGCTGGGCAGCGCCGAAGCGATCAAACAGGGGGTCATCGCCGGCCTCGGGCTGGGGATTCTGTCACTCCATTCGCTCCATCTTGAATGCAGTAACGGCAAGCTCGCCGTTCTCGACGTGGAAGGCTTCCCGCTGAAACGGCGCTGGCACGCGGTGCATCTCGAGGGAAAGACGCTGTCGCTGACGGCAAGGACTTTTCTGGAATTCATTCTGGCCGAGAGCGGCCAGCTGGTGGGGAACGACTGCAACTGCCTGCGAGCAGACTCTGCCAACGATGCCCTGAAAATGGCAACCACGAACAGGCCACCGGCGCGCGAATGAGCCGTTTTCAGCGCAATGGCGGCAGGCGCTTCAACCCCGACTCGGTCAACACCGCATCCAGCGGGACATCCCAGGGCCGGCGCTCGATGCATCGACAATGCTGCCAGTCGAAAGCGAGACCCAGCAGCCAGGGCTTCTTCATGCGCCAGGGGTCCAGCCGGGCCGAGAAAGCCCGGTCGTAATATCCACCGCCCATCCCGATGCGGCCACCGCACAGATCGAACCCGAGCAGCGGAAGAATGACCAGATCGAGCCGTTCCGCTGGCAACTGGTGGCGCGCCAACGGCACAGGCTCGACGATGCCGTAGCGGTTTTTTCTGGTCGGCAGCCCGGGACGGTAGCGCTGAAAGACCATTTTCCCGGGGTTTCCCGGATCCACCACCGGAACATAGACCCGCTTCCCCTGCCGCAGCAGCCCGCGGACGATCTCCGCGGTCGGAAACTCGCCCGGCATGGCCAGATAGCAGCCGACCGTAGTCGCCCGTCGCAGCGCTGGCCAATGACGCAAATGCCACCAGGCACGCCGCGCGGCCATGCTCCGCCGCCGTGCGGGAATCGCCGCGCGCCGCCGCCTCAGGCGGGCACGCAGCGCTTCATCCGGTAATACGGGTGGAGAGTTCGACATCGAGCCCCCGGGACTGCCACAAACAAAAAAGGCCACGCATCGTCTGCGCGGCCTTGCCATAGGATGGGTACACTCCGGCGGTACCGGTCTGGCTTTCGACCTTGAACCAAAGGTTCAAGTGGGAACCACGGCGGTGTCTTCAGGCTTCCCGTGCAATACGGTAGTGCACACCGACACCAGCATCAAAGTCCCCGGGGCAAAATATTAGGCTCAAGGATACTACCCAGCCATTAGCGAATACCCCAGAGGCACCCAAATCTAAACATCCAACTGTCCCGGCGCGGCAGGCAACCCGGCGCCGGCTAGAATTCCATTTGCTGCGCATCCTGCAGTGCCGCTTCCACCTTGTTCTGGATCGCGGTGATGCGCTCTGAAAAAGTCTTCCCGAAATTGCGGGATTCATTCTTGTGCTGCAACAGCTCGTGCGTCAGGTTCAGCGCCGCCATGATGGCGATCCGATCGGAGCCGAAGATCTTGCCCGACTCCTTCACCTTCTTCATGTGCTCGTTCAGCATTTTGGCCGACGCTTCGAGCGCCTCCCGCTCGTCCGGCGGGCACGCGATCTGAAACTCCTTTTCCATGATCTTGACGGTAACCGGAATGGTCTCGGTGGACATCAGCTGCTCTCCATCGCCTTGAGGCGGCTGATCATCGCCTCCACCTGCATTCTGACCTTGTCACGGTTGCTCAACAGTTTGCCACGTTCGGCCAGCAGATGTGCGTTCTCATCCCGCAGGCGGGCATTTTCCTGCTTCAAGCGGTTGCCCAGCTTGACCAGCTCGTCGATCCGGTTTTCCAGGCGGTTAAGCGCCTGTTCGGAGAAGGATTTTCCCATGTCGTCAGCCATAGGGAGATACTAGGCCGACTTATCCATGTGGTCAATTGCCCAAAAAGGAAGTTGTGAAGAGAATCCGCTATCATCCCTCGACACTTTCCATTCCGTAGGCACGACGTGGACCTTCCCGAATACGACGAGGTGGCCGAGACACTGGCCCGCAGCCCGGTGGTGCTGTCACCGGCCGAACTCCACGGCATCGCCAGTGGCCTGCTGATCCGCGACAGCTCGACGCCAGCCGAGAGGCTGCGCCAGATCGCCCTCGGCGAAACCGACCAGGGGGACGTTCTGGCCGACGAAACGGCACGGATGATCGAACGGCTGCACGCGGCGACGAAAGCGCAGTTGCACGACCCGGAGCTGGGTTTCGAGCTGCTGGCGCCGGACGAGGACGAGCCGTTGGAGAGCCGCATCCAGGCCGCCTGCGACTGGGCGCGGGGACTGGTCTACGGCCTGGCCGAGCAGGGCGTCAAGACCAGCGAGTGCCCGGCCGACACCGCCGAGTTCATCACGGACTGCCTGACGCTGGCCAACAACGAATATACGGTGGACGACAGCAGCGAGGAGGAGGCCGAATCCCTCTACGTCGAGCTGCTGGAATTCCTCCGCATGGGCACGCTGATGGCCCAGGAGGAACTGCAACCGATGCGCGCCGCGCCACAACTTCACTGACGATACCGCGATGCCACTCAAACAACTGCCCAAGACCGAGATGCAGCGCCGCCGCCGCGCGCTGATGCGGATGATGGACGACAACGCCATCGCCATCATTCCCGCCGCCGAAGAGTGCGCGCGCAACCGCGACGTCAGCTACCCCTACCGGCAGGACAGCGATTTTCTCTACCTCACCAACTTCCCGGAACCGGAGGCGGTGGCCGTCTTCATCCCCGGCCGCAAGCAGGGGGAGTACATTCTGTTCTGCCGCGAACGGGACAAGGAGAAGGAGACCTGGCACGGCCGCCGTGCCGGACAGGAGGGCGCCATCGAGCAGTACCACGCCGACGACGCCTTTCCCATCGGCGACATCGACGAGATCCTCCCCGGCCTGCTGGAGAACCGCGACCGCGTCTACTACACGATGGGCAAGCATCCGCAGTTCGACAACCAGCTGATGGGGTGGATCAACCAGCTGCGCCAGAGCGTGCGCTCCGGTACCGGCGTCCCCCACGAATTCATCGACCTGGAATACCTCGTCCACGAACTGCGGCTGTTCAAGTCCCGTTCCGAAATGCGGCTGATGCGCGAGGCGGCGAAGATCACCCGCGAGGCCCACATCCGCGCGATGGCCAGCTGCGAGCCCGGCATGTACGAATACGAGATCGAGGCCGAGATCCTCCACAGCTTCCGCCGCCACGGTTGCGAACCGGCCTACCCGTCGATCCTCGGCAGCGGCGCCAACGGCTGCATCCTCCACTACACCGACAACGACAGCCGCCTCGAAGACGGTCAGCTGCTGCTCATCGACGCCGGCTGCGAATACAACGGCTACGCCGCCGACGTGACCCGGACCTTTCCGGTCAACGGCCGTTTCGACAAGCAGCAGCGGGCGCTCTATGAACTGGTACTCGAAGCGCAGCAGGCGGCCATCGCCCGCGCCAGACCGGGCAACCACTGGAACGATCCGCACCAGGCAGCCGTCAGCGTGCTGACCAAGGGCCTGATCAAGCTCGGCATTCTCAAGGGATCGGCGGTCCAGCTCATCAAGGACCAGGCCTACAAACGTTTCTACATGCACCGCACCGGCCACTGGCTCGGTCTCGACGTCCACGACGTCGGCGACTACAAGCTCGACGACCAGTGGCGGCTGCTGGAACCGGGAATGGTGCTGACCATCGAACCCGGCCTCTACATCCCCGCCGGCAGCAAGGGGGTACGCAAGATCTGGTGGGACATCGGCATCCGCATCGAGGACGACGTGCTGATCACCAAGGACGGCAACGAAGTGCTGACCGAAGACATCCCCAAGCAGGTGGAGGAGATCGAGGCGTTGATGGCGGTATAGCCGGACGACAGGGGAACGGCCATGAGCATCGATCACGACATCACCATCATCGGCGGCGGCCTGGCCGGCCTGTCGCTGGCCGCGGCCCTGGCGCCGCTGTCACGGTCAGTGCTGCTGGTGGATTCGCGCCCGCCCACGACCGATCCCGCCGCGCTCGACGAGCGTTCGCTGGCGCTCGGTTTCGGTTCGCGCCTGATCTACGGTGGCATCGGCGTCTGGGACGAGATCGCCAGCCACGCCACACCGATCGAGACGATCCACGTCTCCGAACAGGGGCGGCTGGGCGCCACCCGCCTGCACGCCAGCGATGGCGGCGCCGCCGCGCTGGGCTACGTGGTGACCCTGCGGGCATTGACCGAAGCGCTGGAGCGGCGCGTCGCCACGGCCGGCAACCTCACCCGCTGGCACCGGACCCGGCTCACCGGCATCGAGAGCGACGGCGCACGGGTGACACTGACGCTGGAGGACGAGCGGCAAGAAAGCCGGCGCGTCACCACCGCGCTGCTGGTCGGCGCCGACGGCGGCGCCTCATCGTCACGCCGCCTGCTCGGCATCGGCGAGCAGGTCGAACCGTATGGCCAGACGGCGGTGGTCGCCAATGTCACCTCGTCTCGGGGGCACGACAACACCGCCTTCGAACGCTTCACCCGCTCGGGTCCGATGGCGCTGCTGCCGCTGGCCGACGACCGCTCGGCGCTGGTCTGGTCCCTGCCGCCGCAGACCGCCGAACGGATCCTGGCGCTGGACGACGACGCCTTTCTGGCCGAGCTGCCGCGCCACTTCGGCCACCGTCTCGGCCGCTTCACCGCCAGCGGCCCGCGCGAGGGCTTTCCGCTGAAGATGACGCTGGCCAGGCGGCTCACCGCCCAGCGCGCCCTGCTGCTGGGCAATGCCGCCCACGCGCTGCACCCGATCGCCGGACAGGGGCTCAACCTCGGCCTGCGCGACGTGGCGGTACTGGCCGAACTGCTGCGCCGCTTCGACGACCCGGGCGACGAGATGTTGCTGGCAATCTACCGGCAGCGACGCGCCACCGATATCGCCGCCACCGCCCGCGCATCGGACGGACTGCTGCGGCTGTTCGACAACCCATGGCCACCATTGGCCCATCTGCGCGCTGCCGGGCTGATCGCGCTCGACCGGCTGCCGCCGCTCAAGCGCCGGCTGGCACGGCTGGGCATGGGTTTTCGGCGGGGACTGCAAGATCCGATCTTCCATGGCCATCCACTGAACGGGAAAGCACCATGATTCACCGTTACGACATCACCATCACCGGTGGCGGCATGACCGGCCTGGCGCTGGCCTGCGCGCTCGGCCAGCAGGGCATGCGCGTGGCCGTGCTCGAAGCCGGCGCCACGCCCGCCCCGTTCGACCCCGACGGCGGGCCCGATCTGCGCGTGGTGGCGATCAACCGCGCCAGCCAGGCGCTGCTCCACCATCTTGGCGCCTGGCCAAAACTGCGACGGTGGCGGCTCTCGCCCTACGACCGGATGCATGTGCGCGACGCCGGCAGCCGTTCGAGCATCACCTTCTCCGCCGCCGAGCTGGGCGAGCCCGACCTCGGCCACATCATCGAGAACCGCCTGATCCAACGCGCGCTCTACGAGGTGGCCGAACAGCTGGAGACGGTGGCATGGTTCGACCACATCGAGATCGCCAACCTCGGCGTGGACGAGCACGACGCCGTGATCACACTGGCCGACGGCCGCGTCTTCACCTCGCGGCTGATCGTCGGTGCCGACGGCCGCTTCTCCCGCGTGCGCGAGGCGGCCGGTATCGAGGTCCACAGCCGCGACTACCAGCAACAAGCGATCGTCGCCACCGTGACGACCGAGCAATCCAGCGACCGCACCGCCTGGCAACGCTTTCTCCCCGACGGGGTGCTCGCCTTCCTGCCACTGGCCGACGGACGCAGCTCGATCGTCTGGAGCAGCCGGCGCGCCGACGAGATCCTGGCACTGGACGACGACGCCTTTCGCGAGGCGCTCGGCGAGGCCTTCGACTTCCACCTCGGCAAGGTGCTGGACACCTCGGCGCGGGCCGCCTTTCCACTGATCGGCCGCCATGCCGAACGCTACGTCGAACCACGCCTGGCGCTGATCGGCGATGCCGCCCACACGATTCACCCGCTGGCCGGCCAGGGGGTGAATCTCGGTTTCATGGACGTGGCCGAGCTGGCAACGGTGCTGGCGGCCACCGGGAGAGACCCAGGCAGCCTGTCGGTGCTGCGGCGCTACGAACGCGCCCGCAAGGGGGAGAACGCCATGATGCAGAAACTGATGGAGGGTTTTCAGCTGTTGTTCCTCAACGACACCACGCCACTGAGACAGCTGCGCGGCCTGGGCCTCGCCGTAACCGAACAGATTCCCCCGGCCAAGGCGCTGATGATGCGCTATGCCATGGGCACGATGGGCCAGCTACCCGCGCTGGCGCAGTATCGGCCGGGTTGATCCGGCCGGCGACCAGAGAAGCCAGAGAAGCCAGAGAAGCCAGAGACACCAGGAGACCACCACCATGACCGACATCGAACCCGACATCTACGCCAAATCGCCCGCCCGGGTGAAGCTGGAGGCCGGTACCGAATACTACTTTTGCAGCTGCGGCCGGTCGGCCGACGGTATCTTCTGCGACGGCGCGCACAAGGGCACGCCATTCCGACCGATCGTCCTGACCGCGGAGAAGGACGAGGAGGCGTGGATCTGCCGCTGCAAGCGCAGCAAGAACCTGCCGTTCTGCGACGGCACCCACGAGACGCTCTGAACGACCATCGATCGACAGCGCGACACCGCTGGTCTATCATTCGCGATCCAACTCCGCACCCATGGGAGAGTGAGCAGACCGCCTGCTCCGCCGAAGGCGCAATTCCGCCCGGAAACGCTCAGGCAAAAGGACCGTGGGTCTGCCATGTTGGCTCTGGAGAGCGGCGTGACAACGCCCACCGAAGGGGGTCAATCTCTCAGGTAACCGGACAGAGGGGCGGCGGCATGGCGTGTGTCGTGCCGTCATCGAGAACGCCCCGGAGCCACCATGAGCCAACGCACCGCCCTCTACGACCAGCATCTGGAAGCCAACGGCAAGATCGTCGATTTCGCCGGCTGGGAGATGCCGATCCACTACGGCTCCCAGATCGAGGAGCATCACCGGGTCCGCCGCGACGCCGGCATGTTCGACGTCTCCCACATGGTCATCGTCGACCTCGAAGGGCGGCGGACACGTGAATTCCTGCAACGTCTGCTGGCCAACGACGTGGGCCGGCTGAAGGCGCCGGGCAAGGCGCTCTACAGCTGCATGCTCAACGAGCAGGGCGGCATCATCGACGACCTGATCACCTACCACGTCACCGACGACTACTTCCGCATCGTGGTCAACGCCGCCACCCGCGACAAGGATCTCGCCTGGATCGGCCGGCAGGCCGCCGCCTTCGACGTCACCGTCACCGAGCGCCCGGAGATCGCGATGATCGCGGTCCAGGGCCCCAATGCCCGTGACCGCGCCATGAGCGTGCTCACCGAAGGGGAAGCGCGACAGGCCGGTGAGCTGGCGCCATTCTTCGGCCGTTTCATCGGCCCCTACTTCATCGCCCGCACCGGCTACACCGGCGAGGACGGCTTCGAGATCATGGTCACCGACCATCAGGCACCGACGCTCTGGTCACGGCTGCGGGAAGCGGGGGTCGGCCCCTGCGGCCTCGGCGCCCGTGACACGCTGCGGCTGGAGGCTGGCATGAACCTCTACGGCACCGACATGGACGAGACGACCTCACCGCTCGAATCCGGTCTCGGCTGGACCGTGGCCTGGGAACCGGCGGAGCGCGACTTCATCGGCCGCGCGGCGCTGGAGGCGCAGCACGCCACCGGCGGGCTGAAAAGGTTCGTCGGCCTGGTGCTGGAAGGCCGTGGCGTGCTACGCGGGCACCAGCGCGTCTTCACCGACAGCGGCGCCGAAGGCGAGACCACCTCGGGCACCTTTTCGCCAACATTGCAGCGCGCCATCGCCATGGCCCGGGTACCGGCCGACATCGGCGAACGCTGCGAGGTGGAGATCCGCGGCAGGCGCCTGCCCGCCCGGGTGGTGAAGATGCCGTTCGTCCGCAACGGCCAATCCCTCATCGACTGAAACCCAACCAACGAGAATACGACCATGAGCAATATTCCCGCCGAACTGAAATACACCAAGTCCCACGAGTGGGTCAGCGACAACGAAAACGGCACCGTCACCGTCGGCATCACCGATCACGCCCAGGCGCTGCTGGGCGATCTGGTGTTCGTCGAGCTGCCCGAAACGGGCAAGACGTTGGAGGCCGAAGAGCCCTGTGCCGTGGTCGAGTCGGTCAAGGCCGCCTCCGACATCTACGCACCACTGGCCGGCGAGATCGTCGCCGTCAACGAGAAGCTCGAGGACGAACCGGAGCTGATCAACTCCGACCCCTACGGCGAAGGCTGGATCTTCAAGATGAAACTGGCCGACCCGGACGCGCTCGGCAGTCTGCTCGGCGCCGACGACTACGCCGCCGAGGCCGACCAGTAAGGGCCACCGGCCCGCCTCCGCCACCACCCGACCGGAGCAGACATGCCATTCATACCCCACACCCCGGAAGAGATCGAACAGATGCTCGCCGTCATCGGTGTCGATGACATCGAGGCGTTGTTCGACGAGATCCCCACCGACATCCGCTGCCACTCACTGGACGGCATTCCCGAGGCCGCCAGTGAAATGGAGGTGGCGCGCGAGGTCCGGCGGATGGCGGCCCGCGACAGCGGCGCGCTCAACTTCATCGGCGCCGGCGCCTACGAGCACCACATCCCCGCCGCCGTCTGGGAGCTGGCCACGCGCGGCGAGTTCTACACCGCCTACACGCCGTATCAGGCCGAGGCCAGCCAGGGCACGCTGCAACTCATCTACGAATACCAGACGATGATGACCGGCCTGACGGCCATGGACGTCTCCAACGCCTCACTCTACGACGGCGCCTCGGCACTGGGGGAGGCGATTCTGATGGCGGTCCGGGTCCACCGCCGATCGAAGTCGAAAAAGATCCTGCTGCCGCAGTCGGTACATCCGGCCTACCGCGACACCGCCGAGACCATCGTCAGGCACCAGGGCATCGAACTGGTGTCGCTGCCGGTCGATGCCGCCAGCGGCCGGGTCGACCCGGCCTCGCTGGAGGCATTCAGCGGCGAGGACATCACCGCGCTGGTGATTCCGCAGCCCAACTTCTTCGGTGTCCTCGAGGAGACCGACGCGCTGACGGCGTGGGCCGAGCGCAACGGCACACTGGTGATCGGCCTCGTCAACCCGTTCACGCTCGGGATCCTCAAGCCACCCGGGGAGTGGGGTGGCGACGGCGCCGACATCGTTTGCGGCGACGGCCAGCCGCTGGGTGCCCCGCTCTCCTCCGGCGGCCCCTATTACGGCATTCTCTGTTGCAAGCAGGCCCATGTACGGCAGATGCCGGGGCGGCTGGTGGGCCGTGCCGTCGATGCCGACGGCAAGCGGGGCTTCGTATTGACATTGCAGGCACGGGAGCAACACATCCGCCGCTCACGGGCCACCTCCAACATCTGCACCAACCAGGGCCTGGTGGTGACCGCCTCGACCATCCACATGGCGCTGCTGGGCCCCACCGGGCTGCGCAACGCCGCCGCGGCCTCGCTGGCCAACACCCGCCAGCTGGTGGAGCGGCTGGCGCCACGCGGGATCACGCCCCGTTTCTCCGGCGAATACTTCCATGAAGTCGCCCTCCGCTTCGACCGCCCGGTCGCACCATTGCTGGCGGCAATGGCCAAACAGGGCGTGCTCGGCGGCTACGATCTGGGCCAGACCGATCCGGCGCTGGCCGATACGCTGCTGGTCTGCGTCACCGAAACCAAGAACGATGCCGACATCGACCGCTATGTCGAGGCGCTCGACAACGCCCTGGAGAGTTGACCCATGCTGATTTTCGAACACTCGACCCCGGGCCGGCGCGCGACCGCCCAGGCCCCCGCCACCACCGCCGCGATCGACCTGCCGGACCGCTTTCTGCGCACCTCCGACACCGGCCTGCCGGCCGTCTCCGAAATGCAGGTGGTACGGCATTACACCCGGCTGTCACAGCAGAACTTCTCGATCGACACCCACTTCTACCCGCTGGGCTCGTGCACGATGAAATACAACCCCCGGGCCTGCAACAGTCTGGCGATGCTACCGGGACTGATCGACCGCCACCCGCTGGCTCCGGAGGATCACAGCCAGGGTTTCCTGCAAATGATGTTCGAGTTGCAGGAGATGCTCAAAGCGGTCACCGGCATGGCCGGGGTCTCGCTGACGCCGATGGCCGGCGCACAGGGCGAGTTCGCCGGCATCGCGATGATCCGCGCCTACCACGACCACCGTGGCGACGACGAGCGCGACGAGATCCTGGTGCCCGACGCGGCCCACGGCACCAACCCCGCCACCGCCATCATGTGCGGCTACAAGGTCAAGGAGATTCCCACCGACGCCCACGGCGACGTCGATCTGGAGGCACTGAAGGCCGCGGTCGGCCCGCAGACCGCCGGACTGATGCTGACCAATCCATCCACCCTCGGAGTGTTCGAGCGCAACATCATGGAGATCGCCCGCATCGTTCACGAGGCCGGCGGCCTGCTCTACTACGATGGCGCCAATCTCAATGCCATTCTCGGCAAGGTGCGCCCCGGCGACATGGGCTTCGACGTGATCCACATGAATCTCCACAAGACCTTCTCCACCCCTCACGGGGGCGGCGGACCCGGCTCCGGCGCAGTGGGCGTGGCCGAGCGGCTGATGCCCTATCGCCCGATACCGGTGGTCGAACGCGAGGGCGACCGCTACCACTGGCTCACCGAGGACGACCTGCCCCAGACCATGGGACGGCTATCGGCCTTTGCCGGCAACGCCGGGGTATTGATTCGCGCCTACATATATATGCGTATGCTCGGCCGGGCCGGCATGCCGCGAATCGCCGAGTTCGCCACGCTGAACGCCAACTACCTGATGAAACGGCTCGAGGCCGCTGGCTTCGACACCGCCTTCCCCGGGCGCCGCGCCAGCCACGAGTTCATCGTCACCCTGCAGCGGCAGGCGAAGGAACTGAAAGTGACGGCGATGGACTTCGCCAAGCGGTTGCTGGATCACGGCATCCATGCGCCGACCACCTACTTTCCGCTGCTGGTGCCGGAATGCCTGCTGATCGAGCCGACCGAGACCGAACCCAAGGAGGTCATCGACGGCTTCGTCGAGGCGATGACAGCCATCCAGCAAGAGGCCGAAACGGCACCCGACACCGTCCGCCAGGCCCCCCATACGATGCCCAACCGCCGCTTCGACGAAGTGACGGCGGCCCGCAAACCCGATTTGAGGTGGCAACCCGATGCAGGATGAGATCCCTCCAAAAGCCACCGGCTGGCGGCGCATCGTCAACGCCGCCGGCTACTCCGCCAAGGGCCTTGCCTCCACCTGCCAGACGGAGGCGGCCTTTCGCCAGGAGCTGTGGTTGCTGGCAGCTGCCGTGCCGCTGGCTCTGTGGCTGGGGGAGACGGCGATGGAGACGGCACTGCTGATCGGCAGCCTGCTGCTGGTACTGATCGTCGAACTGCTCAACTCCGCGCTGGAGTCGATCGTCGATCGCATCGGACCGGAGTTCCACCACCTCTCCGGCAAGGCCAAGGACCAGGGCAGTGCCGCGGTGCTGATCGCGCTGATCCTGGCCGGCCTCGTCTGGCTGGCGGCACTGCTGAGCTGACCACGCCTCAGGCAGAAAAAAACAGAAAATACCGTTATTACTCAAACAGAAAGGCGCCATTGTTAGAGCGGAATCTTGTGAACTTATGTAATAACTGAGGGCTACCCCTGAGAAAACCGGTAGGATTGCACAGCCATGGGAGCCACAAGATGTTCCACCCGCGACAAACCGTCCCCGGAATATCTTGTGCCGCGAGTGCAGTCATGCGGACAAAACCGGGTATACCTAGCACGTATTGGCCCGCATTTCTGTTGCGTTCATCCCAAAATCAGCTAATATCTTGACGGACAAGGCGTTATTTGTGATTTGTCACACATTACGTCACGTTTAAACCACTTTTTTGACCCACAACAATTTTCCTGGAAGGGGGGAACCCGATGAAAAGCACACGGATTATCACCGCCGCTTCCGTTGCCCTGTTGGTGGCCATGACTGGCGCTTGTTCCAACAACAAGGCGACAACTTCCGCTGCGAGCGCTTCTGCCGCAGAAAAGGAGTACGAAGCAAAACTGCGCGCTCTGCAGGAGCGTGAAGCCGCTCTGGCATCCAAGGAGTCTTCACTGAAGGCCAAGGAGAGTGCCCTGAGCTCAGCCGCCACTCAGCAGGCCGCTCCTGCACCAGTCGCCATGGCTGGTGATGGACTGCTCCCACCCAATGCACGTCCCGGCGAATGCTACGCCCGTGTATGGATTCCGCCCAAGTTCAGAACCGTCACCGAGAAGGTTCTGGCCAAGGCTGAAGGCGAAAAGCTGGAAATCATTCCGGCCAAGTACGAGTGGACCACCGAGAAGGTGCTGGTCTCCGAGCCCGGCGAGAAGATGGTCACCATCCCGCCCAAGTACAAGACCATTACCGAGAAGATCAAGGTACGCGACGGCGAAACCTTCTGGACCTTCAGCACCAACGGCCCTCGCGCCGCCAAGAGCACCAACGCCAAACTGGCTGACGAGCGTCGTCTCGCGGCGGCCCGCAGCGGTGGCGCCAACCTCGACGGCGCATCGGTCGGCAGCTGCTTTGCCGAGTACTACATCCCGGCCAAGTATGGCACCCAGACCGAGAAGGTTCTGGTGCGCGAGCCTGGCACCCGCATCGAGGTCATTCCGGCCAAGTACGGCACCGTGACCGAGAAGGTTCTGGTGCGCGAGGCTTCGGAAAAGGTCGTCACCGTGCCGGCCAAGTACAAGACCGTCACCGAGAAGGTTCTGGTTCGTCCGGCCTACACCACCTGGAAGGTCTCCGAGTGCTCTGGCGGCGCCTGTCTGCCGGGTGAGGTACCCAACCGCGTACCGGGTTCCAAGGAGCGCATCGACCAGGCCACCGGCGAGGTCATGTGTCTGGTCGAGGTGCCGGCACAGTACCGCACCATCACCAAGCGCGTCATGGTCTCTCCGCCGACCACCAAGCGGATCACCATCCCGGCCGAGTACAAGACCGTCACCATTCGCAAGATGCTGACGCCGCCGCAGGAGCGCACCGTCGAGATCCCGGCGCAATACAAGACCGTTACCAAGAAGGTCAAGATTGCCGATGCCGAGACCTACTGGTGCCCGGTCGGCACCAACGGCAAGAGCTGCAAGTCGCCTTCCGGCAAGGTCGGACAGGCCACCGGTGATGCCCTCTGCCTGCTGGCCAAGCCCGAGCAGTACAAGACCATCACCAAGCGCGTTCTGGCCGAGCCGGCCAAGACCAAGCGGATCACCATCCCGGCCAAGTACAAGACGGTCAAGGTTCGCAAGCTGGTATCGCCGCCGCAAGAGCGTCGCATCACCATCCCTGCGTCCTACCAGACGGTGACTCGCACCGAGAAGGTCTCCGACGGCCACATGCAGTGGATGCCGGTTCTCTGCCAGGTCAACATGACCAAGCAGAAGATCATGGAGATCCAGCGTGCGCTGAAGAAGGCTGGCTACTATCGCGGCCCGATCGACGGCATCGTCGCTTCCCAGACCATCTCCGCCATGCGGAAGTTCCAGGATGCGAAAGGCCTCACCCCGACACGTTACCTCACACTGGAAACTGTCCGGGCACTGGGTGTCAGCGTAAACTGAGACTTCAAGTCTGAGTGAACGAAAGGAGGGCCGCGAAAGCGGCCCTCTTTTTTTGTGTGTGCGACATCCGCCCGTCGGTACCGTCCCGGCCGCCCTCCCCGTCACACCACTATGAACATCGGCGCGGTGCCGATGCCATCTCAACGCCGACCGAACACCTTGCGCAGCAGCTCCGTCGTGCGCTTCGCCGGATCCTTGCGAATCGCCGCCTCTTCCGCGGCCAGATAGGTGAAAATGCCATCCATCGCCTTGCCCACGACATAGGAGGAGAGATCGGTCTTCAGATCGGGCAACATCCCAGCGGCGGGGCCAAGCCCCGACAGCACGCTGTCATAGGCCTGCAACACCCCCACCTCGGCCATCGACGAATCGACGATCGGCTTCATCTCGGCCGCCAGCCGGTCCGACGTCTTCTCCTCGAAGTAGCGGGTCGCCGCATCGTCCGGCCCGTTCAGGATGGCGCGCGCATCCTCCAGCGTCATCTGCGATATCGCATCGACGAACAGCCTTTTCGCCTTCGGCGTGGCCGCCTCGGCCGCCGCGTTGAGGCGATTCTCCAGCTCGGCAAAACGACCATCCAGCCCGAACCGGGCGGCCACCTCCCGGGCCTTGCGCAGATTCTCCGGCAGCGGGATATGCACCTTGGGGTCGAGGCGGAAACCATCGGGCCGGCCCAGGCGGCCGACAACATTGTCCGCGCCGACACGCAACGCCTCCTTCAACCCGGCCGCGATCTCACCGCTACCGAGGGCGCCATCGACCACACCACCCTGCCCCGCCTGCTGCGCCACCTTGACGGCGGCATCCATCAGCGCCTGATTGTTGCCACAGGCGGCGCTGCCGAGCGCCATGCCGATGGCCAGCACCAAGTTCCACTTCTTCATCGATCGTCTCTCCATTCACTCTGTTGACGGTTGTGGTGACTATACCGCGCCGACGGGCGGGAAATGCAATGCGGCGATTGCAATTGCGGCCCGGCTGGGCAACGATCCGACGCAATGCACACAAGAAAACCACCAATGGTCGCACGGCGGCTGCTCATCGCCACCGCGTGGCTGCTCGCCACCCGCGTATGCGCAGCCCCACTGGACGGGCGCATCGGCGCGCCGATACCCGGCGACCAATGGCGCACACTGCGCACCCCACACTTCAATGTCCACTTCGAGGCCGACCGGCGCGAGGTGGCCAACGAGGTGGCCGCCACCGCCGAAGCCGCGCACGACCGCCTCACCACCCTCTTCGACCACCACCCCCAGAAAAAGACCGAGCTGGTCATCAACGACAACAACGACGAAACCAACGGTGCCGCCAGCCCCTTCCCCTATCACCAGATCACCATCTATCTCCGCCCTCCCGAAAGCGGTGATCTGCTGAGCAACCAGCCGTGGCTGGAGCAACTGCTCACCCATGAATACACCCACGTCCTCCATCATGACCGGGTGCGCGGCACGGGGCAGGTGCTGCGACGCCTGTTCGGCAGTGTCGATGCGCTCCCGCTCGTCTTCGCCACCTATCCACAGCTCTGGGCCCCAAGCTGGCTGGCCGAAGGGCTCGCCATCCGTGCCGAATCGCTGGGTGGGCAGGGCCGGAGCAACAGCGCCATCTACGCCGCCAAAATGCGCGAGGCACTGCGTCACGGCCCGCACACGCTGGCGCAAGAGAGTTACGAGGGATACCACCCGATCCGCTGGCCGTTCGGCCATGTCTATCTCTACGGCGCCTGGTTCTTCCGCTTTCTCGACGAAACCTGGGGGCCGGAAAAGACGCTCGCCTACCTCGCCGAGTATGACGACAATCTCATCCCCTGGCGGATGGACCACCGCGCCAAGGCGGTATTCGGCCTCTCCTCACAGGCCCTTTGGCGGCGCTTCGAAAGCTATCTGCAACAGCAGCTCGCCGAACAAATACCGCTGGCCGGGCCAGCTGCCCTCGTCACGACACCCTGGCTGAACCGGTTGCCAACGGCCGGGGCCGACGGCGCCATCTACTACCACCATGCCGATCTGATCGGAATGCCGGCCATCCGCCGGCTCGGCGCCGACGGCAGCGACCACCAGATCCAGCCGGCCACCGGCGTCCGCTTTCTCGACTGGCATCCCGACCGGGGCCTGCTGATCGGGCAACGCCTTCTCTGCGACAATCGCAAACGCTACGACGACATCCTGCTGCTGCCGTCCGCCGGCGACACCCCCCGGCGGCTCACCCGTTGCGGGCGGATCCAGCAGGCGGCCTGGCACCCGGACGGAGAACGGATCATCGGGGTCCAACTCGACGGCGGCCGGACCCGGCTGGTGACGATCTCCGCCAGCGACGGCCACATCGAAGCGCTGTTCACACCGCCGGCCGGGGACCGACTCGGCCGGATCGCCATCGCGCCGGACGGTGCCACGGTGGCGATCCAACACCACCGGCCGGAGAGCGGCTGGAACATCAGCCTGCTCTCGCTGCCGGACCGCCACCTCCAGCCCGCGACCCACGGCCGCCACATCAAGAGCCACCCCCGCTTCGGCCGCGACGGCAAGACGCTCTACTTTCTCGTCCACGAGGCCGGGCACGTGGAGCTGCACCGGCTCTCGCTCGACAGCGGAGAGCAAGCGCGGCTGACAGACAGCCGCGGCTACATCGACGACTACGCCATCAGCGACGACGGCCGCATCACCCTCGCCGAATACACCGCCGACGGAATCGTCCTGCGGCGGATGACGCCACCGTCCAACCCGCTTCCCACCACCGAAACCGACGACACCGACACCCCGCCACCGCTGTTGCCCACGATGACCTCCCACCTGCGGCGGATCCGCGCACTGCCCGACCAGCCCTACGACCCACGCCACTCGATGCGTCCACGCGGCTGGCTGCCGATCATCGAACGCAACGACAACCACGACGACCACATCGGTCTGCGCCTGAGCGGCCGGGACGCCCTGGGCTTCCACAACTGGGTGCTGATGCCGCTGTGGTTCGGTCACAACGGAGCAGGCCATGCCGGCGGACTGCTGAGCTACGACTACGACGGCCGGCTGCTGCTGGCGGCATCGCGCACCATCGTCGCACCCTCCGGCGACGACACGAGCCGCTGGGACGACGAAAACCGGCTGCAACTTCTGCTGCAACTGTTTCACAACCGCCACGACCGCGGCTGGAAATTCTTCGCCGGTAGCGCCTACGAGCGCCTCATCCGCCACGACGCCAGAACGACGCTGCACCAGCGCGACCAGTTGGCGGGCATGGGCCTCGCCTACGACAGCCTGCACCACTACGGACAGTCGATCACGCCCACCGACGGCATCCGTCTGTCACTGATCGGCGAAGGCTATGCCGGCGGCAGCGACCACACCGGCAACGCCGTGATCGGCACATTGACCGCGATCCACCACCTCGGCGGCAACCACCATCTGCTCGGGCAACTCACCGGCGGCAGCGGCACGGCGGGGATCAAGCCGTTCAGCCTCGGCGGAGAAGTCAACGTGCTCGACGACATCAGCGGCATCACGCCGTTCGGCCAACGGCGCTTCGCGCTACGGGGATACGACGACGGCGCCAGAGAGGGCAACCATTTCCTTCGTGCCACCGCAGCATGGCACTTCCCCCTGGCAACGATCTACAGCGGCCTGCTGGCACCACCACTCGGGATCGGCAGTATCCACGGCAACCTCTTCGCCGAAGGCGCCATGGTCGATCGGAAAGCGGGAAAGGACGGCTGGCTCACCGGTATCGGCGTGGAACTGACCGCCGATCTGCTGATCGGGTTCGATTCGTTCTCGATTCCGGTCACACTCGGCTTCGCCAGCGGACTGGACGATGAGCGCGGTGACAACCGGCTCTATCTGCGGGCGGGGCTGGCCTTTTGACGGTGACGACGGTTGGCCGCTCCGATGGCCAGGCGAGGCACTTCCGCCGCAACGCCGCCACAAACCGCCCCCGGCCTCAACCCGGCGCCGCGCCCCGGGAGACGACGCTGGTCTCCGGCTGCGGCGCCACCGGCCGCATCCGTTCACGCATGGTGTAATCGATCTTTTCGTCCAGCTTCCAGTCGAAGATGGTGCTGTAGAACAACACCGCCTTGACGTAGTTGCGGGTCTCATCGAAGGTGATGGTATCGACCCAGATGTCGGCGGCCAGCGGCTCCTCCCGCGGCAGCCACTTCTTCACCCGGTTGGGGCCGGCGTTGTAACTGGCGGTGGCGAGAATCACATTGTTGCCGTAGCGATCCATCACCTCCCGCAGATAGCGGGTGCCGAGACGGATGTTGTTGGACGGAATCTTGATCTTGGCGTTGTCGAGCTTTTTCATCCCCAGCTTCTTGCCGACGAGCTTGGCCGTTCGCGGCATCAACTGCATCAGCCCCAACGCGCCAGCCGGCGACTCCACCGAGGCTCGGTAGGCGCTCTCCCTGCGCATGACGCCATAGACGAGGCTGGCCGGCAATCGCTGCCGCCGCGCCTCCCGCTCCACCTCGCTGCGGTAGAGCAGCGGAAACCGCAGCTCCAGATCACGGAAATGGCGCGCCGACGCGGTCGTGACGATGGCGCTGAAATGCCAGCCCCAATCCGACGCCAGTTGCGCCGCCACCCGCTTTTCGATCTTCGACAGCCTGGCCGTCTCGAAGCGCCACTCACGGTTGGCATCGGCCTCGCGCCCGATGTCGTAGAGTTCGCGGATGCGACGGAAGGCGGGCCGCTGACTGAGCAACTCGACGTTGTGGCGCAGATCGTCGGCCACCACCGGCTCATGGTTGAAGCGGTAGGGCTCACCCAGCTTCTCGGCGGCGAGAAAACCGTAGTAGCTGGTCTCCTGCATCAGCTCGCGGTAGATGGCCTCCGCCTCCGCCTCGCGCCCCTGGGCCGCCGCCACCCGTGCCTGCCAGTAGCGCCACTGCTCACTATTGCGCTCCTCGTCCGGCATCGCGGCGATGGCCTTTTCCGCCCGCTTCCAGTCCCAGGCGCGCAACGCAGCCCGCACCCGCCACTCCCGCACCTCGCGATCGACGGCGCCGGGCCGCAGCCGGGCCAACATTTCGTTGGCCTCGGGCAGATGCCGCCAGGCGGCCCGCAACGCCATCTTGCGCTCGGCCTCGTCGATCTGCGCCTTGCTGAAGCCGAAGTCGTTGCGAAACTGCTCATGCCACAATCGCCAGGCGGCCACCACGTCCTTGCGTGCGTACCGCTCGATACCATCCAGGATGATGTCTCGCGACTCACGGGTATCCGCCCACTGCACGGCGGCCTTCAGCGTCGTCTCCGGCCGCTTCTTCATCCTCTTCCATTGCGCGAGCCAACGCTTTTGCGGCTTGCCGAGCTTCTTTTCCAGAAAGCGCACCAGCCGGGTGTTGCCCCGGGCCATCGCCAGCGCAGTGCGCTGCCAGTAGTCGCGACGGCTGAACTTGCCGTGGCGGTAGAGGTGGGCGAACGTGCCGTCACAGGCATCCGGCCGGGTCTTGCCCGACATCCACAACGCCTTGGCCTGGGCCACCAGATCGGCCTTCATCCCGCGTCGGGAGAGGGCGGCATCGAGATAGTAGCAGCGCAGCGTCACGTCCTCCTCGTCCCGATAGACTTCGAGATACTTCTGCCACCGTTTGCGCTTGCCCAACGAATGGAGCCACGCGGTACGCAGCCGCTTGGCCATGACGGTATCGGGGTATTGCCGCAGAAAACGGGCGACAGCGGCATCGTCGCCGAGGTTGCGCCTGGCCTCCTCGTACTCCAGCCACGGGTAGAGCACATAGTCCCGCAAGCGCTGCTTGAGCTGGCGGTAACGGGCCATGTCTCCTTTGGCCAACGCCGCCGATGCCTGGAGAAAACTCTTCTGCTGGGCGTCGAGAAACGGAGCCGCGGCCGCCGTGGCCGGCCCGCGGGGCATGAGGCAAAGCGCCAGCAACAGCACCGTGACGAAGATATTGCGTTGTTGTTCGATCGTTCCTGCCAACACGGCCACTCCCCGATAAAGTCCCTTTTCGACGAAGGCCGTGAACAGCGGCCCCCGCTCCCTCGTTTCTATCATAGCCCAACGGCCGATACCGCTGCCTGCTTCAAGAAACGGTACTGAATTAGGTATTAACGGTTCACATCGCTATAATCGCGCGCTTCCTTTTTTATATGTACGGATTCCCTGTGATCGAAAAGCTCCGCAATATCGCCATCATCGCCCACGTGGATCACGGCAAGACCACGCTGGTGGACCAACTGCTGCAACAGTCGGGCACCCTGGGCGAGCGCGCCAACGTCTCCGAACGAATGATGGACTCCAACGATCTGGAGAAGGAGCGCGGCATCACGATCCTCTCCAAGAACACCGCCATCACCTGGAACGACTACCGCATCAACATCGTCGATACCCCGGGCCATGCCGACTTCGGCGGCGAGGTGGAGCGGGTGCTGTCGATGGTCGATTCGGTGCTGCTGCTGGTCGATGCGGTGGAAGGGCCGATGCCACAAACCCGTTTCGTCACCCAGAAGGCCTTCGACATGGGCTTCAGGCCGATCGTCGTGGTCAACAAGATCGACCGCGAGGGCGCCCGCCCGGACTGGGTCATCGACCAGACCTTCGAACTGTTCGACCGCCTGGGCGCCAGTGACGAACAGCTCGACTTTCCGGTGATCTACGCCTCGGCGATCAACGGCTACGCCAGCGAGGACCCGGATGCGCGCGAAGGAGACATGACACCGCTGTTCGAGGCCATCGTCGAGCATGTCTCGGCGCCGGACGTGGACAGCGACGGACCGTTCCAGATGCAGATCAGCTCGCTGGACTACAACAGCTACGTCGGCCTGATCGGCATCGGTCGGATCAAGCGCGGCAGGATCGAGACCAACACCGCCGTCAAGGTGATCGACACCGAGGGCAACGTGCGCGGCGGCCGCGTATTGCAGATTCTGGGTTTCCACGGGCTGGAGCGGGTCGAGGTACCGGAGGCCAACGCCGGCGACATCATCGCCTTCACCGGGATGGAGACGCTGCACATCTCCGACACCCTCTGCGACCCCGAACGGGTGGAGGCACTGCCACCGCTGACCGTCGATGAACCCACCGTGAGCATGACCTTCCAGGTCAACACCTCACCCTTCGCCGGCAAGGACGGCAAGTTCGTCACCTCCCGCAACATCGACGAACGATTGCAGGAGGAGCTCAAGCACAACGTCGCACTGCGCGTAGAGCCGGGCGCCGACCCCGACAAGTTCCGCGTCTCCGGGCGGGGGGAACTGCACCTGGGCATCCTCATCGAGAACATGCGCCGGGAGGGCTTCGAGCTGGCCGTCTCGCGCCCGGAAGTGGTGGTGCGCGAGGTGGACGGGGTCAAGGAAGAGCCCTACGAGCAACTCACCGTCGATATCGAGGAGCAGCACCAGGGCGGCGTCATGGAAAAGCTTGGCGAGCGCCGCGGCGAGCTGAAAAACATGGTGCCGGACGGCCGTGGCCGGGTGCGGCTGGACTACATCATTCCCGCCCGTGGGCTGATCGGTTTTCAGACCGAGTTCATGACGCTGACCTCCGGCAGCGGCCTGCTGTTCCACGTCTTCGACCACTACGGCCCCTACCGGCCAGAGAAGATCGGACAGCGCACCAACGGCGTGCTGATCTCCAACGGAACCGGCAAGGCGCTGGCCTATGCACTCTACTCGTTGCAGGAGCGGGGGCGGCTGATGGTCGGCCACGGCGAGGAGGTCTACGAAGGGCAGGTCATCGGCATCCACTCGCGCGACAACGACCTCACCGTCAATCCGCTCAAGGCCAAGCAACTCACCAACATCCGCGCCGCTGGCTCCGACGAGAACCTGATCCTGACGCCACCGATCCAATTGACGCTGGAGCAGGCGCTGGAGTTCATCGACGACGACGAGCTGGTCGAGGTCACACCCAACCACCTGCGCATTCGCAAGAAGCACCTCAAAGAGCACGAGCGCAAGAAAGCCGCGCGCGCACCGAAGGCGTAGCCCCCCGAGACCCCACGCCATACGCCAAACCATGACAAACTGCCCGTCACCGCGCGCCGTTTCGGCGTAACATCGACGGCATGACCGATTCAGCAGCCAACCCCGCTCAATCCCAGACCATTCTCGTCGTCGACGACTCCCGCGTCATCCGCAAGGCGGTCAACACCATTCTCGCCGGCGAGTATCAGATCATCGAGGCCGAGAACGGCAGCGAGGCGCTGCGCATCATCCACAGCGGCGTGGACATCCATCTGGTACTGCTCGACCTGTGGATGCCCGACGTGGACGGCTTCGAGGTGCTGGAGGCGATTCGCGGCGACAACGACCCCGACATCGCCGCCCTGCCCGTCATCATCGTCACCGGCCACGAGGACGACGCCGAGATCCGCAACCGGGCCGAGGCCATCGGCGCCTCCGACTTCATCGGCAAGCCCTTCAGCGCGGTGGAGCTGCGCAACAACGTCGCCCTCTACATCCTGCCGCCGGACCGCACCAACGTCATCCCGATCACCGCCGGCACGAAGACGATGCGTCAACCGGAGGTGGAGGCCAAACCGCAACCCCGCACCGCGGAGGAGATCCGCCGCCACCGCGAGGAACTGCTCAACGTCGAGGGGCAGAAGATCCTCAACCAGGCGCTGCGCACCCGCCAGCCGCTGTCGGTGCTGCGGCTGCAGGTGGACCGGGTCAAGGCGCTGCTCAACAAGACCGACACCGAATTCACCAAGCGCTCGCTCTACCGCATCCACAAGGCCATCGAGGGCGAGACCCGCCACAAGGACCTGCTGCTGCGCATGGGGCCGACCGATTTCGCGCTCATCATGCCCAACACCGACAACGCCGAGGCACGGGAGATCGGCAAACACATCTTCCGGGTGATCCGGCACACGATCTTCCGCTACGGCGACCTCAAGTTCCGCCTCACCCTGAGTGGCGGCCTGTCGACGCCCCGGCTCGACAGCAAGACCCAGTTCAAGACGGTGCTGGCACTGGCCGACGTGCGGCTGGAGCGGGCCTACAACGGTGGCGGCAACCGCATCGTCTACGACGACCTCTTTTCCACCGGCGGCACGGAAAAGGAGATGACCCTGGACGAAGCGGCCGAGGCGCTGCGCATCGGCCAGACCTCCCAGATCGCCGGCCAGGCCACCCGCCTGCTCGACCTGATGCTACCGCTGCTGCGCTTCATCAACCACAAGGCGGGATTGCAGATCGACGACGCGGTGAAGAAGATCCAGGCCTATCTGAAGGCTTCAGCGCAGTAGCGCCGGTCAGAACCGCGCCGGCACCTCGGCGATGAAGATTCGCCCGTCACTGACCAGCACCATCCGCAGATCGAGCCGATCCGCCGCGGTCAGATCGGAGGCGGCGATCGACACCCGCCACTGCCCGTCGTCGCCGGCCCGCTGCAACGACCGCTGCGGCACCGCCTCGCCTCCGCGGCCGTAGCCCAATTTCCCGCCAGCCAGCGGCCGGTCGCTCTCCAATCGCACCGTCAACGCACCATCGGCACGCCGGTCGGTGGTCTTCAACCGCACCGTCAACAGCGGATGCCGCAACAGACAGCCCCCCGCCGGCCGCAACCGGCATTCACCCACCACCTCCAGCGGATACAACGCCTTGGCCTGCTCACGCTGGCGCGAGTACTGGTATTGATCGACCAGCGCATAGCCCCCGATGGCGAGGAACGGAGCGACGACAAAGGCAATCTTGAGGTGTCGGTTCATGGCGGGGACCATCCGGACGGGTGAACCGGCACCTTACGAAATCACGGCGACGGACGCAAAAACGGGACGGCCCGGGCCGCCCCGCTCCCACGCCCGCCGGATACGCCCGGCTATTTGAGTCTGTCGACCCAGCGCTCGGCCAGCCTGCCGGCAGCTTCACGTCCGCCAAGACCGAAGGCCAGCGCCACAGCCACCGCGACCGAACCCAGCGTGAGGCCAAAGGCGAGGTTGACGATGTCGTCGGCCAACCCCATGGCGCGCAGCCCCATCGCCGTCACCAGCCCGAGAATGGCGAAACGGGCGATATTGGCCATCATCGCGCCGGCACCAGCCCGCACGATGGCATCGTGAGCCAGCGTCGAAAGCCAGTAGCCAGCCGCGAGAATCACCGCGCCGAGCAGAATCTGGCCACCAAACTCGATCAACATCGTCACCACGTCGCGAACCTGGGTGAAGCCGAGCATATTGGCCGCCTCGACGATGGCAAACAGCATCGCGAAGAACAGCACCACCTTGCCCACCAGAATCGACGGCGCATAGCGATCGGTCAATCCGGCCAGCCCCAGCCGCTCGGGCCACTCATCGACACCGAGGCTGGAGAGCATCAGGCTCAGCGTCAATGCGACGAAGCGCGCCACATACCAGGTGATGCCGAGAATGATGGCGGCGGCCACGATGTTTGGTATCGCCGCCATCATCTTTTCCAGCATTGCCACGGCCGGCCCCGATATCGCCTCGATCTTCAGCGCATTGAGCGCCGCAATCAGCGCCGGCACGAACACCAGCACGAAGACGATGGTGGACAACAGCTTCGACAGACGCACGGAACCGGGCGCGCCGGCCCGGGCGGCGAAATGATCAACCCGCGTGGTGGCAAGGAAACTGGCGGTGATGTCACGCAGAATCCTGGCGACGATCCAGCCGACGAAGCCAATGACGCCAGCGGCGAGAATGTTCGGCAACATCGCCAACATCTCCTCGACCATCTTCTTCACCGGTTCGAGCAACCCTTCGAGCTGCAACGCCCCGAGGATGGCCGGCAGAAACAGCAGGATGATCAGCCAATAGAGAATGTTGCCGATATTGCTGCCGAGCGACGCGCCGCCGAGCGACTCGTCACCGAGGCGGGCCGCCAGCCCGGTGGCATCGACCCCCTTGGTGGTGACACTGCGTACCACCGTCGCGAGCACCCACGCCACCAGCGCCAGCACACCGCCCGAGATCAGCTTGGGCAGGTATTCGAACACCTGGCTGATCATCGCATTGAGCGGTTCCGACACCATCGGCAGGTCGAGATTGCTGAACACCGCGATCAGCGTCATCAGAATGATGACCCAGTAGGCACCCTTGGCCACGCCCAGCTCCACGTCCATCCGGCTGTTGGTGCCCGCCGCCAGCCGCCGGTTCAGGCCGATCGCACGCAAGGCCCGCCGTATCACCGCGCGAACGATGACGGCGATCAGCCAGCCCACGACAAGAATGATCAACACCTTGAGAATACCGGGCAGCATGCCCGAAAGATTGTCCTGTACTGGCCCCAACAGCTTGTCCAGCTGCATGTTTTCCGTATTCACGATCGAACTCCTCTGTCTTATTGTTTGCCGTTGCCTCGCCCGGTCCCGACCGGACAGATCCAGCCCGCGGAGCGCGACAAAAAGTGTGACGAAGATCACACTATCAGCTTAGTTATTAGCAGAGGCAAAACGCTTTGCAACCAATGGGTTGTAAACGATTGTGTGGCCCCGCCGGCGAGCACGGGGCGATGCGGGCGCCTGGCCCGTTGCGCCCTCCCCCGGCTGGGGCGAGGGCTGGCAGGAGAGGGAGATCAGTCGCCCGACGAGCCCGAGGTGGCCGCGCCGGCGCGACGACGGGCACGGCCACCCCCCTGGCGACGCCCGCCGCCGGAACGCCGGCGCCCGCCACCTTGCCCACCCTCCTTGCCTCGGGCGGCGCGGGGACGGCCGCCGCCACCCTTGCGATGGCGGCCACCAGCGGGACGGTGACGCTCGATCCTGGCCGGCGGCTTGACCTCATCCGGCATGAACTCATCGGCATGGCCCATCGGGATCTTCATCTCGATGTATTCCTCGATCTCCGGCAGGTAGAACGAGGTGTCCTCACAGGCAAACGACAGCGCGGTGCCCGACTGCCCGGCCCGCGCCGTGCGGCCGATGCGGTGGACGTAGTCCTCCGCCATCTGCGGCAGGTCGTAGTTGAAGACATGGGTCACGTCGGGAATGTGCAGGCCGCGGGCGGCCACGTCGGTGGCGACCAGCACGTTGTACTGGCCTTCGGCAAACTCCCGCAGCAGACGCTGGCGTTTCTTCTGCGGCACGTCGCCCGAGAGCACCACCGCCTTGAAGCCGTTGCCGATCAGCCATGCCGTGACCTTCTCGGCCGCGTGCTTGGTGTTGGTGAAGACGATGCTGCGGGACGGCTCCAGCTTCTGCATCAGGCCGACCAGCAGCGGGATCTTCTCCTCGTTGGCGGGATAGAAGATGGTCTGTTCCACCTTGTCGGCGGTGACCTGCTCGGCCTTGATCTCCACCTTGACGGGGTTGTTCATGTGCTCGTAGGCCAGCTCCATCACCCGGTAGGAGAGGGTGGCCGAGAACAACATCGACAGCCGCCTCTCCGGCTTGGCGCAGCGCCGCAGCAGAAACCGCAGATCCTTGATGAAGCCAAGATCGAACATGCGATCAGCCTCGTCGAGAACGACGACATCGGTCTCGCGCAGATCGAACACCCGCTGCTTGAGATAGTCGATCAACCGGCCCGGCGTGCCGATGAGGATGTCGGTGCCGTCCTGCAACTGCTTGCGCTGTTTTTCATAGTCCACCCCGCCGTAGGCGAGGCCGAGCCGAAAGCCGCAATGTTCGTTCAGCGTCAGCGCATCGCGGTGGATCTGAATGGCCAGCTCGCGGGTCGGCGCCAGAATCAGCGCGCGCGGCTGATTGGGGCGTCGCCGCTCCGACGGCGGTTTGACGATCAGACGGTTGAGGGTGGCGATCAGAAAAGCCGCGGTCTTGCCGGTGCCGGTCTGGGCCTGACCGGCCACGTCGATGCCATTGAGCGCCGGTTCCAGCGCCTCGGCCTGGATCGGCGTGCAATATTCGAAGCCCGCCGCGGCGATGCCCTGCTGGACGCATTCGGGCAGGTCGAACGCACTGAATTTTCGATCGGATAGATGGGTTTCGCTCATGAGTCACTACCTGATTCCTTGCCATCGGCGACCCGTCTTGCTCCGCTGAGGCAGAATATGGACTTGTCATTCGCAATCGGCTAGTCTCGAATCCACACTCAACGAACCGTCGGGAGACTGGACGTGAACGACAAGATTCTCGAACTGAGCGACGACAACTTCGAAGGCGAGGTACTGAAAAGCAGCACGCCCGTTCTGGTCGATTTCTGGGCCGAGTGGTGTGGCCCGTGCAAAACGATTGCGCCGATTCTAGATGATATTGCCGAAGAATACAGCGAGCGCCTGAAAGTCGGCAAACTGGATATCGATTCCAACAAGGACACCCCGGCCAAATACGGCATCCGCGGCATCCCGACACTGCTGCTGTTCAAGGACGGTCAGGTGGAGGCCACCAAGGTGGGCGCGCTGTCCAAATCCCAGCTCACCGCCTTTCTCGACCAGAACATCTGAAAAGTAGCACCCGGCCGACGGACGGTCGTTGCCAACCGAAGTCGCCCCGCTTCTCCACTGGACGGGGCGGCAAATTCATAATATAGTCGCATCCAGTTCTCCCAGCACCGTTCCGGTGCCCGAACCCCAGCAATATCCAGCATAACAATTCCGCCGACGCCTTCATGCGTCCGCGTCAATCTGTTTCTGAAATTCAATCCAGATATCTCAATCCATCTTCAACTCCTGACAGCAATGAATCTTACCGAGCTAAAAGCAACACCCGTTCCGGAACTGTTCAAGATCGCCGAATCGCTCGGCATCGACAACGTCGCCCGCTCCCGAAAACAGGAAGTCATCTTCTCCATCCTCAAGGCACTGGCCAAGAAGGGGGAAGACATCTCCGGCGACGGCGTGCTGGAAATCCTCCAGGACGGGTTCGGCTTTTTGCGCTCGGGCGACAGCTCCTATCTGGCCGGCCCCGACGACATCTACGTCTCCCCCAGCCAGATCCGTCGCTTCAGCCTCCGCACCGGCGACACCATCTCGGGCAAGATCCGGCCGCCGAAGGACAACGAACGCTATTTCGCGATGCTCAAGGTGGAGAGGATCAACTACGAGCCACCGGACAAGTCGCGCACCAAGATCCTGTTCGAGAACCTCACCCCGCTGCATCCCGAGGAGCGGCTGCGGATGGAGCTGGGCAACGGCTCCACCGAAGACATCACCGCCCGTGTCATCGACATCGTCTCGCCCATCGGTAAGGGGCAGCGCGGCCTGATCATCGCGCCACCCAAGGCGGGCAAGACGATCATGCTGCAGAACATCGCCCAAAGCATCGCCGCCAACCATCCCGAGTGTTATCTCATCGTGCTGCTCATCGACGAGCGTCCCGAGGAGGTCACCGAGATGAAGCGGATGGTTCAGGGCGAGGTCATCTCCTCCACCTTCGACGAACCCGCCACACGCCACGTGCAAGTGGCCGAAATGGTCATCGAAAAGGCCAAGCGGCTGGTGGAACATCAGCGCGACGTGGTGATTCTGCTCGACTCCATCACCCGCCTGGCCCGCGCCTACAACACCGTGGTGCCGTCATCCGGCAAGGTGCTGACCGGCGGTGTCGATGCCAACGCGCTGCAACGCCCCAAGCGATTCTTCGGCGCGGCGCGGAACATCGAGGAAGGCGGCTCGCTGACCATTCTCGCCACCGCGCTGATCGACACCGGGTCGAAGATGGACGAAGTCATCTACGAGGAGTTCAAGGGCACCGGCAACATGGAGATCCACCTCGACCGCCGCGTGGCCGAGAAGCGGATCTACCCGGCCATCAACATCAACCGGTCCGGCACCCGCCGGGAAGACCTGCTCACCGACAAGGACGAACTGCAGAAGCTCTGGGTGCTGCGCAAGTTCCTCCACGGCATGGACGATCTGGAAGCGATCGAGTTCCTCCTCGGCCGCCTGCAATCGACCAAGACCAATGCCGAATTCTTCGACACGATGAAACGCGGCTGACCCGATTCATCACGCCAACCCCCGACCGGCCCGCCTCGCGCGGGCCTTTTTTTGCCGGGCGAACGGCGCTCACATCCGCTCGAATGCCTCCAGCACCCGGGCATGGGCGAGCCCGGCCAGCGGACGGCGCTCGTCATACGCCCCCCCGTCGATCGGCTCGGCAAACGCCACCTTCGCCAGCACGCGGCGTTCGCCCAGCACCGCCCAGAGGTTACTGAAGAACGGCTGGCGATCGACGAACGGCAATTTCCGGTGCGCCCCGCCATCGGCCTGGAAATAGCGCAGCGCCACCGGCTGCACCCACAGCCCGCGGTCGATGGCCGGCGCAAACAGGCGGGCATGGAAGCGCCCGACCGTCTCGCCACGACTCGTCCCACCTTCGGGAAAGACCAGAATCGAATGGCCGTGCCCGATATGCTCGGCAATACAGCGGGCCGCCGCCTGCGACGCACCGCGCCCGCCACGATCGATGAACAGCGTGCCGGTCGATGCGGCCAGCCAGCCGATCACCGGCCAGTGGCGGATCTCCGCCTTGGAGAGAAAGCCCACCGGCCCCAGGCTACCCAGCAACGGAATATCGAGCCAGGAGATGTGATTGGCCACCCACAGCGCCGGCTGCCCGAGCGGCTTGCCGGAGACCTCCACATCGACATGCAGAATCCACAGCACCCGGCGATACCACCACTGCCGCGTCCGCTTGACCCTCTCCCCGGGGATGCCGTCGCGCATCGCCGGCAGCAGCGCCAGCGTCAACACCACGCCAAGCAGGATAAAAAGCGCCAGCAGCGACAACCGCCAGAGGCGCCGGAGCCACGTCATCCGCCTTCCCGGGCGATGGCGCGATAGCCGATGTCGCGGCGGTAGTAGACACCCTCCCAGTGGATCTGCTCCGCCAACGCATAGGCCCGGCGCTGGGCCGCCGCCACCGTCTCACCCAGCCCGACGACACAGAGCACACGCCCCCCGGCGGTGACGATTCTGCCATCCTCCATCGCCGTGCCGGCGTGGAAGACCTTGGCATCATCCCCCTCGGCCCCGGGCAGGCCGACGATCTCATCCCCCTTGCGGTAACTGCCGGGATAGCCCCCGGCCGCCAGCACCACGCCGAGCGCGGCGCGCGGATCCCACTCGGCGGTCTCGCCGTCCAACCGCCCATCGAGCGCCGCCTCGATATGGGCCACCAGATCGGACCGCAGCCGCATCATAATCGGCTGGGTCTCGGGATCGCCAAAACGGACATTGAACTCCAGCACCTTCGGGGTGCCATCCTCGGCAATCATCAGCCCGGCATAGAGAAAACCGGTGAACGGATGCCCCTCATCCGCCATGCCCTTGACCGTCGGCTCGATCACCTCCGCCATGATGCGGTCATGGATCTCGGGCGTCACCACCGGCGCCGGCGAATAGGCGCCCATACCACCGGTGTTCGGCCCCTCGTCCCCCTCGTCGCGTGCTTTGTGATCCTGCGAACTGGCCATCGGCAACACATGGCGGCCATCGACCATGACGATGAAACTCGCCTCCTCGCCAGTGAGAAACTCCTCGATGACGACGCGGTGCCCCGCCTCCCCAAAAGCATTGCCGGCCAGCATGTCATCGACCGCCGCAATCGCCTCCGCCTCGGTGCGCGCCAGAATCACCCCCTTGCCGGCCGCCAGCCCATCGGCCTTGACAACGATCGGCGCCCCCTGCTCACGGATATAGGCCACCGCCTCGTCCCGGTCGGTGAAGCTGGCATAGGCGGCGGTGGGAATACCATGACGGGCGAGAAAATCCTTGCTGAACGACTTGGAACCCTCCAGCCGCGCACAGGCCTTGTCCGGGCCGAAACAGCGCAACCCCTCGGCGCGAAAGATATCGACAATGCCGAGCACCAGCGGCACCTCCGGCCCGACCACGGTCAGATCGACCCCGTTGGCCTTGGCAAAATCGAGCATCGCCGGAATCTCCTCCACATCGATGGCAACGTTTTCGATACCCGGCTCCAACGCAGTGCCGGCATTGCCCGGCGCCACATAGACCCGTTCCACTTTCGGAGACTGCGCAATCTTCCACGCCAGCGCATGTTCGCGGCCGCCGCCGCCTACCACGAGAACCTTCATTGTGATGTCGCCACCCGGTTGTTGAACGAGCGCCCATTATCCCCCAGCCACCGAGGCGAGAACAGGCCACCACCCCACCCCGCGCTTGCCACCCCAAGGGGCGTTTTGTGAAACAGTCAACGCCCCCGGCAGCAGGCAATGGCCACCCCACGGCGCCCCCCGTAGAATGACCGCCATCCGCGCGGCGCGCGCCATGTTCTCAAAGGATTCGAAGCAATGAAGAAAGTAGCGGTATTCATGGGCACCCGGCCGGAAGGCATCAAGATGGCCCCAGTGATCAAGGCACTGGAGAAGGCCGAAGGGCTGACCCCCGTCGTCATCTCCACCGGCCAGCACAGAGAAATGCTGCAACAGGTGGTCGACATCTTCGACCTCGACGTGGATCACGACCTGGCAGTGATGCAACCCGACCAGACACTGGCCTCCCTCTCCGCCCGCCTCATGGAACGGGTCGACGCCCTGCTCGGCGACATCGACATCGACATGGCGCTGGTACAGGGCGACACCACCACCGTCCTGATCGCAGCCCTGGCCTGCTTCTACCGCCGCATACCACTCGGCCACGTCGAAGCCGGGCTGCGCACCGGCAACATGCAGTCACCATTTCCCGAAGAGGCCAACCGCCGCACCGCCGCGCCGCTGATGAACCTCCATTTCGCCCCCACCACCCAATCGCGGCAAAACCTGCTGGACGAAAACATCCCCGCCGAGCAAATCCACGTCACCGGCAACACCGTCATCGACGCCCTGTTTCTGGAAGTGGAACAGCAGAAAAAACCCGAAGTCCAGGCCGAAGTGGACCTCGCCCTCGACGGCGCCCTGCCGGACAACTGGCGCCAACAACCCTACGTGCTCATCACCGGCCACCGCCGCGAAAACTTCGGCGGCGGGTTCGAGCAGATTTGCGACGCCCTCGCCCGTCTGGCCCGCCAATTCCCCGACCACCAGTTCATCTACCCCGTCCACCTCAACCCCAACGTACAGAAACCAGTCAACCAACTGCTCGCCGGGCTCGACAACATCCACCTCATCCCACCCCAGGGCTACCGCGCCTTCGTCGCCCTGATGGCCAACGCCACACTGATCCTCACCGACTCCGGCGGCGTCCAGGAAGAAGCCCCCTCCCTCGGCAAACCCGTCCTCGTCATGCGCGACACCACCGAACGGCCCGAAGGCGTCGAAGCCGGCACCGTCAAACTCGTCGGCGCCGATGCCGACGCCATCGTCAGCGAAGCCAGCCGGCTGCTACTGGACCAGAATGCCTACGACGCCATGGCCAACGCCAAAAACCCCTATGGCGACGGCCATGCCGCCGACCGCATCGTCGCCGCGCTCGACAACTACTTCCAGCTCATCCGCACCGCCGCCTGAGCCAACACCTCCGCCGCGCTGGCCGACAACGGCCAGCGCACCCGCACCGCATGGGGCGCATCCGGCGCCCGCACCACCAAATCCCGCCACACCACCACACCACGATCCAACCCCACCAGCGCTCGATACCTCACCGCTGAACGAGGCATCCGCCTTCTTGGCCACAACTCCAACGTCCCCGTGATCCAATCCGCCTCCAACGGCGCCGGCTGCAACAACCGATAGCGCTGACTCAGCAACGCCAACAAATAGAACCGCCCCTCCCAAAACCCCCACACCCCACTCCTATAATGCGATAAGACGGAAATATCGAGCACCGCATCGGGTATCACCTCGATCCACGGCGAATCGAACGACCACCCCTTGGCCACCCCCCACCTCATACCCGGCACAGACCACTCCACCCCCTCCGCCACCAGAGGCTCCACAGCCCAACGCCGGGGACTCGACCTAAGCACCACCATACGACACCCCCCAAATCACCCGCTTCATAGCATCCCCCCTCCCGGAAAAAGACGCGCCCCACCAAAACACCAACCCCCAACCGGTGGAAACCCCGGGAGAAAACCAAATGGCAACAGCCAAGACAAGACTGCACACCCCACATCAAAGGCCACAGCCCGATAGCCAGTCACGTCACGCACTGATTCCGGAACTCTGATTTCGACGAGCTACCCACACCTATTCGCGGAGCTGTACAAGTCTTAACCCCCTTTATTTCGGGTCTCTGATTTCAACCACTACGGCGCACACGTAGCGGACGCGGGAACGGGGTCTTAATCCCCTTTATTTCGGGTCTCTGATTTCAACACAAACTGCTCGGGCAGCTCAATGGGCGGGGCAAAGTCTTAATCCCCTTTATTTCGGGTCTCTGATTTCAACCCACCAACCACAACGTGCCGGCACCCACCGTGCCGTCTTAATCCCCTTTATTTCGGGTCTCTGATTTCAACGCCGTGACGGCCGCGGTCTTAATCCCCTTTATTTCGGGTCTCTGATTTCAACTA